>JANOPP010000527.1:0-4644 GCA_031421915.1 Myxococcales bacterium | reverse complement strand
CACGCTCGGCAGCGCGATGATGCGCTGGCCCGGTCACCGCGGCCCACGCTCGTCGACGTACACCGCGATCCTCACGGCCGGCCTCGAGCTCGACACCAGCAGCGACCAGATCGACTACCCGGCGCTGTCGCGCGCGATCTTCGATGGTCGCGGCAAGCGCGGCACGAGCGGCACGATCGCGAAGCTCACGAAGGACGGCGACACCGTCACGATCGTCTGGGACAAGCAGGTCCGGAAGGAGGAGCGTTGCGCCGACATGCGAACGAACAACCGGATCACCGCGATCCAGTGGGACGGCACGCTGGTCTACGAGTCGACGTGCATGAAGTACCAGACCGTCACCATCGACGTGACGCCGGAGCCCGAGCCCGTTCTCGCGCGGTACGCGACCGGACTCACCGTCGGCATGAAGGCCCTCGCTGCCGAGAGCACGGTGATCGCTGCGTGGAAGAAGGGCGCGAAAGCACCGTCGATGCTGGTCGGCGTTGCCGTGAAATGATCGTCAGCGCGGTCGCTCGGTCGCCGGCGCCGAGACCCGCGTCAGCTGGTGCGTCACGTTGATGAAGCACTCGGGTTCGACCTCCGCGGCGCGGATCGTCCGCGAGCACTCGTTGCAGCGGTAGAGCGCGACCTCGTCAGGGATCCAGCCGGTCTCGCCGCACGCAGTACATGGAACAGCGCCGTACGCCCACCCCCAGCCGAGGCACGCATCGCAGTTGCCGCGCACGCGCTGCTCGCCGGTGCCGTGGCACTGCCAGCAGTCGATCGGGAGCTCGCAGCCACCGGCCCAGATGCCGGCTCCGTCGCACTGATCGCACGGCTCGACCGCCACGCGCTCAGCCTCCCAGCGTCAGCTTTTCGCGCAGCCGGGCGACGAGATCGAGGTGCGCCGGGCGAGCGTTGGGTTTGCCGATCGTGTTCGCGTTCGCGAGCAGGCGAGCGGCGAGCGAGACACCGACGAGGACGTTGCCGCGCGATGCGGCGCGCGCGAGCTCGAGCACCAGCTCGCACCAGTACATCCACAGCGGACGGGCGATGGGCGCGGTCTTGTTGCCCCACTGGATGATCGCGAGCTTGAGGTCGGCGAGGTCGGCCTCGGTCGTCGCGAGCGCGGACTTCCCGCGGGACGCGCTCTGGCGAAGCACCTCGAGGACACGCTCGCCCTCGGGGCCCTCGAGGGTCCCGGCCGTCTCGGCCGCACACTCGCAGACCGCGCGGACGATCGCCTCGTTGCCAATGCCCCGGATCGACGCGAGGTAGGGCATCCAGTCGGCGCGCGTTGCATCGACCCACGCGCTGCGGGCGGCCGTCTCGGGCGGCAGCTTGCGGACCCACTCGATCAGCTCGCGCGGCGCGGCGATGTTGCGCAGTGCATCGACTGGTTTCGCCTGGATCACGCGGCGATCGTACCCCACATCTATCTGCTAGGGTCTCGTCGGTGTCGTTCCTGTTTCCTAGCTCGACGATCACGTTCGAGGCCGCTTTGCGAGACCTGGCCTCGGGCAGTCCGAAGGCGCGTGCGCTCGCCGCGCAGGCGCTCGGCGATGTCACCGACCCGACGGAGAAGCGCCGCGCGATCGATGCGCTGATGCTGGCGCTCGACGACGATCGACCCGAGGTGCGAATGGAGGCGTGCGGCTCACTCGGCGAGCTCCGCGAGCCATCGGCGATTCCCATGCTGGTCAAACGCCTCGACGACGGGGCAGCGCCGGTTCGCCAGAACGCCGCGATCGCGCTCGGTACGATCGGCCATCCCGATGGCTTCGAACCGCTCGCGACCGCGCTCGCCGAGGGTCCCGCGGATCTGCGGTTCCAGGCCGCGACCTCGCTCGCCGAGATCGATGCAAAGCGGTCGTTCGATCCGATCGCGAAGGCGCTCGGCGACAAGGATCCGCAAGTCGTCGGCGCGGCGGCCCTGTCCCTCGGTGCGATTGGCGACGAGCGCGCCCTGCCCCTGCTCGTCGCGCACCTCGAGCACAGCGATCCGAGCGCGCGGTTCGACGTCGCGTATGCACTCGCCGAGCTCAAGGATCCGCGCGGCCGCTCGATCCTCGCCTCCGCGCTCGCGGATCCAGAACGCGGCTGGGACGCCGTCACGGCACTCGCGACCCTCGGCACGCCCGACGACGCAGAGGCCCTCGCGCACGCGCTGACGACCAAGGGGATTCCGCCCGAGGTCACCGTGCTCGCCGCGGGCAAGCTCCTCGCGATCGCTCCGAACGGTGCGCATCACGATGCGGCGCGCCGCGTGTTGCTCGCAGCTCTCGCCGCCCGCAAGACGCATGTCCGCGGCCTCGCCGTCGAGCAGCTCGGCGCGACCGCCGGCGAGTGGGCCAAGGCGCCGCTCGAGAAGCTCGCGAAGACCGGCAAGGGCTCGGAGCTGCTCGAGGTGATTGCCTCGTCGTTGCGCTCGATCGAGGAGAGGTCGCGGTCGTGACGCCGCTGTTCGATTCCCACGCGCACGTCGACGGTCCCGAGTTCGACGCCGATCGCTCCGAGGTCCTCGCGCGAGCGCGCGCCGCCGGCGTGCAGCGCATCGTCGTCATCGGTGCGGTCGGCGATACCACGTCGGCCGAGCGCTCGGTCGCGCTCGCCGAGGCTGACCCGAACGTCTGGGCCACGGTCGCCACGCACCCCCATGACGTCGAGAAGATGACGCCCGAGTGGTGGGCGGTGCACGAGCGCCTCGCGCCGCACCCCCGCGTGGTCGCGATCGGCGAGACCGGGCTCGACTACTATTATGACCACTCGCCCCGCGAGGCACAGAAGGCCGCGTTCGAGCGGTTCATCGATCTCGCGCACCGGGTCGGCAAGCCGGTCGTCTGCCACATCCGCGACGCGCACGAGGATGCCCGCGCGATCCTGGTCGCCGGCAAGGCGATGGACCTCGGCGTTGTCATCCACTGCTTCACCGGAACGCCCGACGATGCGCGCGCGTACGCCGAGCTCGGCTGCTACGTCTCGTTCAGCGGCATCATCACGTACAAGACGGCGCAGCCGATCCGCGACTCGGTGCCACTCGTACCCCGCGACCGCATCCTGGTCGAGACCGATTGCCCGTACCTCGCACCGATCCCGAAGCGGGGGAAGCGCAATGAGCCGGCCTTCGTCGTTCACACCGCGGAGGTCGTCGCGGCCTGCGCAGGCATGAGTTACGAGGACTTAGCCGCGCAAACGGTCGAGAACACGTGTCGGGTCTTCCGCCTAACGGCTGCTTGACGGGGCGAGTCTCGGCGCGTATAGATTCAGCCCTCGTTTCCGGTACGTAGGAGCTGTTACGTCATGGCACTCAAAATTGGCCTTCTAGGCAAGAAGCTCGGAATGACCCAGGTGTTCTCCGCCGAGGGCGAAGCCATCCCGGTCACCGTGATCCAGACGGGCCCGTGCCACGTCGTCGGAACCCGCACCCAGGAGCGCGACGGCTACACCGCCATCGTGCTCGGCTTCGATGAGAAGCCGCTGCGCCTCGCGAACAAGCCGGAGCTCGGCGCGGTGAAGGAAGCCGGCATCAAGCCGCAGCGCTTCATCCGTGAGATCCGCGTGTCCGCCGAGGAGCTCGCGAAGTACACGGTCGGCCAGGTGCTCGGACCGCAGGACGTGTTCGCGGAGAACATCCCGATCGACGTCGAAGGCACGAGCAAGGGCAAGGGCTACCAGGGCGTGTTCAAGCGCCACCACATGGCCGGCAAGCCGCGCACCCACGGTAACCACGAGTACTTCCGCCACGGCGGCTCGATCGGCTGCCGCCTGACCCCGCAGCGCGTCCACAAGGGCAAGCGCATGGCGGGCCAGATGGGCAACGAGAAGGTCACGGCGCAGAACCTCCAGCTGTTCCGCATCATGGCCGAGGAGAACTGCATCCTCGTTCGTGGCTCGGTCCCCGGCTCGTCCAATGACTACGTCATCGTGACCAAGGCCGCGACGCGCACTGCGTACAAGCGCAAGGGCGAGGGCAAGGAAGAGGTTCGCTCGAAGAACCCGCTCAAGGCGTCCAAGAAGGCCGCTGCGGGTCGCGGTTGATCTAACCCTGCGCTTCGCGCAGGGTGGCACCGCTTCTCCTGCTGTAGACGCCCGGCGCTTCACGGCGACCGGGCGTTTCTATCATGTCAAAGCGACTCGACGATCGCGGCACCCGCCACGACCGCTTCCACCAGAAGGCGAAGCGGGAGGGTTTCCTCGCGCGTGCCGTCTACAAGCTCGAAGAGATCGACGACAAGCACAAGATCTTCGATGGTGGACACCGCGTCCTCGATCTCGGCTGCGCGCCGGGTTCATGGCTGCAGTACGCCGAGCAGAAGATCGGTGACAAGGCCGTCCTCGTCGGACTCGACCGCGAAGGCGTGCCGGGGGCCCCGCCGAAGGCACGCGTCGTGGTCGGTGACGTCCACACGATCGACATCAAGGTGCTCCTCGGCGACCTGCCGAACTTCGACGTCGTGCTCAGCGACATGGCGCCCGACACGAGCGGCATCCGCAACATGGACCAGGCTCGGTCCGAGGCGCTGTTCGAACGCGCGCTCCAGATCGCCGAGGCGGTGCTGGCGCCCGGCGGAAACTTCGTCGGCAAGCTGTTCCAGGGGCCCGAGTTCAAGAACCTGACCGAAGCGGTGCGCGCGAAGTTCGCGTCATCCAAGGTGGCCAAAC
>JANOPP010000526.1:0-3586 GCA_031421915.1 Myxococcales bacterium | reverse complement strand
CGGGTGGCATTGAGATCGACTGGAGAACATTTGCGGGAGAGGCAGAGGCAACCTACCTCAACTTGCTCATCGTTCGCACAATGGCTGACGAGGGCAACTGCGGTTCGGCGGTAGTCCGACAAACCTTGACCGCACACCTGCATCGTGGACTTTCATATCTTGTATCCCGCCAAGACTCTCTCCTGTCCGCCGCGACGGCCTTTCCATCGACGCCATAGCGTGCAAGCCGAGAAGACAACCGCCTGCAGCTTAGAGGTCATACAAAGTGGTGCTGAAGGTCGTAATGCTCCAAGAGAGGCCGAAGCGTTTCGTAGACCTCTGCACGATTGACAGCAAGTCGCCCAAACTCGGCCACGCGAGCCAACTCAGCTACCAGGAGCTTCCGCGACGCCAACAACCCGGGGCTTGACCCGTCCGGCAGCGTCACGAGCAAGTCATGTACGACCGCATGCTCCTTGTTCGGAGCGCGCCGAAGTATGCGACCTCGGCGCTGGATGAACTGCTTCGGATTGCGAGAACTGGCGAGGATGAAGGCAACGCGGCAATCGGGCACGTCAACTCCCTCATCGAGACATCGTATGGCGACAAGGCCATCGAGCAGCCCAATTCGGAAACTATCGAGGGTTGCCCTACGAGCCGAGGGCGCCTCCCGCGCGGTGAAGTGCGCGACTTTCCAGCCGCGCTCGTACAACAGCCTCGACACCTTGTCGACTTGTCTCGCCAACCCATCCTTTGGGTCCTCCTCCACGCCATCCCCGCAATAGAAGAGGTGGAACGGCGACGGCTTGGAGCCGGCGAGCAACGCGGCCAGGCAAGGAAGCTTGTTCTCTGCATTGGCTAGCAATCGCGCACGCCGGAATAACAACATCTTCAGCTCATCATTCGAAACGCTGTCCGCGTCCTCGAGATCCGCCCCTGCAGCAAGGCGAGCAATCTTGTCGCTGAGCAAAAGGTACTCTTCCGCCTCGCTGTCCGTAAGGTCAACGAAGTGGACGTAGTAGCGATAAGGAGTAAGCACACCGTCCCGCAATGCCGTGGCCATGTCGTACTCGAACGCAATGTCTCCGTAGTACGCAGTCAAGATCGCCGTTCGGGCGTCGTCAAAGTAGTGTCTCGGTGTCGCCGATAGCCCCAGGCGAATCCTTGCGTGTCGGGGCAGCGCAGCTGAAACCGCAGTCGCTGCGTGGTGATGGCACTCGTCGCCGACGAACGCGAGGTTTTCGCCTGGAACCCGGGCCAATCTCTGCTGGAACTGCTCAGAGACGAGTGACCGGTTAACAACCACGCAGGCAGCGAACCGTAGCGCGCCCGTTTGAAAGTGGGTTACTGCGTGGCTGAGTCGATCCGCCCATTCGATGGTTGACTGATAACACGGTATCGCCTCGATAGCGAACGCTGCAAGTTCTTCGATCCACTGGTCCGCAAGCGCCTGGTACGGGACCGCAATGACAACGAAAAGGCGCTTTGTATTCTCGAACAACCGGATCAAGCCATAAATCGCGGCCACGGTCTTGCCGGACCCCGTTGCCATCGCAAGGATGCCGTTGAAGTCCCTACTCTTCCACCCATTCAGGGCAGCCCTCTGGTGCGGCGCCAGTTCAAAGACCGCGCCCTTGTATGTCTTGGGCACCACTGGCAGACCGGCTTGCGGATCCACGTTACGGCTCTTCGGTTCGGTCATCCGTCGCCAGATGTCGACCTCGATTTCCACTGTCGGCTTCTGAGAGTGCCGAACCATTATCTTGACGAGTCTCTCGCGCGCCGCTTCAGGGAAGTCGACCACGTACGTGTTCTTCGTCTCGTTCTGCCAAAGGCGCTCAAAGCCATCAAGATAGGGTTGAAAGTGATCCTTCAGTTCATGTCGCCACGAAGGAAAGACATTGATCGACTCGAAATTGAAATCTGGGAGCAGTGCGTAGGTCGTCTCATTGGCTGATCCCTGAAAGATGAGACGATCGCCTCCGGCATCGGTGAAGATGCCAATTTTTTCGTGATACATGCCCCGTCGCTTCAGGGCAATCTTGATATCAAGGCGGCCGTTGGCAATCAACCAAGACAACGCGACCAAGCGCTGCGTAGCAAGCGCCTCGGCAAGGTCGTCAATCGTAGTCAGAATGACCCGCCCGACCCTCTCCGAAAGCGCGCGAAGGCTGTAGCCCTCGGCAATGGCATCGGCGTCGCCCTCATCGATTTCCCCACCAAATATCAGCCGCATGCGGCCGTCGTTTTCGACTAGGGCAGAAACACCTTGGGCGGCGTACGACAACATCGACGCTGAGAAGAACCCAACTGCTCGATCGTACGCAACGGACTGCTTGAGAGCGGGCAGATAGAAGTCTTCAAGTAGGTTATCGCCGTCGGAGCGATAGACGCCCTTCCACGCTGCATCCTTGAACATTTCGAAGGGCCTGTCGGTGCCTAGACTTCGTTCTCAAAACTCGACGTCATCTAGAACTTGCTCAATAGACGGGCCGGTATCGCCGAAGAATCCCTCCCTGCGAAGAGCAGTCAGTACCGCTTGATCCCCGACATGATCGTCGGCGCATTCCTTCATCCATCGGTCTACTTCCCGCAAACCAGAAGCAGCGTACTCCTCGAAGACGGAGACCGCTTCATCTTCACGCTCGGGCAGCAGAATCTCCGCGTTGCGCGTGCCTGCCAGACTTATCAGGTAGACCACGTCGCGAGACTGTTCGTGCGTATCGAAGACGCGCCCGTCAAGCTCAATCGTCTTGCCCTCGAGCGGCGTCCTCTCGCCCGTGCTGAACCCCAGAACCGCGAGAAAACACAAGAACTCCCGCTGAGTCCCAAAGATCGGACGGCCCGAAATCGGATGTGGCGCGTCGGTGAAACGCTTGAACAAAGGCTCATAGGCTTCCGGTCGACGAACATTCCTCACGCTGGAACTCCTCGTATCTCGGTCATGTTGCGGTCGCAACTGAACAGCGTAGTCGCCATCCTTTTGCCACCAATGGTGAGAAAGTCTTGCCGCTTCTGCCCTCGTTCCTGGGCGTTGTGTGCAATCAAGACGTACTCCTTGCCTATTCGGTCCTGAAGGGCCGTGTAGACCTCATCCTTTCCTTGTGAACTAGACACGAGTAACACGACCTGTGGTGCCATCGACGGCACGAACTTCGCTGTTGCCTCGCGATACGCGTTGTCGAGCTGACCAAAAGGCGAATCCAATACGAGTGGCGCGACCGTGGCCGGAATGAACAGCCCATCTGCGTCCCCAACTGATCTCTTTTTCGCGTACTCAACCAACGCAGCGAGGAAAGCCAAACTCATCATTTGATTCTCGCCCCCGCTCTTCGGCGTCGGAGTTCCATCCGCAAACAGAAGGCGAATTTGGAATGAGTCGTCCACTTCAAACTTGTAGAAGCGCCGAGTCGTCGTCTCCAGGACCTTGTTCACCGTCGTTTCTATTTCGTCGCGTGCGATGACTTCGTTCGACTTCAGGAAGGCTTGCAACAGTTCCGCCCCCCTTGTCGCCAGTTCTCGCCGGGTCACCAGGGCGCGCGCCGTGATGTTCTTAAGGGCCAGCTCCGAAACCTCGCGGCTCAGGCGAGTGATGTCCGCTTGCGCG
>JANOPP010000525.1:0-2320 GCA_031421915.1 Myxococcales bacterium | reverse complement strand
GGGCCTCTACCTCGATCTCGCGCAGTCCGCGCCCGTCGACTACGGCGTGTGCAAGCCACCGGTCGCCGCTGGCCGCGGCTCGGGCGGTCGCGCGTACGGCATCGTGCCCGGGCAGCCAGATGCGTCGATCCTCGTGTTCCGCATCGAGTCGACCGAGGCCGACATCAAGATGCCAGAGCTCGGGCGAAACCTCGTCGATGCCGAGGGCCTCGCGCTGATCCGCGATTGGATCACGCAGCTGCCCGGCAGCTGTCCGTGAGCGGGCACGACGGTGCGTCGGGTCGTAGCGTCGTCGGCTCACGACGCTGCACCACGTGTTCGAGGCCCGTGCGTTGACGCCCTGTCGATGAACGTCGACGAGCTACAAAGAATCCACGCGGCGCCATACGTCGCTGATGACTCGTGATGGACAGCCGCGCGTCCGCGAGCTCGCAGATGATCCTTTCGGGACGAGGAGGGAAAGGACGACGATCCAGGTTGGCGACGGTCGGCCGAGCGCAAGACCTTGCTGGTGATCCGTATGGACAGCCGCGCATCCGCGGACTCGAGCTTCGGTCCGCGGCACAGCGGGCGGGCCGGCCGACCGTCGCCGGCGACTGCATCGTGCAACGGGGCGAAGAATCCACGCGGCGACCGTCGAGAACGCGGGACGTCGCTGATGACTCGTGATGGACAGCCGCGCGTCCGCGAGCCCGATTCGGTTGCGCGGCGCCGGGGGCGCGCCTGCCCACACGACTCACAGCGCTGACGCCACCCTTCCGCGCTCCTCGCAGATGATCCTTTCGGGGACAGGAGGCAAAAATGACGATCCAGATTGGCGCGGTCGGCAGAGTGCAAGGCCTCGCTGGTGACCCGGGATGAACAGCCGCAGTGCCGTCGACTCGAACTTCGGGCCGCCTCAGGGATGTTCGAAGGCTGCTGTGTCAGCGAGCCATGTGCTGTGTACCGGTTCACATGAAGGCAGAGTCATCTGTGTTGATGAATCTAGTATATATCGGCGAATTCAAGTTGACCGATCAATTCTCACTTGGTATGGAAGCAGGGATGGCGCGGGCGAGGAAGAAGCACCTCCAGCAGGACCTGGTCTACTGGGGAGGAAAGCGCGAGGGCGCCGGTCGGCCGCCGAAGAATCAGCGGCGCTCGAGCGAGCGGCACAAGGTCCGGCCCGCGGTGGCAGCGGTGCACCCGCTGCACGTCACCCTGCGCATCGAGAAGGACCTCGGCACCCTGCGCACGCGCAGCCTCTATCACGCAGTTCGCAAGGCGCTTGGGACCGTGCTGGGGCGCTCGGACTTTCGCGTGATCGACATCAGCCTGCAGGATGGGCACGTTCACCTGATCGTCGAAGCGAACGACAAGCAGGCTCTTGCCAAGGGGATGCAGGCGCTCGAGATCGCGGCGGCCAGGTACATCAACCAGGCGGCGAGCAAGGCGCGCGGCACGAAGCGGACGGGGAGGGTGTTCAGCGATCGCTATCACCCGAAGGCGATCACGTCTCCGCTCGCCGCGCGGCACGCCCGGGCGTACGTGCTCAACAACTGGCGCCGGCATCGGCAAGACCGCGGCGTCAGCTGGAACGTCGACCCGTTCTCGAGCGGTGTGAGCTTCGACGGGTGGAAGGAAACGGGCGGGAAGAACTACCTGGCCACGAAGCCACCGGACCACGCGATCCTGCCGGTGTGTCGACCGCAGTCGTGGCTACTCACGGTCGGGTGGAAGCGGCACGGGTTGATCTCGGTGCGCGAAGTGCCCGGTGAGCGGGCGCGGCGTCTCGTTGCCTAGGTGTGCTGATCTGAGAATCCCTGCCGCTGTGCTCGACTGCTCGGTCGAGCGACTCTGGGCTTGGCTGCCGTGAACAGCGTCGGCAGGCGACCGGAGTCCTCGGCGAAGTAGATGCGACCCCGCCGAGGTCAGCGATGCTCGAGAGCGACTTCCGATTCACGCCCGGGAAGCCGACGCCCCACACCGCGATGTGTTGCCGGGCCATCGCGGTGACGAGCTCGTCGACACCCTCGCTCGCCGCATCGCTATCGGTGATCAGGACGACGATCTTGCCGCCCTTCACACCGGAGAGCATCGCGTGTGCCTCTTCGAGCGCCGGGCGGAAGCTGGCGCCCGTTCCTGTCTTCACCCTCGCGATCTCCGCTTGGATGCGCATCCGGTTCGTCAGGCGCGTCGGCTGCACGATGATGTCGGCCGTCACATCGAAGGCGATCACGCCGACGACGTCCCTCGGCGCCATCGCGTCGAGCGAGGTGTTGACGAGCGCGATCGCAGCCTCGAGTCGGGCACCCTGCATCGATCCGGAACGGTCGATCAG
>JANOPP010000524.1:0-2606 GCA_031421915.1 Myxococcales bacterium | reverse complement strand
CGGCTTGCGCGCGCGGCCGTCCTTCTTCGTCGCACTGCCGATCGGGATGGACATCGATCCACCGGACGGGTCGGTGATCGTTCCGCCGGTCTCGTGCATCGCCAGCGGGCCCGACGCCGTGAACACGGATAGGATCGCGTCACCGGGCCGGACCCCGGCATCACCGGGTCCTTTACGGAACTGTTTGAGCTTGCGACGGTCCGCCACCTTGTCGAGGACCCAGTACTTCGCCCGTCGGCCCTTCGTGCTGTTCGCCGCGAAGTGCCCTGCAACCGCCTTCTGGAAGTCGACGCCGAGACCCAGAAACTCCTTCTTCACCTCTTCGGCGAGTTTCCCCGGCACCACGCTGACGAGCCCCTGAATCTCGCCCTTGCGGATGTGAACCGTGACAGCCATCAGCCGACAGCCTTGATCCGCCAGGAGCCGAGACCCTCGGCGAGTACTTCCTGAACGCGCATGGTCTCCGCAGTAGCGCCTCGCGCCCGCGGCACGTCTATCTTGTCGAGGCCCTTGTTGATCGAGGTCACGCCGAGCGTCGGATCCCGTGAAATCACAATCTCGAACACGAGCTGCTGGGAATGCTTCAGTCCCGCCTCGTTCAGGGTGAGCGGGTGCCGCGCGACATTCGCGTGCACGTCATGCGCGACGCCTCCGTGCGGACGGTAGAGGAGTACTTCCCCAAACTCGTCCGCACTGGCGATCGCCAGCATGTCCGCGGTGACTGAAGCGGCGAAGGACATCGCTACTCCGGACCAGCCTTGCCCCGGCGGCCGCGAGCGGGAACGCCGGAGATCTCGTCGTCAACGTCAGCGACCACCGCCGGCGGCTCGACCAGCGCTTCGTCGACGAGCTCGTATTCGCCAGTCAGCAGCACCAGCCGAACATCCGCGAGAGCAACGCCTTCCGGGAGCGCGAGAGCGGCAACGCGGTGCCCGTCTACGCACACCTGGCCGCCGAGCACCTTCGTTCGTGTGAGCACCAGGTCGGCGTGCGCCGCCTCGGTCTCCACGAGATCGCCAGCGCCGAGTTGAACCACGAGCCGAACGTCCGCGAGCGACGCCGTCGGCTCCACCGAGGCGAGAAAGTACCCGGCGGGGAGTTTCACCCCGCCGAGCACCTTCTCGCACTTCAGAGTCAGCTTCGTCACGCTCAGGCCTGCAGCTTGACCTTGACGGCCGCCTGCCAGCCCCAGTAGCCCGCGTTTCGCACAGCAAGAATGCCATGCTCGTGGCGGTCGAACTGGTGCTCAATGTGCGAGCCCTCCGCCTGCGACGTCACCGTGGGAGTACCGACCTGCTGAGCAACGAAAGGACGGACGCGGGCTCCCCGAGTGAAGATGACGAAGTCGTCGTCCCAGCTCGCCAGGCGCGCGCTGCCGTTCACCGTGTAGCTGCGACCGCTGCCTCGCAGCGCATCGACCTGCCCATCGGTGGTGACCGCCTGCTGGCCAGAGATCGCGGCGTTCAGGATCCCCTCCAGGCTGATGGGACAAGCAATGTAGAACTGCTTGACCCGCTCGTTCATGGGACGACCGTTGTCCGAAGTGAACGAACGCAGGCGCTCGGTCCCCAGCCGGATGGCCGCGGCGGCCACCGCCACCGAAGGACTCGCGGCGGTGCCCTTGGGATCCGCCGCCACGATGTCCGACACATCGGCCGTCACGATGTTGGACATCGTCACAGCCGCGTTCTTGCCGGTGGGATGATCGGTGGCGAAGAAGGCCTTGGCGTCGTAGCAGAGGCCGGTTTCCCCGTTCAGGATCAGGTTGTACATGAGGTCGAGAACATGCTCCTCCGACTCCCCCTCCAACCCGGCCACCGCATTGTTGATGAGGCCGGTCTTCTGGTAGCGAAGCCAGTCGACCGGATAGCCCAGCGAGGTCTCGAACTTCTTGTTCTTGAGCTCGTAGGTGAACTCGGAGAGTTCACCGGCCGCACGCTCGCCCATCCATTCGCGCATCTGCGGGATGCTCGAAATGTCGGCGTACGTCTCGCTCGGGGAAGTCGAATCGACGAAATCGCCGGTGATGAGCAGATCTTTCAGGTCCGGATCGATGAGCTGGCCCTGCATCTCGTTGAGGACAGCCATCCGGATCTGTCGCGACGTCAAAACTTCATACATGATTGTTCTCCTTTCTCTTCGATCTTAAGAGACGAGGCTTGCGCCTACGCCGCCTTAATCAGCCCGTGCTGCTCGAGCACGTCGATGATGCTGTTGACCTTGGTGCCGAGCGCATTCAGCGCGGCCTCGGCTTCGGTATCGCTGAACGTCGCATTGAGCGCGTGAGCGACCGAAGCGTCGGTCAGTGCCGTCAGCGGCTTGGCCGCGCGGTAGTGAACAAGCGTCAGGGCCATGTTGGGATCGTAGAGAATCCCGAAGCCGATGAAGCTGTTCGCCGCACGCGTGGTGGTGAAGGTGTCGTCGTCGCTGGCGAACACCGGAACGACGCAGTCGATGGCTGCGCTGATACCAGTGACGGGAAGCCACGCGTAGCCCTCGGCCTTGGTGCGAACCCGAATGGCACCGGCCGCTCCGAGGCTGTTGTCCGCGCGCTCCGCTGCGAATCCGCAGAACGGATCACCTGCGACGAGCGGGCGGGCCGCCGC
>JANOPP010000523.1:0-12433 GCA_031421915.1 Myxococcales bacterium | reverse complement strand
GCGGTCGTTCCACCCGTGCGACCGAGGGCACGCAGCGCGAGCAGCCGCTCCGGCCGCTCGCCGTGTGTTGCGAGCTCGACGAGCTCGACGAGTCCTGCACCTCGGCGCGCCTCGGCGTTCGCGATCCGGATCCTCAGCGCGCGGTCGTCGGGTGGCTCGGGCAGCTTCGTCGCGGGCGGGCGACCGGGACACGCGACGAGCGCCAGGGTTGCAGCGAACACGCACCACGAGCGCCACATGGACGGCATCGTACCTTTGCGGCGCGCTCAGACAACCGGCCGCGTCCACGGTTCCGACGAATTCTCCGACGACAAACCGCTCGCGTTGAGCGTTGATGTGATCTGCCGCGCGTGACATCGTCTTCATTATGCGTCCGTTCTCGATCGTGATCGCTCTGAGCCTGGTTGCCTCCTCCGCATGCTCGAAGAAGGAGGGCGACGGCGACAAGGCGAAGGCACCCGACCCCAAGGTGACGGAGCAGCCGGCTCCGCAGGTCAAGAAGCCGGTCGACACCAAGCCACTGCCACCGCTCGCCACGGATAGCGGCGGTGCCACCGGCAAAGCGCTGCGCGCGGTCGGCTTCGGCGGACTCGGGATCGATGCTCCGCGCGACCTCGCACTGTCGGCCAGCGGCGAGGTCTACATCGCGGGCTACTTCGACAGCGAGATCGACTTCGGCGGCACGGTCGGCAAGAAGGTCGCGGCTAGCAAGGATCCGAAGAAACCTGCCTCCGATGGCTACCTCGTCAAGGTCGGCGCCGACGGCAAGATCGCCTGGGCGCAAACGTTTGGTGCCCTGCGCGACGACACGGCGAACGCCGTCGCGGTGCGCGGTGACACGGTCGTCGTCGTCGGCAACTTCCTCGACGAGATCAAGCTCGGGGAGTTCACGAAGAAGTCAGCGGGGTCCGACGATGCGTACGTCGCCGCGTTCGACAAGGATGGCGGCATCATCTGGACCTGGAACTTCGGCGGGATCGATTCGGACGGCGCGAATACGATCGTCGCGGCACCCGACGGCGGCTGGATCATCGGCGGCTCGTTCTCTGCCACCGCGCAGTTCGGGCAGACGGCGCTCAAGTCGCGTGGCGGCACCGACGCGATGTTGATCAAGCTCGCCGCGAGCGGAGACCTCGAGTGGGTCAAGCAGTTCGGCGGCGCATACGAGGACACGATCACGCACGTCGCCGTCGACGCGCAGGGCAACGTCGTCGTGCAGGGTCAGTTCAAAGACGTCTCCGATTGGGGCGGCAAGAACAAGCTCAAGGCCGGTGGTGGCAGCGATCTCGACGTCGTCCTGGCCAAGTACGACCTCAACGGTGATCACCTGTGGTCATCGCGGTTCGGCAACGCGTTCAATGACGTCGCCGGCGGCGTAGCGATCGACCCCTCGGGCTACATCACGATGGTCGGCTCGTTCGACAAGAGCGCGTCGTTCGGCGACGGCGATGATCACACGTCGAAGGGCGAGTCCGACATCTTCGTCGCGCGGTTCACTCCGTCAGGCAAGCTCGAATGGGCGCACACGTACGGAGCCGAGCGCGAGGACATCGCGTTCGGAGTCGCGACTGACGCCGTGGGCAACATCGTCGCCACGGGCTGGTTCTACGGCACGATCGATTTCGGCAAGGGCCCGCTCACGAGCAAGGGCAACAAGGATGTGTTCGCGCTCAAGCTCGACTCCAAGGGAGCCGTCGTTTGGTCGCAGTCATTTGGCGACAAGGACCACGACCAGGGTCGCGCGGTCGCGATCGATGACAAGGGAGCCGCGTACGTTGCCGGCATCTACCGCTTCAAGCTCGACCTCGCGTCACCCGCGCTCGAGTCGACGCGTGCCGAGGGAGATCGGATCCCGAAGCCCGACACGTTCGTCGCGACGTTCGATCGCTAGGGAAAAACTCGCGCGGAGACCCTTCTAAACCCTCCGCAGAGGTGTAAAAGAACCGCACCTCACAACATTTCTTCAGGAGAGATTCAGATGGCAAAAGCGAAGAAGGGTGGAAAGTCGGGCGGCGGCAAGCCCACCGAGATGCTGCTCGTCAGCTCCAAGGTTCGTTCGATGATCAAGGACGCCGGCTGCAACACCGCGGGTGATGCCCTCGACGGCCTCAACGGCCTCGTCGCCTGGTACATCCAGCAGGCCGCGAAGCGCGCCGGCGAGAACGGTCGCAAGACCGTCCGTGCTCATGACTTCGCCATCATGTAAATGAGAGAAGTGCTGAACGGGCGCCAAGGGGGCTACCTCCTGGCGCCCGTCGCATTTTCGGGGCAAGCGGCTTACACTGGTGGAAGGTGACGACTGGGGCGCCGATCTACCTGGTCTCGGCCTGTGCGTCGGGCGAAGAGTTCGTTGCTGCGTTTCGCCGCTACGCGGACCGCAACGGAGTCGTGTTCGTCCCGATCTCCGACCCGCTCCCGCCCGGCAGGAAGGGTCGCTTCGCGCTGACGCTCAAGGACGGCGGCGTGATGGTCGAGGGCGACGCGGAGGTCGTGTCGTCTGCGCGGACGCCGTCGGTGCTCTATGGCCGGGTCGGCATGACCCTCAAGTTCACGGGCCCCGACGAGCCGAGCAAGACGACGCTGTCCGAGCTCGAGAAGGCGCGGCTCGCGCTGAAGGTGTCGCCTCCGACGATCGCGCCCCGCCCCGCGGACGTTCCGGCGGAACCGCGGTCCCGGCCGCCCGTTCCGAGCGGTCGCGTCGACGCGGTCAACGCGCTCGCCGAGTGCGTCGCGATCGGCGAAGGCATTCCGCTGCCGGGCGAAGGTGGTGAGGTCCCGCCCAAGAACGCCGGCCAGAAGTTCGTGGTGCCGTCGGTACCGTCGATCCCGCCCGGTCGACCGCGCACCGCGAGCGGCCCGAACCCGACGGCAGCCAAGCCAGGTGGCACGATGCCGCCGCCGTTCAAGCCGCCACCCACACCGACGACGATGGGCGTCGCTCCGCTCGCGAAGCCCCTGGCGCCCGCCACGAAGACGCCCGTGACGCCTACGCCGACGGCGATGGGTGTCGCTCCGCTCGCAAAGCCTCCGGATCCCACAGGTGGCCTCCGCGCCGCCGTCACCGCCGCCGCCGCGCGCCGCGATGACCCCAGCGCGACTGCACGCACCAGCGATCTCGCGCAGACGATGCGCGGCCCCGCCCCCGGCGTCGATCTCACCGCGCCCGCGAGCGGTCGTAAGCAGGATCTCGACGTGACGATGCGTGGCACCAAGCCCGCGCCCGCGCCGGTGCGTACGCCGCCCGCTGGCTCGCATCCGCCGGCGGCAGGATCGACACCTGCCCCTCCACCGACCAAGCCGCCGAGGATGGCGACGCCGTACGCGCCGATGCCGATCGTGCAACAGCCGGCGCCGCCCACGGTGCAGCCCGCGCCGCCGGTCGTCGCCGCGGCGAAGCCCGCGCCTCCCGAGGTCGAGGTCAGCGAGCCGACCGACCTGACGGCGATCCCGCAGATCGCCGATGACGGAATCCCCGACCCACTCTCGGACTCGACGGTACCGATCGAGGTCCCCGTGGACGGCTCTGCGCCGGTGATGATCGTCGCCGAGAAGCCGAAAGACGTCGAGAAGCCAGGCCGCGAGACGCGGAAGACGGTGATGGGAATCGCCGTCGTCCCATCGGGTGTGATGGTGCTTCCCGCTGCGCCAGCGAAGCCCACGCCGACCGAGGAGGAGAGCCGCGATACGTCGGTGATGGTCGCGCAGGGTCCGACCGGCCCGGTCACCGTTCGCGCGAATGGCACCGACGACATCGATGCGCTGAGCGCGACCCTGCCCCCTCAGCCACCGCTGCCTGCATCGATCGTCAATGCCACGATCGAAGAGCCGACGCCGAGCGGCGACTGGACGATGACCCCGGGCATCGACGGTCCGACGATCACGCCGACGCCGCGCGCCGCTCCAGGCGAGAAAGCCGCGGCGCCCGCTCCGGCCGACGATACCAGGAAGCCGGTTTCTCCCCGTCGACAGACGGAGGATTGGATGATCGCGCTCGATCCTTCGCAGCCCGATGGGTGGAGTGAGCCGAGCAAGGTCGAGAAGCGTCCCGACGGCGATCTACCGCCCGGCCCACCAGTCTCGGTCGTGTCGAGCGAGAAGCCGCTCGATTCGTACGCGCGCGTGGCCACCGAGCCAGCCCACACCGAAGGCCCCAAGGTCCAGGTCGATCCGACGCTGATCGAGCCGCTGCTGCCGATGCCCGCGCTCGATGACGCCGACGAGCCGCCACCGCCGGCGGCGATGGCGCCGGTCGTCGGTGACGACGGCTTGATGCCGATCCAGACGAGCTTCCCGCCGACGCCTCTGCCACTTCCGCTGCAGCCGCCCGGTGCGACGCCGATGCAGGCGGTGCTGCCCGTGGCCAGCTCGTACGTCATGCCGCCCGTGGGGCATTCGAACCTCGCGTCCGCGAGTGGATCGAACCCGGCGTTCCAGGGCCCGCCGCCGCGCATGGTCACCGATGCGGGGAGTGGCTTCTTCCGCGAGACCGGCGACATCCCGAGCTACTCGACGGGACCGACGCCTGCGATCGACGACGCTGCTCGCAAGAAGCGCCTGATCGTGATCCTCGCGAGTGCAGGTGCCGTGGTGATCCTCGGGATCATCCTGCTGCTCGCACTCGGTGGCTCCAAGGCCGACACCTCGACGAAGACCGACATCAAGCAGGTCGACACCGCGATCACGCCCGACTCGAAGGTCGACACGAAGATCGACACCGCGATCAAACCCGACACCGGGCCCCCACCGGGCACCGGCACGGTCGCCGTGACGCCAACCGATGCGGGCAGCGAGGCTCCGGTCGTCGTCGATGCTCCGGTCGCGGTCGTGGAGCCGACCGAATGCAAGCTCTCGGTGTCGAGCGTCCCGACGGGTGCCGAGGTGGTGATCGACAAGGCGGTCGTCGGAACCACGCCGGCGGCGCTGACGTTGCCGTGCGGCGTCGAGGCCAAGCTCGTCGTGCGCAAGGCACGCTTCGTGTCGCAGACGCGCGCGGTCACGCCCAGGACCGGGGGCCGATCGATCAAGGTCGTGCTCGCGAAGACGACGTTCTCCGTCAAGGTCAGCTCGACGCCGGCCGGCGCGTCGATCACGGTCGGATCCAAGTCGATGGGCTTCACGCCGACAACGGTCAAGCTCCCCTCGTTCGAGCTGACGACTCTGAAGATCACGAAGGACGGCTTCGCCGCCGATACGCAGAAGGTCACGCCAAAGTCGAACAACCAGACCGTGCACGCGACGCTGAAGAAGCTGCCGAAGAAGACGCGCTAGCTCCGCGGGCCGGCCAGGTGGAGGTCGGTGACCTCGGCACGGACCTTCGCCATGAACGCGGCGCCCGGATCGGACTTGCTGTTCTGGTACGACGCGTCGAGCTCGACGTAGTAGGCGTGATCGCGAAAGCCCATCACCTCGTGGTGCCCGAGCAGGTGCGTGATCGCGTGCGTCGCCGTCAGCTCGCGAACGAGCGCCACGTTCGCGATCACCTGCGCAGCGGTCAGCGGCCACTTCTTGTCGTCGCCGACGTTCTCGACACCGATCGCGAGGTGGTTGAGGCCGATGCAGTGCCGTGCGAAGCGCGTGTCGGGCTGGAGGCGATAGATCGTCCCGTCGCGATCGATCAGGTAGTGCGATGACACGTTGACCTTGCCGCCGCGCCGCAGCGCCGCACGACTCGCCTCGATCTCGAGGTTGTCGAAGTACTCGCGCGTGCCCTGTGCCGACGAACCCGCCGTGTAGTGCAGGACGATCACGCGCGGCATGATCGTCAGATCGGTCGCCGCCGCATCGCTGTGCGCGCGGCGGTACTCGAGCGTCAGCTCGGCGCGTTTACCGGACCACTTCATCGGCGCGTCGACGACGGCGAGCACGGGGCGGGCCGCGTCGGGCGCCACCACCGCGTCGGGCATCACCGCCGCATCGATCGTCGCCCTCGCGGCTGGGGGTGGCGGCGCGGCGACCGGCTCGTCACGCGTGCGGGCGGGCGAGCACGCGGCGAGCACGGTCAGGACTGTGAAGCGCCGCACGCCTCGTCGTACCAGCCCTACTTCCAGAACGCCACTCGGCTGCCCTTCGTCGTCGGTGGCGTACCACCGGCTGCGAGCACGGCGAGCTCGCCCGCGATCGCGATCGCCTCGGCGACTAGCTGCGTCCCGGCGGCGAGTGCCGCCGACAGCCGCTGCACGAGCCGCTCGACCATGGTCGCGAGCGC
The DNA here is from genome assembly GCA_031421915.1 of Myxococcales bacterium. Classification (GTDB taxonomy): domain Bacteria; phylum Myxococcota_A; class Polyangia; order Haliangiales; family Haliangiaceae; genus JABFXX01. The sequence continues at coordinate 6,228 of JANOPP010000523.1, read as the reverse complement.
GTCGTTCGCGCCGACCGAGCGAACATCTTCGACCCACTCGGTGAGCCGCTGGCGCAGGACGCGGATCGAGGCTCCGTCGGCACGACCGCGTGCCTGGGCATCGAGCTCGCGCGCGAGCGTCGCGAGGCTGACGAGGTACGCGTTCGCATCCTGCGGTGCCGCCGCCGCACGCTCGAGCTCCTCGGGCTCGCTCGGCTTCGGCGGCGCCTCGCGCCGACGCTCTGCCATGTCCTTCTTCTGCAGGGTGTCGCGCGGCGCCCGACCGGCATCCACCTTCGCGTCCACCGCCCCGGGCGCTCTCAGGTACAACTTCGACGGCGGCACCCTCGGCGCGCCAGGCGCACCGGTCGGTCCGTTGATCGGCGGTGCTGACGCATAGATCGTCGGCGGGCCAACCGGCATCGGCGCCGGAGCCGGCATCGCGGGAGACGGGATCGACTGCGGATACGGCACGCCCGTGAACGCGCCGCGCTGGATCCCACCGGCCATCGTGCGCGCGTTGCCACCGCCGCCCTCCCAGCCTGCCGGCGACTCGACTGGCTGAACGATCTGCTTGATGCGGCCACCTTGGTTCGCGATCTCGGCGCGATCAACGGCGAGGAACGCCGTGAACCGCGACAGCACGGTGAACTGCTTCGAGATCGCGACGATCCGGTGCTCGGTTGCCGTCGTCTGCTCGGCGGCGTAGCGATCCTCGAGATCGCGGATCGCCGCGCGCGCCCAGCTCGCCCCGAGCCACGGCGCGGTCGTCACGTTCGGATCCCGCGTGACCGTGTGGTGCATCGCTTCGCCGAGGCTCGTGCCGCTCACGTCGACGGCAGCGGTCGCGGGTGCGGTGCCGCGATAGCGCCCGAAGATCGTGACGGGCGCACCGGCGTAGACATCGGGGAGCTTCGCCGGGAACGTCGCGGTGACGTCGAGATCGAGACCCGACGCCCGCAGCGCGATCTCGGTCGCGATCGGCGTGCCGATCCTGCGATGGACCTTGGCCATCACGGCGTCGAGGCGATCCTCGGACTCGACGAGCTCGCACAACCCGCCTCCCGCCGCGGCGAGCCGCTTGAGGAACGCCGCGTTGACGGCCTGGTCGATGCCGAGCGTGAACATCTTCACGTTGCGTAGGTTCGGTGCGAGCTCGCGCAGGATGTGGTCCTCGTTGCCGACCTGACCGTCGGTGACGAGCACGATGACGCGCTCGCGATCGTTCGTCCCGCCAGCCAGGAGCTGGGCTGCGCGGCGCAGCGGCTCGGCGAGCTCGGTGCCGCCGCGTGCTTCGATCTTCGCGAGCTGCTCGACCGCGCGATAGCGGTTGCGATCGCTCGCCACGACGAGCTGCGGCTCGGGGACGAGCTGCACGGAGTTATCGAACGCGATCGCGGTGAACTGATCGCGCGAGGTCAGCGTGTCGATCATCCGGGCGGCAGCGCGCCGTGCGGCGACCATCTTCCAGCCCTGCATGCTGCCCGAGCGATCGATCACGAAGACCACGTCGCGCGGCTTCGTGGCAAGTGCCGTCGTGCTCGGAGGCACGAGCGTGAGGAGGAACGTGCCGGCCTTTCCGTCGGCATCGTCGGCGCACACGAGCGAGCTGCGCAGCTCGCTGCCATCGAAGCGCCAGCGCAGGATGAAGTCGCGGTCGAGCCGCTCGCCCGGCCCGGGGACGACCTGGATCACGTGTGCATCGTGACGCGCGGAGGTCACGGTGTGCAGGCTCGACGCGACGTCGCGCACGTGGTGATCCTCGAGCGACACGCGCAGCCCGAGGCGCACGAGGTTCGGCATGCCGGGGAGGCTGACCGGCGGCGAGATCCGCGACGCATCGGGAACGAGGTCGGTGTCGACGGCGGTGCCGAGGCCCGCCTGTTCACCGCCGAGGCCGCGGCCCGGCATGTAGCGCGGCGCGACGACGAGGGGGAATCGGAACGTGACCTCGCCATCGTCGACAGGGAGCGGACCGATCAGCGACAGGCGCACGGTCGCAGTCTCGCCCGGCAGGAGGTTGCCGACGCGCAGCGTGAACACACCCGCGCGCTCTTCTTCGGTGATGGCCGCGCGATGCCCCGCGGCGATCGCCTCGTCGTACTGCTCGCGAGCAGCGCCGCGCTCGTCGACGATCCCCTCGATCACCCGACCCGCGACCTCCATGCGGAACCGATGCACGGCCGCACGATCGGGGAGCGGGAACATGTACGTCGCTTCGATCGCGACGCCGGTCGTGTTGACGAACGTCTGCGCGACCTCGATCGATGCAACCACCCCCGTGACGCGCGCGTCGACATCGAGCGCGATCAGCGGCAACAGCCCGCGAGCGGTCTCGAGCGCACCGAAACCGGCCGACCCAGCCTCCGATGTTCGACCAAACATCGCCACCTCGTCCTCGGACATCACGTTCACCACCATCGGCATCGGCATCGCGGTCATGGTTCCTCCTCCCCAGCGTGTGGGGTGAGCTGGCGGTGTGCCAGCTCGGCTACGAGCGGGGCCGCGGCCGCGCGGATCGCGCGAACGTCGGCAGGAGACAGAGCGAGCGCGCCGCCGTCGTCGCGCATCGCGATCGTGAGAAAGACATTGGAAGCGAGCTGGACGCGCAGCTCGCTTGGCGCGAGGTCGGCAGGCGCCTGCACGCGCGGAGCGGGTTGCATGCGCGGTGCGGGCGACGGCGCGAGGACGTCGGCGGACTCCGCTAGCGGACGAGCCTCGCGCTTCCAGAACTCCTTGCGCGCGGGTGACCTGCCCGTCGCCGAGAGCACGACGCCCGACAGCGACATCAGGGACTCGTCGGTGAGCTGCGCCCACATCGCGGCGATCTCGGCGAGGCTGCGGCCGGTCGCCTGCAGGCGCTTGATCGCGACGACCTGCGCGAGGTGGCGAACGGTGTAGAGCGCGGTCCGGCCCCGCATCGCCGGGCGGTCGAGCAGACCGATCGTCCCGTAGTAGCGGATCGTCCGATCATCAGGGACCGCGCGGACCTGGCCGTTCTTCGGCGTCGGGAGCAGCGCCAGGCGCCTCGCTACCTCGTCGACCAGCTCTGCCAGGATCCACGGTTCGCTCACCGACCTAATCTAACACTGTCTTATAACACTGTCAAATCGATTCGGATAAAGGGTCGAATCCGCAGCAACGTTTCGTTACTCTGGACATGCGGGACCCACGGAATGTCAGCGACTTGCGCTGGCATGTCCCGTGGAACAGCCCCCCGCGAGGTGACGCACGTGGCTCGCATCCTGATCGTGGACGACGACCGGTCGATCCGGCGAACGCTCGAGAAGTTTCTCGGCGGCGAGGGCCACGACGTCTCCACCGCGCAGGACGCTCCCGGTGCGATCGCGGCGGCCGATGGCTCGGAGCTCATGCTGCTCGATCTCGGCCTCCCGGGTGGCAGCGGCTTCGACGTGCTGTCCGCGATGGCGACCCGTTCGCGCGCACCGACGATCGTCGTGGTCACCGCGCGCGATGACATGCAGTCGACGGTCAAGGCGATCCAGCTCGGCGCGTACGAGTACATGGTCAAGCCGGTCGACATCGATCGTCTGCGCGACGTGATGCAGCGCGCACTCGATAGCCGAGCGTCGCGCGAGCAGCTCACGGAGTTCGTCACCACGGCCACGCACCAGGTCGGCGACATCCTCGGCAAGAGCGCCGTGATCCGCGACGTGTGGAAGCAGATCGGTGCCGTCTCCACGACTCGAGCACCTGTTCTGATCGCAGGCGAGTCAGGCACTGGCAAGGAGCTCGTCGCCCGCGCGATCCACGTCGCGTCTGCAGATCGCGAGCGGCCGTTCGTCGCCGTCAACTGTACGGCGCTCGCACCGGGTGTGCTCGAGAGCGAGCTGTTCGGTCACGTCAAGGGAGCGTTCACCGGGGCGGTCGCCGACCGCCCCGGCCGGTTCGAGCTCGCCGGCAAGGGAACGCTGTTCCTCGACGAGATCGCCGAGATCCCGCTCGACATCCAGGCCAAGCTCCTCCGCGTTCTCCAGGAGCGAACGTTCGAGCGCGTCGGCGACAACAAGACGATCAACCTCGAGGCGCGTGTGATCGCCGCGACGCACCGCGACCTCGCGAGCATGGTCGCGAAGGGCACGTTCCGCGAGGATCTCTACTACCGGCTCCGCGTCGTCGAGATCACCTTGCCGCCCCTGCGCGAGCGCGCGAGCGATGTCCCGATCCTCGTCGACGGCCTGCTCGGCAAGATCAATCGTGACCTCGGCAAGGACGTCCGTTACGTCACTCCCACCGCCCTCGCCCGCCTCACCGCGTACGCCTGGCCGGGTAACGTCCGCGAGCTCGAGAACATGCTGACCCGCGCGGTGGTGCTCGCGAAGACCGACGTCATCGACGAGACGCTGCTCCCTGTGGGTGCCTCCGCTCCGCCCGGCGATGCGGCGGCCCACGGTGGTGAGGCCGATGCCGAGGGCGCGCTACCAACGCTGCGAGAGATCGAGCGCCGCCACATCGGCCGCGTGCTCGTCCACACCGATTGGAACAAGCGCCGCGCGTGCGCGATCCTCGACATCAGCCGCCCGACGCTCGATCGCAAGATCGAGGAGTACGGCCTGCGCAAGGAGGAGCCGTCGTGAACGCGGGCCTGCTCCCGCTCGTGATCGCGATGGTCGGCGCTTCCTACGCCGCGCTCGTCCTCCGCGGCGCGCGATCCCGCGACAACCTCGTGTTCGGTCTGCTCACGCTGACCGACGCCGCGATGACCGCCTGGCGAGGCATCAACGTGCTGACCGGTGGCGAGATCACTTCGCGCGGTGTTCTCGTGCCATGCACGGTCGGTACGATCATCCTCGCGATGCTCACGCTCGAGTTCATCGCGGGCTTTCCGCGCGGCCGTGCGATGGCGTGGCGCTGGCGGATCCCGATGCTGCTGTGGGGCACCGGCGCGCTCGTGTTCGCAGCCCTCGAGTCGGCCAGCCCGTGGGGGCCGCACCTGTACCTCGAGCTGTTCTTCTTCGCGCCGATGACGCTGATGATCTTCGTCGCCGGCGGGTTCGCGTATCGGCGCACCAAGCAGCGCGACGCGCGGATCGTGATCGGCGTGCTGTGGTTCCGCTGGGCGTTCGGGTTCGGCGCGTACTTCGCCGGCCCGCTGCTCGGCATCTTCGCCGAGGCGGTGTGGGCAGAGACCACGGTCGCGACGACGATCAGCTTCGTCGTGATCGGCACGGCGGTCCTGCGCTCCGAGCTATTCTCGGCTCGCTCCGCCGCCGCCGAGGTCACCACGATCGCCACGATCGCCCTGCTCGTGTTCCTCGGCACCGGCGGCGCCATCGCTGCCGCGCTGATCTATCTCGAGCCCGGGCGCATCCAATACATCGCGCTGTTCGGCGCCGCGCTGGTACCACTCGCCCTCACGGCGATCGGATTCCTCCTCTACCCACGCGTCGAACGCCGCGTGCTCGCCGGTCTCGACGAGCGCCGCGCGCGCCGCCTCGGCGTCCAGGGCGATCGGATCCCGGCCGACGCGACCGCCGCGATCGCCGAGGCGACCCGACGGATCGTGACGATCGCCGATGGCGCGACCGTGCGCTGGCTCGGCGCGGCCGAGGTCCCCGAGGCGCTCGCGACCAAGCTCCACGACGACCTCCCCCTGCGCCGCGACGAGCAGCCCGACCTCCCGGCCTGCTTTGTCGTACCGGCGCTCGGAGCCGACCGCACGCTCGTCGGCGCGTTCTACATCGATGACGGCACGATCGATCGCGACACCTACCTCGTCGCCCGTGACCTCGCCGCGCGCGTCGCGCTCGCGGTCGAGCGTGCCTCGGCCGTCTCACAGCTCGAGGACGCCCGCCGGCTCGCGGCGCTCGGCCAGTTCGCAGCGGCGATCGCGCACGACATTCGCACTCCGCTCACGAGCATCTCGCTCAACGTCCAGATCCTCCGCCGCAAGCTCCAGCTATCCGACGACGATCGCGAGCATCTCGACATCGCGCTCGAGGAGCTCGCGCGCCTCGACAGGTCGGTCGCCGAGATCCTCGACTTCGCCAAGCCGGTGAAGCTGGCGGCCGAAGCGATCAATGTCGGCGAGCTCGTCGAGACCACGACACGCGGCCTATCTGGCGTGCTGTCCGAAAAGGGTGTCGCGCTCACCTGCGAGTCGACCGGAGAGCTGACGGTGCAAGGCGATCCGCAGCGGCTGCGCCAGGTGATCACGAACCTCGTCGGGAATGCCGCTGATGCAAGCACGCCCGGAGCGCACGTCACCGTGCGTGCGAAGGCTGCCGA
>JANOPP010000522.1:0-13319 GCA_031421915.1 Myxococcales bacterium | reverse complement strand
CCGAAGGGCTCCGCTCGCAGCGAGGTGTTCATCGAGGGCTCCGCGCCGACCGAGTTCGCGCCGATGCCCGACGAGGTCACGACCGACAACGCCGTCACCGGCGAGTACGCGGACTAGTGATGCGCGGCGGCGCTGTGCGTGTCGTCGGCGCGTCCCGGGCCGTGGTCGCGTCGGGCGCTGCACTGCTCGGCGCGGTGCTGGCCGTGGCGACCGTTTCGCATGCGGCGGCGGACCCGCGCGGTGACTACTTCGAGCGCCTCGCTGCCGCGGTGCGCACGGGGCTCGAGGATGCGGTCGTCGCGCGCGCTCCCAAGCTCGTGCCGCCGGTGCCGATCCGGGTAGCGTGGAAGGCAACGCGCGTCGGCTCGCTCGATCTCGGCGCGCCGCTGGTCGCGATGACCGCAGCGGATCTCGATCGCGACGGCAAGGGCGAGCTCTACGCCGTGACCTCGCGCGAGGTGATCGCATACGCGGTCGAGCAGAAGAAGGTCAGCGTCCTCGGGCGCGTCGCGTTCAGCGGTCCGCCGGCCGTTCCCGCTCCTCGCGACGTCGTCGGTACCGCCGTCGTCGAGGGCACGGAGCTCGTGGCGGGCGTGTCCGCATGGGCGAGCGAGCTGCGTGTGAGCTGGCAGGGCAAGGCGCTGGTCGCGCAGACGGGTGGCCCGGGCTTCCTCGTGTGCGCCGGCGAGCGTGCGCAGCTGGTGCCCGGCCGCAATCACTTCGGCGACGCATCGACCCCGGGGCCGCTCCACGGCGTGCGCTGCACCAAGGATCTCGTCGACGCCGAGGGTCATCCGCTGCGCGTCCGCGGGACGCTCAACGGCACCAAGATCGAGATCGCCGTCGAGCGCTGCACGGCCGCGGGCACCTGCGAGCCGGCGCGCAAGCACGAGTACAAGGACTACGGGGTCGCGTTCGAGATCGCCGACATCGATCGCAACGGCACGCCCGAGGTGATCGTGTCGGGGGCGGGCGCGCCCGGCGATCCCGATGCGGTCAAGGTGATCGCGATCGGCACCGACGACAAGAAAGGCCTGTTTCGCTACCGGTTCAACGGTGGCGTCGCTGGCATCGCGGTGATCGACAGCGACGGCGACGGCGCGATGGAGGTGATCGCGGCGGTCCGCCTGGTCGGCGCCACGCGCGTCGATCTCTGGAGGTTCAATTGAAGCGCGCGCTGGCGCTCCTGGTCGCCTGTAGTGGGCTCGTGCACGCCGAGAGCCGACCGCGCTATGGCGGCAGCGTCGAGGGCTCGCTGCTCGGCGCGCCGGTCACGCTCGATCCCGCGTTCGCGCAGGCGCACGCCGAGCTGACGGTGGTCGAGCTCGTGTTCGACACGCTGTATCGCATCGGTCCCGCGGGCATCGTCCAGCCGCACCTCGCGATCGAGCCACCGGTGTTCGACGCCAATCGCGCGCGGATCACGATCCGCTCCGGCGTGAAGTTCCACGACGGCAGCGAGCTGACCGCGGCCGATGTCGCCGCATCGCTCGAGCGGGTGCGCACCGCCCCGGCGTCGCGGTGGGTCGTGTCGGCCGTGTCGGCTGTCCGCGCAGACGGGGCCGTCGTCGAGTTGACGCTCAAGGGGCCCGTCCCCGAGCTCGCGACGCTGCTGGCGCTACCGGCAACCGCCGTGACGAAGGGCGGCAAGCAGCCAGGCGAGAAGCCGCTCGGATCCGGCCCGTTCAAGGTCGGCTCGTTCGATCCCAAGGCGAAGAAGCTCACGCTCGATGCGTTCGACGAGCACTTCGCGGGTCGCCCCTACCTCGATCAGCTCGTGCTCCGCTGGTACGACACGCCCGACGGCGAGGCGCGCCAGTTCGAGCGCGGTGGTGCGCACCTGTCCGCCCGCGGCGCCGCGGCGTTCACGGGTGCGCAGCCGAAGTATCGCGCCGAAGATGTCGAGGGTCCGGCTGCGTTGCTCGTGTTCGTCGGCTTTGGCCGCGCGCACATGGACGTCACGGCGGATCGGAACTTCCGACGCTCGCTCGACTTCGCGCTCGCGCGCGGTGCGCTCGCATCGGTCGGCTCTGGCGAGCGGGTCTCGCCGTCACGGCTCCCGGTTCCCGTCGAGGCGGGCGCGGCGGTGCTCGATCCCGCGGGCCGTGCCGACGACCTGCCAAGGGCGAAGGCAGCGCTCGCACTTGCGGCGAAGGCGGTCAAGGCGCTCGATCCCTCGAGGCTCGCCGCCCTCAAGCTCGAGATCCTGGTCGAGGACACGCGCCCCGATGATCGCGAGGTCGCCGAGCGCGTCGCGTATGCGCTCAACAAGCTCGGCATCGCGTCGATGATCACGGCGGTGCCGGCGACCACGCTCCGTGATCGCGTGAAGCGCGGCGACTGCGATCTGTGGATCGGTCAGCTCGTGGCACCGGTCAGCGCCGCGACGGCGTGGTGGGGCGGGGCGTTCGCGATCGCGGGGGATCCGTGGGCGGAGCAGCAGATGTCGACGGGGAATCTCGATCGAAGCGCCGCGGCGAAGGCGTTCGGCGAGCGCCTCCCGATCCTCCCGCTGGCGTTCCGAGCGGTACGGATCTGGCATCGCACCGACGTGCGTGGCCTGGGCTTCGATGCGAGCGGACGGCCGAGCTACGCCGATCTGTTCCTGTTCGGCGACCCATCGCGCAACAAGGGCAAGCCATGAAGCTGCGTGGCCGCTTCACGCTGACGCTCGCGCTCGCCGCGCTGGTGCCGATCGCCGTCGCCGCGGTCGTCACCCGCCAGGTGATCGCGTCGAGCTATCGCACGGACTACGAGGAGTATCGCCGGTCGGTCGAGGCGGTCGTACGCCGCGAGCTCGGTCGTCTGACGTTCCAGGTGTCCGAGGCGTCGTCGTCGCTCGCGGATCCGGCGGATCCCTTCGTCGGTGTGCTCCTCGGCGAGCTCGCGAAGGGAACGCTCGGCGACGGCAAGATCCTCAAGAGCCTCCGCGAGCGCGGCGGTGGCCAGATGCGCGGCCTGTCGCTACAGGTGCTCACGGTCACGGGGCCCGACGACGTCGTGCTGATCACGCCGCACTATCGCGATGCGACGGACGACGTGAACCCGCAGGTCCGGCAGCGTGCGATCAAGACCGGCGGCACACCCTACTTCGTGCACGAGCAGGTCCGGGTCGGCCCGACGGTCGAGACCGTACTCGTCGCGCAGGCCGCACACCTCGCGCGCAAGGACGGCTTCTCCGTCGCGCTGTGGGCTGGCCGCAAGGTCACCGCCGACGTGCTCGACACCGTGCGTCGCCCTGGTCGCGTCGATGCGCGGTTGATCGAGCCGAGCGGCCGCGTGCTCCTGCCGCCGTCCGGCAAGGACTGGGACGTGCTCGCCAAGGATCCGCCGTTTCGGGTCGAGCTGCCGGGGCCCGACGGCAAGGCCGTCGCGATCATCGAGGTCGCGGTCTCCGATGGCGACATGGCGGCGATCCTCCGCAACACAACGCTGTACTCGCTCGCGCTCGCGCTCGGCGCGCTCGGTGCGGTCGTGCTGATCGGTCTCCTCGTCGCGCGACGCACCGCTCGCGACCTCGACCAGCTCGTCGCGGGCTCGCTCGCTGCCGCGCGCGGCGATCTCGATCACCGCGTGCCGGTGCGCAGCAAGGACGAGATCGGCGCCGTCGCGAACGCGTTCAACTTCATGATGGAAGACCTGCGGACGTCGAAGGAGAAGCTCGTGATCGCCGAGCGGATCGCGGCGTGGCAGGAGATCGCACGCAGGCTCGCGCACGAGATCAAGAATCCGCTGACGCCGATCCAGATGGCGATGGATACGCTGCGCAAGACCTGGAAGAAGCAGCACCCCGACTTCGCGGAGATCCTCGAGGAGTCGACGACGACCGTGCTCGAGGAGGCCGATCGCCTCAAGCACATCGTCTCGGAGTTCTCCGACTTCGCACGGATGCCGAAGCCGGAGTTCGGTCGCATCGATCTCAACGACGTCGTGCACTCCGCGACGACCCTCTACACCGGCGCCGCGCCGGTCGAGGTCAAGCTCGCTGACAAGCTCCCCGAGCTCGACGCGGACAAGTCGCAGATCAATCAGATCGTTCTGAACCTCGTCGAGAACGCGCGCGATGCGATCAGCAAGCGCGAGGGCGGCAAGATCATGGTCTCGACCAAGCTCGGCGAGGCCGGCGACCGCGCGCTCTTGATCGTCGAGGACAACGGCCCCGGCGTCCCCGGGGACCTCAAGGACAAGGTGTTCGCGCCCTACTTCACGACGAAGCACGCGAAGGGCGGCACGGGCCTCGGCCTCGCGATCGTCCACCGCATCATCTCGGACCACGGCGGCCGCATCATGGTCACCGACGTGAAGGGCGGCGGCGCGCGGTTCACGGTCGAGTTGCCGCTCCGCAACGGCGCTGCGCTGCTCGCTTCGCGAATCTGAGAGCGCGGGGCGGCGAGGGCGTCGCGACGCTAGGGCTTCGCGGGCGCTGCGGAGCCAGCGGCCGAGCCAGCCGCGGAACCTGCCGCCGAACCGCCCGCGGGCGTCGCGGGCGTCGCGACCTTCTTGAACTTGAGCGTCATGCGATCGCTCTCGCCGATCGCGGCGTACTTCGCCTTGTCGGTCTCTCCCTCGCGGTAGTTCGGGGGCAGCGTCCAGACGCCCTTGGGATAGTCCTTGGTGTCCTTCGGGTTCGCGTTGATCTCGGACTTCTCGACGAGCTCGAAGCCGGCCCCCTTCACCTTCTCGATCACCCACTCTTCGGCGAGGTAGCCCGACTCGGCGGTCGCATCGCCCGTGGTGCCGGCCTTCGCGCGGTGCTGCACGACGCCGAACGTCCCTCCGTCCTTCAGCGCGAGATGCGCGGCGGCGAGGTAGGCATCCAGCTTCTTGGAGCGCTGCCAGTTGTGCATCTCGCGGATCGCGAGCACGAGGTCTGCGCGGCCGTCGGCGCCGAACGTGATCGCGTCGGGCTTGATCGTCACGCGCTCGGTCTTGCCGAACAGGTCGGACGACTTCTCGAGCATCTGATCGAGCCGCGTGCCGTAGACCGTCGACATCTCCGTTTTCGGGCCGTTCGCGTCGGGTCCCGCAATGACGTACCTGCCACCGTTTGCGAGCAGTGGGGCGAGGAGCTCCGAGTACCAGCCGCCCCCGGCACCGATCTCGACCACCATCTGTGTCGCCGTGATGCCAAAGAACGTCAGGGTCTCGACCGGGTGTCGTGCGGCGTCCCGCTCTGCGTGCTTCGGCATCCGATGCGGGCTCGCAAGGAACGCGGTCAGCGCGGCCGCCGCGTCCGCGTACTTCGCATCGCGGAGCTCGACGACCTTCTTGGTCAGCTCGGGTGTCCATCGCTTCTGCTCCTCGGCCGCCTCGGTCCTGGCCTTCTCGAGACCGGCCGCGACCTTCTCGGCGGGAGACGGCGCCGCCGAGCCAGAGCCGGCCGCGGAGCCCGTGGCGGAGCCCGATTCCGTCGAGCCAGGACCAGGCGGCGTCGCGCCGGGGTCGGCCTCCTTCTTCTTGCAAGCGGAGGTCGCGAGGGACAGGGACAGGAACGCGTACAGCAGGCTGCGCATGTGCGGCACCTTAGCGAGATGCGGGCGCCGCGACGAACCGCAACACGCTACTTCACAGTGGAGACGACGGGCTCGAACCGCACCTTGCCGTTCGTGGGCACCACGAAGTGCTCGGAGATGAAGCTCACCGCTTGGACCCGACGCGCACTTACGCCCGAATGTCTTCACACCGCCGTGCGTTACAGGTATGAGGTCGTAACACCGAGGACGTCATGGCGAAGCTCCCCACCATCGAAGGCTGTCTCACCGCGATCGTCACGCCGTTCAAGGGCGGCAAGGTCGACTACGACTGCCTCGCGAAGCTGGTCGACTGGCAGATCGAGCAAGGGGTCGACGGCATCGTCGCGGTCGGCACCACTGGCGAGTCCGCCGTGCTCGACGTCCCCGAGCACGTCGCGGTGATCGCCGCGGTCGTCAAGGCCGCGAAGGGCCGCGTGCCCGTGGTCGCCGGTGCCGGCGGCAACGCGACGAGCGAGGCACTCGAGCTGACGCGCGCGTCCGAGGATGCCGGCGCCGATGCGCTGCTCCACGTCACGCCGTACTACAACCGCCCGAGCCAGGAGGGCCTATTCCGGCACTTCGAGGCGATCGCGAAGTCGACGAAGCTCCCGATTATTCTTTACAACGTGCCGACGCGGACCGCGTGCGATCTCCTCACTGACACGGTCGTTCGGCTCGCGGACTTCGACAACATCATCGGCATCAAGGATGCGACCGGAAACCTCGTGCGCGGCAGCGAGCTCGTCGCGAAGGTCGGCGATCGGCTGACGATCCTGTCGGGCGACGACGGCACCGCGTTCCCGCTCTATGCGTGCGGCGCCCGCGGCGTGATCTCGGTCGTCTCCAACGTCGCGCCCCGCGCGATGAGTGACATGTGGGACGCGGTCAAGGCAGGCGACTGGGCGCGCGCGAAGCAGCGCCACTTCGAGCTCCGCGTGCTCAACCAGATGCTGTTCGTCGAACCGAGCCCGGCGCCGGCCAAGGCCGCGCTGTCGATCCTCGGCCGCTGCTCGGTCGACGTTCGCCTGCCGCTCGTCCCCGCGAGCGCGGGCCTGATCGAGCAGCTCCGCACGGAGATGCACGCGCAGGGCATGCTGTGACGGCTCGCGTCTGCATCCTCGGCCCGTCGGGCCGGATGGGACGCGCGCTGATCGACGCCGCCGCCGGCCGCTCCGACGTCGTGGTCACGGCCGCGATCGATCGCCCCGACGCGGATGGCCTCGGCACGCAGGTCACGAGTGGTGTCCTCTCGAGCGCGGAGCTCGCCTCGGGCCTCGCCTCCGCGGATGTCTACATCGACTTCACGTCGCCCGCGGCCACGCGCGCCGTCGCCGAGACCGCTCGAGCGCTCGGGCGCCCTGCGGTGATCGGGACCACGGGGCTGACCGCCACCGACGAGGCCGCGGTCGCGCAGCTCGCCACCGTCGCGCCGATCGTCGTCGCCGCGAACTTCTCACTCGGCGTGAACCTCCTCCTCGGGCTCGTCCAGCAGGCGGCGCGCGCGCTCGGTCCCGAGTGGGATGCCGAGATCGTCGAGATCCATCACCGCGCCAAGCGCGATGCTCCGTCGGGCACCGCGCTGATGATCGCCCACGCGATCGCCGCCGGCCACGGCTCGAACTACGACGAGGTCAAGCGGCACACGCGCGACGGCGACGTCGGCGCCCGGCCGCGGGGCGAGATCGGTGTCTCCGCGGTCCGCGGTGGCGACGTGATCGGCGAGCACACGGCGACGTTCTTTGGCGCCGCCGAGCGTATCGAGATCGGACACCGCGCGACGTCCCGAGCGATCTTCGCGGCCGGCGCTCTGCGCGCCGCGGCGTGGGTCGTTGGCAAGCCGCCGGGACGCTACGACATGCTCGATGTCCTCGGCCTCAAGTGATGCTACGGTTCCCCCGCCGATGACCGCGACCGAGCGCATCACGATGGTCGTCCTCAACGAGGACGGCTCACGCGACAAGTTCACGCTCTCCTCGTGGGTCGGGATTCCGCGCAAGCACGAGCTGATGTGGATCGGCGACGATCCGTACATGATCATCGAGGTCGAGTACGCGGTCTCCGAGGGCTTCTTCGGTGCCCGCTCGATCGATGCCGCTGGCGTCTACGTTCGTCGCCTGACCAAGGACGAGCAGGACGCGGTCGCGCGCCGGCTCGCCAATCCGGTCCGCGGCAAAGACGAGCAGCCGTTCCGGCCATGACCTGAACCTCCGTTCGGCGACGGGTCGCTGCCCCGAAGGATCGGGCACCCACCCGTCGCTGCTCCATCGTCGGCAGCGTGCGTTGCCCAGCCGATCTCGCGAGAGTCCTGCCTGGTATCGTTCACCCATGTGGTTGGCACGCGTCGGTTGGATCGCGGTTGCGTGGGTCTCGCTCGCGGCATGTTCGGACGGCTCCGTGACTACGCCCGCGCTGTCCGCAACCGGCAAGGCGGTGATGAACCGCGGCACGCTCTCGGTCCAGATCGACGCGACCACCGAGCCCGGAGCGTTCGTGTATCTGCTCGGCTTCAACGTCAACGCGACCGCGGATCCCAAGGGTCATGCAACGATCCTGCTCGAATCTCCGGTTGCAGAGGGTCAGTCAACCACGCTCGAGGTCCGCGCGCGCCGTCCCAAGTCGACGGCGAGCGCCGTCGTCCAGGTGCCGGTCAAGCTCACGCTGCCGTTGACGATGGCCACCGACAAGGACAGCGGCAGCGTGCGGGGCTCCGATGGCTTCTCGATCGGGCTCGACCAGAGCCTCCAGATCGATGTTCGCGGGATTCCGCCGGGGGCCAGCCTGACCATCGATGGCAAGCCTGTCGCAGTGAAGCCCACCTCGAGGACCGTCGTTCCCGTCGATCCTGTCGAGATGGTGGAGCGGTTCGCCGGCGCTGACGCGTGCAACCGATTGTCGAGCGTGGAAGCGGCGCCCATGGTGCTGCCGGTCGAGCTGAAGCTCGCGGACGGGACGCTGCTCGCGGCCTCGTTGGATCTGCGCAAGTCGATGTGCGCGCTCGCCGGCGCGGCGCTCGGGCGAGTGGCCCTGGGCCCGCTGATGCCGACGGGCGGCAAGGGCACGGCGATCGCGATCGCCCACGAAGTCGGGATGTACACGACGGGACCTGCGCCCCACCTCGCAGATGTCCGGATCGTCGTGCTGTTCGAGGAGGTGAGCCGGCAGTCGAATTGTGGAACGTACCAGGACGAACAGACCAAGGACCGCACGGCGGTCTCTCGCACCGCCTACGATCTCCACGCAAAGGCCTACGAGCGCCAGACCGGCAAGCTGGTGGCCGAACGGACGTTCACGGCGCCGTGGGCGAAGTGTTCGGGCCGAATCTACCAATCGGACTCGCTGACGACCCACGCCGACCTCGCGCCGTACTTAGCGTGGGCCAGATCGCTCTAGTACGTCTCGACGCCGAGCACCCCGCGCTCGAGTGGCTGGTTCGTGCGGACGCCGCTCGGGTTGCGCATATCACTCACGGCCATCTCACTTCCGCGCTGCGAACAGTGGTGCATCGCGGACGATCTGCTCGCCGTCGGTGAAGTCCACCTACAGCAATCGGATCACGAAGCTAGGTGACGGGCCGTACCGCTGGCGACTGAAGGGCCGAGCGGCGCCTTGCCTGCGTCCGTGGCGTCGTGCCGAGCGCGTGGGATCGCGCAACCATCCTTGGTACAGCGTCGGCCGGTCAGGCGGAGCCGATTGGCAGCGAACAAGCGATAGCCCAGCGCCAGCAGGTGCGAGATCCCAGGGATCCGGGTGACCGCCACCACGCGCCGCCATCCGATCGCAGCGTAAAGCTGGCGGAACACCTCGACCCCCTCGATCCAGCTGCCGTCAGCGATTCGGCCCTGGATCCGCTTCATCAGCTGATCGTAGGTCTTGCCATAGCCTCCTGCATCAAAGCCCGGCGCGGCGATATCGGTGAACACGATGCGCGAAGCCTTGTCCTTGCGCATGAGCATCTTGATCTCACGCATACAGAGCGGACAATCGCCGTCGTAGAACACCTGCACGGAGCGTCCGGCTGGCAGAGCTGCAAGCATGTAACTAGGATGACCTTGGACGCGGGCGGGTTACATCATGCCGGGCGAACCACGGACCCCGGCTAGCCGAGTTGCCGGCCGCGATCTCGCCGAGTTCAAGGCGGCGGACTCCCGGTCCGGCATCGGCCTCGCGGACTCGAGGCCATAGCGCCGGAACAAGGCGTGGGTCTGCGGCGGCAGCCGATCGATCGCCTCGATGGAGAGCGACGCCCATCCGTCCATGCCGCGGTACGAGCAACCCGCCAACGCGGCGACTACGAGCGCTGCGTGATCGCGTCCGCGCCGCTTGGTCTCGGGCCCGGCTGGGTTGTGAGATGCGCTCTTCCACTCAGCGATAGCGCGCGAGCGTGACGAGTGCCGTCGGCGCCTCGATGCCCTTGAGGGCGACGTGCTCGAGGTGGACGAGGTCGTCACGACCAAGCAGTGCCGCGAGCTCGCCGGTGAGGAGCAACGGCGTCTTCTGCGCCGTGCACTGACCCTGGACACGCGCGGCCATGTTGACGGCCGGCCCGATCACCGTGAAGTCGAGCCGATCGCGAGCGCCGATGTTGCCGTAGAACACCTCGCCGACGTGGAGCGCGAGGCCCATTCCGAGCTCGCGGCCGAGAGTGGGGCCTTTGACCTGTGCCACGTCGGCGGAGAACCGCTCGAGCGCCGAGATCGCCGCGGACGTAGCGCGCCGGCACGCATCCGCCGCGCCGTGCTCTGCCGCCGGGAAGATCGCGAGCATCGCGTCGCCGATGAACTTCAAGATCTCGCCACCATGATCCGCGACCGGGCCAGCTACCGCCTCGAAGTAATCGTCGAGGAGCAGGAGCATCTGATCCGGAGGTAGCGCCTGCGACAGCACGGTGAAGTCGCGCAGATCGCAGAACCAGATCGCCGCGTGGATCCGCTCCCCATGCCCGCGCCGGACCGTCCCGGCCTGCACGCTCCGTGCGGCATTGGGTCCGAGGTACGTGCGGAGCACCGAGTCGATCGTCATCCGCGTCGAGCGCAACCGGATCATGTTCGCGACCGCGGGGTGAATCTCGGCAAGCACCGCGAGCTCGTCGTCGGTGAAGCCCCCCGGGCGCGCGATCGCGTAGGACACGAACGAGCGCACGTTGCGTCCGAGCTCCACGGGCTGGATGATGTAGTCCGTTGCGGTCTGGCGGACGAGCCCGTCGAGCGGATGGAACTTCGAGCCCAGCTCGAGCCGCTCGCGGATCGGCCCGGAGCCCTCGTAGATCGCCTCGACCGCGCTGCCGATGAACCGCGGCATCACGCTCTCTCCGTGCGGTCGCGCGCGGATGTGGACCCCGATGTCCGCCTCCCAGCTGATGTTGCGCGCCCAGATCTCCGGATCGATCGGCCGCAGGCTCGTACTGATGCGCACGAGCGGGACGCCGGAGCTGACGAGCAGCTGCGCGAGGCCGGAGACCAGCTCCTCGTCGGTGTCGCGGTCGCGCGCGAAGTCGAGCCCGAACTCGAGTACGCGCGTACCGATCGCTGTCACGCACCCACGATACCTCGCCATGAGACGATGGGGGCACGCCCATGCGCCAGACCGCTGTCCCCACCGAGTCCGTACGCGCCGACCGCGCCCGGGGGTGGTCGTGATCGCGCGAGGGCTGTGGCCGCTCCAGCGTGGTCTCGCGGTGCGCCCGGTGGTGACCCTCGCGCTCGCGGGTGCGATCGTCGCGGTGCTGGCGCTGACCTGGCGACCGTCATCGCCCCTGTTACCGGCGGCGCTCGCGTCGGTGGTCGCGATCCTCGTGCCAGTTCTACTGGCGCGCGGCGATGGCTCGCGGCGACGGCTCGCGGGACGTGCCACGGGAGCCGCGTTCGTGATCGCCCAGCCGCTGATCTTCGCGGCCCTGCTGATCGACGTCCGCCTCCTGCTACCGATCCTCGCGGCCGGCGGCTTCGCGATTCTCGTGCCCGTGGTGATGCCGATCCGCGCCGACGCCGCGAGTACCCAGCTCACCGCCGAACCGCGCTCGACGTGCTGGTCCTGCCTGATCCCACCGGTGGCACTGGTCGCGCTCGGCATCGTCATGGCGATCCAGCAGGGCGCTCGGATCGCCGTGAACGAGCTCGACGTGCGGATCATCGCGACGGTCCTCGGCAGCCTTGCGATCGTGCTCGGCGTCACCATGCGCCCGCTGCTCGCGCTCGTTCTCGGCGTCGCGATGGCCGGGGCGTTGATCGTGACGGCGTCGGTAGCGGTCTCCCCGATGTGCGTGGCGCTCGGCATGACCACCGCGCTCGTGGCGTGGTTCCAGCGCGAGTCTGCGGGTGGCTTCCCGGTGTGGGCGCCGTCCGTCGTCGGCGCGGCGACCGCAGCGACCTTCGCGCACGATCCTGCGTGGGCGACGATGGCGGTCGTGACCGGGCTCGCGTGGCTGGTCGCCGCGAGCTTTCCGGTGAAGGCCTCGTCGGCGGAGCCCGTCGTGCGCAGCGGCGCCGGCGTGATCGCATGGACCAGCAAGCGGTTCGATGGACTCGAGCCGTACTGGCGGATCTATGCGCGTATGAAGCTCGTGCGTGATCCGGTCTACGCGCGGCTCGCCGGCGATGCGCGCGCGTGGGGCAGCGTGCTCGACGCGGGCTGCGGTCCCGGCCTCACCGCGATGGTCGCCGTCGGTCGCGCGGGGACCACGACGTATCTCGGGATCGATCTCGACATCGACAAGCTGCTCGTCGCGCGCCGCGCACTCCGGCTCGGCGGTCGCGAGATGGGAGAGACCTGCGGGCTGCGGCACGACTGCCTTCCACTCGCGAACCCGCCGCTCGAGCGGTTCGACACCGTGCTCGTGCTCGACATGTTGCACTACTGGCCCGATACGGAGCAGGCGACGACCTTGGCCCAGCTCGCTTCGCTACTCACCGCGGACGGTCGGCTCTACCTGCGCGAGGGCGTGGCGGGCGACGACGGACGTGCGGGAGAGATCGAGCGTGGCGAGCGCCGCACGACGTTCTTCGGGCTCAATCCCGAGAACGCACTGACCTTTCTCTCCGCACCGCGGATCGCGGACCTGATCGCAGGCGCCGGCCTCACGATCGAGAGCGAGGAGCCGATGGGTGGCGAGAACCGCCTGTGGGTCTGCCGCCGTCAGTGAGCAACAACGACGTCGTACGCGTTGCCACCGCCGCGGTAGAACTGCCAGTAGCGATCGAACGTCATCGCGCCGAACAGATTGACGATGATCCCGATGACGATCAGCGTCTTCGCGAAGCCCCGTAGCGGGCGACCTCCGATCGCGATCAGCATCACCAGAAACACGATGTAGTCGAGGCTGAACCGGTAGCCAAACTGGAACCAGCCGCTGTTCTGGTAGATCAGCGAGGGCAGGGCGACCGCCGCGACCGTGAGCCACAGCGCGCGATGCATCACGTTCTTGTCGCGCGGCCACAGCACGTAGAGCAGCAGGGGCGTGGTCACCCACATCGCGAGCCCGTGACCGCCGATCTGGACCCACGGGGCACGGGGCAGGATGTCGGGGAGCAGCGTCAGCGCGACGGCGAGGTTCCGGCCGAGGTAGTGATAGCTCGCGAGCCCGTACTTCTCGATCTGCAGTTGCTGGCGGACGTCGAGGTAGCTGTGGCCGAACTCGGTGAACGAGCCGAACCGGACGTAGTTGAAGATCATCCCCGCGATCGCAAAGCCGACGATCGGCGCGACGAACAGGAGCAGCGGACGCACGAGGCGCTTGCGGATCTCTTGCTTCCCGGCGCGCAGGTTCAGGCTGCCGGATGCCCCGGCCTCCGGCGGCGCGCCCTCGTGCTC
>JANOPP010000521.1:0-1905 GCA_031421915.1 Myxococcales bacterium | reverse complement strand
CAGCTTCCACGCGCCGCGGTGCCCGGCCTGCGCGAGCGTCATCAGGTCCATGCGCGACTTGAGGCCGTCCCACGAGTCGGACAGCTTGTCGATGCTCACGCCCGCCGAGCCAGCGACGAGCCGTTGCTCCTCGCGCATGTGCGTGAGCCCATCGCGCGCCGCGAGGAATCCGCCGACGATGATCGCCGAGCCCTTCGCGTACTGCGCGGCCATCGACTCGGCCGCCTTGCCCTGCTTCTCCAGCGCCTCGGCCGCTTCCTTCGCGGCCTTCTTCTGCTCGCCGGACAGCTCCTTGATCTTGGCCTTGGCCGCGTCCGTCTCGACCTTGTAGCTCATGACCACCGCGCCGGTGATCGCGTCAAAAATTCCCATCACGCACCGCCCTTCGGTCGATTCGGATCGTTGGCGTACGCGTTGCCGGCCGCGTCGAACTCAGCGACGACGGCCAGTAGCGCGCGCGTCGGTGGCTCGCCGAGGAACTCCGTCAGCGTGCCGGCCTTCCACTGCGGCGCGACGGCTAGCACCTCATCGACCGCGGGGAGTCGCACGAGGTGCATCGGGCATGCCGACGGCTTCCAGTCGAGCATCGGCACGCTGCCGCGCATGAGCACGAAGCGCGGATCCGCCGCCGCGATCGTCGGCTCGTAGGCGCATCCCATGGTCTGACGGTCGTGCATTGGTATTCGCTGGCGGCATGTCGCGCAGTCGGGTGGGTAGCTGTTGCGCAGGTCGCGCATCGCCTCGACGTAGTAGGGGAGAAGGCGAACTCCCTCGATCAGTTTGGGGGCGTGTGTCGCCTCTCGCCGATGACCGAAACGATCTCCATCAGGATCCGTTCGTTGCCGGTGAGCACGTCGACGAACGCGGTCGGCTGGATCGGGCCAAGGACTGCGTGGTCCTTGTCGACCTCCAGCGCGAACGTTGCGGAAGGTGGCGCGCCTTCGAGCCGGATCACGGCGTAGCGCAGCAGCAGGTGGGCGGCGGCGCGCGTGGCGTCGGTGCCGTGCGCGGCCTGCGCCTCGACGCGTCCGAGCTCGGCGTCGAGCACGCGCCACTGGGTCGCGCTGATCTGGCGCACGACGAACACCGTCGGCACCTCGCCGGGCACGAGCAGCGCCGAGTAGTCGCCCGTCTCGCGGGCGGTGCGCAGCGGCTTACCCCACTCGCGGATCGGCGCGGCCCATGCTTCCGCGCGCAGCTTGAACGCGTCGTCGAGCTCGCCGTCCGCCTGGCGCGGCATCGGCGCGTCAGGCTCGGGCGGCATGCTGATCGCCGAGTCGTACCGACTGATCACGCGGTAGGGCTCGGTCAGGCTGAGCGCCAGCTTGATCACGCGAGCCCCCATCGCATCGCCGAGCGAGCCAGGTCGGTCGCGCCGGTCGTGTCGGTGCTGGCCACGAACTCCATCGGCACGGCGTTCAGGCCCTCGAGGTCGGATTGCGTCGGCTGCTTACCGGCCCACTTGAGATCCGGGAAGTAGCAGGAGAGCGTCGAGCCGTTGCCGACCGTCCACGCGATCAGCATCTGCTGCTCGGCGTTGGTGTTCCAGTTCGTGTAGTAGGTCGGTGTCGCGCTGTCGCCGGCGGCGGCAACGGTCAGAGACACCTTGATGTCGTCGGGGATGCGCTTCGCGCCGGTGTACTTCTGGCCCGCGTTGACACCATCGTTGTAGCCGTCGGTCGGCTGGATCCCGAGCGTGATCCCGATCGACAGGGCCCGCGCCGTGGGGGTCGCGCGAGTGGTGGTCCCTTTGGCCTGGAGGAACAGTGAGCCGGCCGCGGTCGCGACGGCGTTGGTGGTCCACGCCGCCGTGGTCGTGGTGTCGGGGAACGTCGTCGAGATCGGCTCCATCCACGACGGCGCGATCGTGAACTGCCACTTCGCGATCTGGCCGGGCGTGCCGCC
>JANOPP010000520.1:0-1705 GCA_031421915.1 Myxococcales bacterium | reverse complement strand
CACCTATATGCTCGGCGGCAAGGATGATCCCGCGGGTATCGTGGCCTCCCTCAAAGACGGCATCTATGCCGTGGGCTTTGGCGGCGGCCAAGTCGATATCACCAACGGCAAATTCGTATTTTCCTGCACTGAGGCCTACCGTGTGCGCAATGGTGTGATCGGCGAGGCCGTCAAAGGCGCCACCCTGATCGGCGACGGTGCCACAGCGCTGAAACACATCCGCGCTATTGGCAATGACATGGCGCTCGACCCCGGCATCGGTAACTGCGGCAAAGCCGGCCAATGGGTGCCCGTCGGCGTTGGCCAACCGACGTTGATGATCGGTGGGCTGACAGTGGGCGGATCGGCGACGTGATCCCTAAACTTATTCTGGTGGGCCAATTCGACAGCCCTGTCACCCGCCGCGTCGGCGTGGTGCTGCACCAGTATGGCATCCCCTTCACCCGCGATGCGCGCTCCATCTTTGGCGATGCTGCGGAAATCGCCAAAATCACCCCGATGATCCGCATCCCGGCCCTGATCCTGGACGGTGGCGAAGTGCTGATCGACTCAAACGCAATCCTTGATCACCTCGACGAACTGGTCGGCCCCGCCCGCTCGCTGATCCCACCTTCCGGCCCGATGCGCCGCAAAATCCTGCAAACCACTGCCCGCGCGCACAGCTGCTTTGAGAAATCCGGCGCGCTGGTCTACGAGCGTATCTTCCACCCGCCCGAACACGTTAGCCAACAATGGCTGGCCCGCTGCCAATCCCAACTCGCCGCTGGCCTAACTGAACTGGAACACCGCTACGTTGGCCCGTGGCTCTGCGGCGACACACTCACCCACGCAGACATCATGCTGGCCTGTGCCATCGGCTACATGAACCTGCGTCTGCAATCGGCCTTCCCGCCGGGGGCTTACCCCAAACTCGAAGCATTGGCCGCCAAATGCGAGGCCCTGCCAGCCTTCATCGCCTGCCGCATCGGTGCCAATGAAACCATGCCGAAGGTCTGACACCTCTTTCGCATTTACCTGTTCGAAAATATCCTCGGGGGGTGAGGTGCAAAGCACCGAGGGGGGCAGACAGCCCCACTGTCTGAAATTCTTAGATAAGAATTTTCCCACTCAATCCCGCCCAAACTTCCCCCGCAAAGCCTCAAATGCATTGCCCGTCGCCTGCACTACAGGCCCCGCCACCGATGGTCCCGGTTTGCCCTTCGGCTGTGCAGGCCCCCGCTCCGCAGCCCGTTCTGCCACCCTCTCTCGCGCCTCTGACGTGTCCGATTTCATCGACAGACCAATGCGCTTTCGCGCCGCATCCACCTCCACCACCCGCACCGTCACCACATCGCCTACCTTCACCACCTCATGCGGATCTTTCACAAATTTGTCCGCCAACTGGCTCACATGCACCAACCCGTCCTGATGCACGCCAATATCCACAAAGGCCCCAAACGCCGCCACGTTGGTCACCGTGCCTTCCAGCATCATGCCGGGCTTCAGATCGCGAATTTCCTCGATCCCCGCCGCAAAGGTCGCGGTCTTGAAGCTGGGCCGCGGGTCGCGCCCCGGTTTTTCCAAGTCCGCCAGAATATCCTTCACCGTCGGCAAGCCAAACCGCGCATCGGTAAAATCGGCTGGCTCCAACTGCCGCAACATCGCCGGGTCAGCCATCACCGCCCTTAAATCACGTCCACAGGCCGCGACAATTTTTCTCGCCACA
>JANOPP010000519.1:0-1766 GCA_031421915.1 Myxococcales bacterium | reverse complement strand
TCCGGAGCTCCCGGCGCCGGAGCGCGCTGATCGTTGCGAGATACGCCTCGTGAACGCCGACGACATCACCGACCAGCAGCCGCTCGATCGCCCGGCGCAGGAAGGCCTCGCCGAACGGCTCGGCCCGGCTGGACCGGAACGCCACTCCGCGCAGGGTCAGCGCACCGTCGTACCCGAGGAGCGCGTAGTTCTTCGGCTCGTGCGAGAGCATCGCGGCGTAGCGCCCCTCGAGCTCGAGCTGCACGAGCGGAGGCAACAGCGCCGCGACCTGGTCGACGACGCGCTTCTCGTCTGTCTGCGTCCACTCCGCCGGCACCGCGAAGTACACACCGTCGGTGTCTGCCTCGAGCAGCGTCACGCCGCGCGCCTGCAGCGCGTTGCACATCAGCTCCAGCGTCTCGCGCCCGCGGCGCGTGATCTCGTTCGCTGCATGAACGTCCGCGAATCGCGTCAAGCCGCCCGCGGCCAGATACCCGTAGGCCGAGTTGACGACGAGCTTCATCGCCGCCGACATCGCCTCGTGCATGAACCGCTCCGGCGATCCCGCCGGCAACGCCTTCGCGGCCGCCTTCGCCGCGAGCCTCCGCTCGACGAGCCGATCGACCAGCGCGAGGAGCGCACCGAGGTGATCGCGCGCCGGCCCGATCCGGTACGCACGCATCAACGACGGATACAGGCTCGCGACGTCCGCCTTGACCACGCGATGCGCGACCCCCGTCGCGAACAGGTGCAGCGCCGCACCACTATGCGTCGTCCCGTCGCCGGGCTCGTGCTCGGGTAGCGCCATCCCCGCACGCAGGTACGCACGCACCAGCAGCGGATCGATCACGCCCGTCGCCGCGCCGGCATCCGACAGCCGCTCGTACCGACGCGGCGCGATCTGCGCGAGTGCGAACGCCGCCCCGCTCATCATCCGCGCGAGTACCTCGACCTCCATGACATCGGCGATCGCGTACCGCCGCACGCGATCCGGATCCGTCTGGTACACGGTGTGGATCTGATCTCCCTTGATCAGCTCGCGCTCCGGCCCCGCGATGCCGAGCGCTCGCGCGACCGCCTTGAGCCCGTGCCCCGGCAGATCGCGCGTCGCGAAGTCATGCCGCAGCACCGCGTCGAGCGTGTCGATCAGCTCGCGCCCGGGGATCACGAACCGCACGCGCCGCTCCGCATCCTTGCCGATCGCCACACCGCGGCGCGCCGCACGCTGCCGCATCCCTGGTGGCCCGACGCGACCGAGCGCGAGCGGAACGCCGAGGAGCTTCGCGCGTCGATCGAGGAACGGCAGGTCGAAGCCGTGCAGGTTGTGGTTCTCGATCACGTCGGGATCCGCCGCCCGCACCGTCGCCACCAGACGCGCGATCAGCTCCGCCTCTGCGGCATCGCCCTCCCCGGTCGCTTCGAGGGTCTGCGTCGCGCCATCGGGCGTTCGAACCGCGACGAGAAAGATCCGATCGCGCTGCGGATCGAGGCCGGTTGTCTCGAGATCGAGCTGCATCCGCCGCAGCTCGCCGAACGCGAGGTCCTTGAAGTACGTGCGCCCGGTCGCGACCAGGTACTGCTCCTCGGGCGGCAGCACCAGCCGCTGGTCGTCGCGGCCGAGCGCGCGGGTCAGCGTCTCGAGGTGGTCTGCCTCCACCCGGAAGCGCAGGGCGCCGTCGCCCTCGAGCGCGCGGACGGACACCCGGGCGCCGAGCCGCAGAAACCCGTCGATGCGGTCGACGAGGATCCACGGCCGGAACCGCGGACGCTCGCACACGAGCTCCCCG
>JANOPP010000518.1:0-3800 GCA_031421915.1 Myxococcales bacterium | reverse complement strand
GGGTCGACGAGCGTCAGCCGCTCGGAGTCGCCGACGACCTCCTTCACGAGTAGCTCGAACTTCGTCGAGATTCGATGATCGTGGACGAACGGGAACGCCCACCGCCGCTCCTCGGGACCCGGGCAGGTCGCGGTACTGGTGAGCGTCACGGTCTTGCCGACGAGCGCCGTGGTCGCCGGGCCCCACGTGCATGCGCCCGCAGACGTCGCGATCGGCACGAGCGTCGCCGCGGCGAGCATTGCCGCACCGGCCGCGGTGCCCGGCGCGTCGAGCATCGGTACGCCGATCAGGATCGCCGCCGCGTTGACGTCGAGATCGAGCGTGATCGCGACGGTGTCACCCGCCTGCGTGACACGCAGATATCCCAGATCGAGTGGATGTGCCGCCGCGAGCCGCGCGGAGGCAGCGAGCACGACGAGAACCAGCGGCGCGCGCATCACATCCCGAGCGAGCGCCAGCCCGACGCGCCTGGGTCGAGCGATGCGGCCTCGCGCGCGTACTTCTGGCTGTTCTCGAGCCGTGCCGCGAGCTCGAACATCCGCGCGTCGCGGGCCCCGGTCGCGAGCGCCGCGTCGATCTGCGCGACCGCCTCGTCGCGCTTGCCCGCGCGGCTGAGACCGCGGGCGAGCTGGAATCGCGTGTCGGCGCTCGGTCGCCGCTCGACCTCCTCGCGAGCCAGGCGGACGGCCTCGTCGAGATCCTTCGGCGTGCCGCGATCGACGAGGATCTCGACGAGATCGAGCTGATGACCGAACCCGTGGTCGGCGAGCTCCGCGCGCACCATCTTCTCGACCTGCGTGCGCGACGCATCCGCGGCCGCCTTGTCACCGTCGAGCTCCTGGGCGCGAGCGAGATCGATCAGGTAGCGGACCTGGCGAGACGAGGCGAACGCCTGCTCGAACATCGCGCGCGCTTCCTTCATCTTGCCCGTGCGCAGGGCGAGCTCGGCCTTCTGCGCGCGCGCGAGCGGGAAGTCAGGGACGATCCGCAGCGCCTCGTCGAGCACCAGCGTCGCGCTCGCGAGATCTCCGCGGCGCAACAGGAACCGGCCCCACAGCGTGCGGAGGCGCGCCGCAGCCTGACGCTCGCCGGCGCCCTCGACGCTCGCCGCACGCGCGAAGTCGGCGGCGGCCTGCGGATCGCGGCCCTGTGCCTGCTCGACGAGTGCGCGCATCAGGTAGCCCGATGTGCTCGGCGTGACCTTCAACGCGCTCTCGCAGGTCTCGAGCGCCGCGGGGAGCTCGCCGAGCGCGAGGTGCGCGGTCGCAAGGATCAGGTACGCGCCCGACGACTGCCTGATCGTGAGCTGTTGCTTCACGATCCCGATTGCCTCGCGAAACCGGTGCTGCGCGTTCGCGAGCTTCGCGAGGGTCAATGAGGCACTGTTGCGCTCCGGCATCGCAGCGAGCGAGCGGCGCGCCATCGCCTCGGCGCGCTTGTAGTCCTCGAGGTCGCCGTCCTGGAGCGCGCGTCGCTGGTACATGTCCGCGAGCTCGCTCATGTCCATCGCCGATCCGATCGGACCGTTCACGCGCTCCTCGAGCTGCGCGATCATCCCTGGAACGTCCGCCTCGAGATCGGGAGCATCCGCGTAGCGGTAGCGAACAACGGCCGGATCGGGCGCGAGCTCGGAGCGCGTGGCGGGTGTCGCCTTCGGCGTGTCGCATCCTGCCGCCGCGAGGGTGAGCGCCCCAGACACGCAGGCTGCAGCGAACCAGATCTCGAGGCGCATGCTCACTCTGTACGCGCGATCCGGGATCGGGATCGAGGGGAGGCGCGCCTGACGTACTGAATGAACGAATTCCGATGCGTAACTAACTGGATCGCCTCAGAACACCCATGCAATGTTCCTTTTATTGGGTCGAGTCCGATCCAGTTGACGATGCGGGTCGTAGTTTGGACGAGGGAAGCAAATCGAAGGGCAGATCTGCGCGTTCGTGCGCGCGGACTCCAAGCTCAACGCACCCGTACTTTTGAGGAGGAAGAAAATATGAGGATGAAGAGACTGTTGGTTGGTGGCTCGGTACTCGGCCTTGCGCTGATGGCCGGGACTGCATCGCATCTGGTAGAGGCCTCGGATCACGACGACGGCGACAACGACCTCAAGAGTCGTGCGCTGAACCTGACCGACCACTACGCGTTCAGGAGCGGCACTGGCGCAACCGCCGAGCTCGCCCTGATCATGTACGTCAACCCGCGCTCGCTGCCGGGTCGTCAGTACTACCTGAGCGAGAACGCCCGCTACGAGTTCCACGTCACCAGGGCTACGGCTCGTAACTCGGCGGCCAACGTCACCGAGAATTTCATCTTCCGCATCGAGGCAGGCGCCCCGACCGCGGCTGGTAACCAGCCGCTCACGCTGACCGTCCTGTCGGGCGGCACGACGGTCGTCGGCACGAGCACCGGCATGAGCACCGCGTTCACGGCCTCCAAGGCCGGAACGATCACGACCAACACCGCCACGTCGGTCGGCGGCGCGTTCGCCACCTCGCGCTTCTTCGTCGGCCAGCGCGCCGACGGTTTCCACTTCGACGTCCAGCGGTTCTTCCAGGTCCGCGACTTCCTCGCCAAGCGCTTCTTCGGTGGCGCTGGCGGCATCGGTGACCCGGCGGCGGCGAACTTCCCCGGTCCGAACTGCGAAGGCGACACGCTCCTCCAGGGCGTCCTCGGTACCCCGGAGCTCGACGGCGACAATGTGAACCTGTGGAACCCGCCGAGCTGCGCGCCAGACTTCACCAAGGACTACAACGTCACGTCGATCGCGCTCAATGTTCCGCTGGCCGCCATCGGTGGCTCCGGCGTCTTCGACACCTGGTCAACGATCTCGATCAAGGAGGTCAACTAACATGTCGACCCTCAATCTCCTGACGCGCGGCGTAGTCGCGCTCTCCCTCGTCCTCGGCGCTTGCGGCGATGACGCAACCGAGTGCGGCACCGGCACCATGCTCGTCGGCGGCGAATGCGTTGCAGGCACGCCCACGGAGTGCGGCGCTGGCACCACGCTCACCAACGGCGAGTGCGTCTCCGATGTCGTGTGCGGCACCGGCACGATGGCCATGGGCGGCATGTGCGTGCCGACCGTGACCCCGCCCGTGACGACCTTCCGTCAGATCGAGTTCCTCGGTCGCCCCGGTATCGCCGAGGCGCTCCTGATCACCCCGGCGTTCCTCGACGGCTACAACGCGACGGCTCCGTCGTTCGCGGGAGCACCGGCTGCCGCGGTCACCGCAATCCAGGGTGAGGCCGTGACCGTCCTCAAGGCGATCTACCACGGTACCTGCTTGATCAACGGCCTCCTCGGATTCAACTCCACCAACGGCGCGATCCCGGGCGGCGTGCCATGCGGTGCGGTCGGCGGAGCGATCTTCACCGGCGGCGACGCGCTCGCGGGCACCACGATCGTGGCGGCTCAGGCGACGGCCGCGGACACCTACGCGACCAAGGTGGCGGGCCAGTTCCTCCCCGACGTGCTGCGCGTCGACACGGGTCAGGCGACCCAGGGTTACTTCGCGGGCGGCGCGTCGCTGTGCGCGGCCGCGGCCGCGGGCAGTCCCCTGCTCTGCGGTGGTCGCCTCCTCAACGAGGATGTCATCGACATCACGTACTTCTACCTCCTCGCCGGTGCGGCCGTTCCCACTGGTGCGACGGTGGCCAACACCCCGCAGGTCGTCGGCGTGATGACCGACGTCGTGTTGCAGTTCGTGCACGTCTGGTGGAACTGCTGCGTGTTGCTCGTATCCGGCGTACCGAGGCCGATACCCGAGTTCTCGGCATTGCTGCCCGAGAAGAACACGCCATCG
>JANOPP010000517.1:0-3039 GCA_031421915.1 Myxococcales bacterium | reverse complement strand
CCGTCCCACACATCGCACGCGGCGTCCGCGAGCGTCGGGGTGTGGACTTCGCGCGGCCCGTTCTCGACGAACGTCGCAATCACACGGGCGAGTGTCTCTTCGGTCGGGTCGCCGGGGCCCCGCTGAGACTCCACCTCGCGGGCGTCCTTGGGCGACGGAACCGCGATCGCGCGCAGCCGATGCAACGCGAATCGCCAGCGGGCGGCATCGAGCTCTCTGCGATAGCGCAGCAAGTAGCCCAGTGTGATCAACGAGTGCCCCAGGAAACCGGGGTGCGCGATGACGGAATCGATCACCTTGTCTCGATCGATCTCGGGACCATCGAACACGAGCTTGTCGTCCTCCTTGCTCCCATCGTTCACCGCGAGCTGCGACGCGACGAATTCAGCGTAACGCTCCGCACAGAGGTCGCGCTGCTCGTCGCCGTCGAGGTGCTCGACAACCTCGACGAAGCTCTTGTGCACGGTGTACGAGTGCCCGAGGTTTCCGAGCCGACCAAGTGCGCGGTCCGCGTCCGCGTCGATCAGCGCGCGCAGTCCGTGGCGGCGTGCGCTCTCGACGGCAGCGACGTACGCCATCGGGTAGACCGCACCGCGTACCATCATCGAGAGACGGCGGTCGTCGAGGCTCCCGCGGTCCCAGTGGACCCGTTCGGAGATCACCCCGTCCACAGAGGGCGCGTTCAGAACCTGGTTCCACCGGGCATAGTCCGTGACCACGGCCGCGATCGCGGGGAAGCGATTCCGGAGACGTTCGATCGCGAGCCAACCCTTGATTGCGTGTGTCTCGGCGAAGTATGCGGTCCGGCGAAGACACAGGGAGAGGGTCACGCGCCGAGCATGCGCTGGCGCCGATTGTCAGGCAACAAGGTGTACTCGCAGGCCGAAGCACGAGATCGGGCTGTGTCACGCTATCTTGGACGCCCTCGCCAACCGATGCGAGGGCGAGCTTCTCCGACGATCCCCAAGGGACCTCAACGGTAAGCTTCACTGAGGAGACACGAGCTTCACCTTCGTGCGCTGACCCGCAACAACCGTGATGCTCGCCTCGGACCCGATCCGCGACGGGGTTTCGTCGAGGGGTTCCGAGATCACTCCTTCGTAAACGCGCTGCGGTCGGACGAGCCCGTGCGGGCGCGGTATGGAGTGGTCAATCGCGCCGGCAAGTTTCAGTTCGATGAGGTCCCGGCCGGCGACTACACGATCTCCGTGGAAGCGTCTCGCGGCCACTCCGGCACTCCGGGACTCCCGGCTCCGGGACTCCGGGATGGGCTGACCGCGACCTCGCTCACCGATGGACGCGGCCGCGCTGATGCCTCACGGTTGCCTGACTCCGGCGGTCTGGATGGCGGTCACCGCTTGAGTGTGCGCTCGTCGGTGATCGCGCCGGTCTTGGTGTCGAACGTGATGCTGCGTCCACTCGTGGTGACGATCGCGAACTGCGCGCCATCGACATCGGCCGGCAGCGATGCCACCCAGCGGACGTGCGAGACCGAGCTCGCTACCTTCTTCACGTTGTTCACGAGGCGCGCGACATCGTAGGCAGCCACCCGCGTACCCTCGCGCCAGATCTGCACCACCACTGGATTGATGATCTTCTCGCGGTCGAGATCGATGACGATCGAGGCGCCGGAGACGACGCCCGAAAGGTGGTCCTCGATCAGCACGACGGTCTTGCCGTCCTGCGACGCGAGCAACGTGCCGCTTGCCATGCGCGAAAACAGCTGTTGCTTTCCGCCGACCGTGAATCCGCGGCACGTAGTGTCCTCGACAACGACGCGGACCGGCCCGGCGGTCGGACCCGTGCAGCGATAGCGAACGATATCGGCGCTCGCGCGCGTCGTATGAAGAGAGACCAGACAAAGACCTGCAAGCAGCAATGAACGAGGCGACATGGAGACTCCAATCAAGAGCAGATGGCGTGGGGCTTCAAACGATGCGCGCATCGGTTCGGTCTGCACTGGTGGCTTGTCGCGAACTATTGCGCATCTCGTGCAACCGCTCGCGTGGCGCGCCACGCTCGAAGGCGCCCACGTCTAACCTCGTGATGCTCGGCGCCACTCGCTGGCCTGATCGCCGACGCGTTCGCGATTCAGCGCACCCACGTGGGCGCGCTGCTCACAGGGGGACAGCGGTCTGAGACGTAGCGCGTCTCGACTGGGAGCGAGAATCCGAGCACAGCCCCCTGTGCCAGGGTAGTTGTCGCTCCATCTGCACCGATTCCTCGGTGACAGAGCATGAGCAAGGGGCACGAGGACTTCGTGATTCCGTACACCGCTACGTTTCGTAACCGCATGGTCGCCAAGCTCGTCGGACCGCACGCTCTCAGCGCAAGGGCACTGGGCGTCGAGAATGAGCAACGCGTGAAGCGCGCGCGGGAAAACAACACTCCCGTCAGGTTCGCCTTGGAGAGATCTTTCCCTTCTAGTACGAGGCGCCCGTCTCCGTCACCACCGCGGCTCACCCACGCCGCATGCGCTCGGCGTCGATCGGCGTGCAGCGATTCCTGCCAATCTGTGCTCATGGCCGGTCTCCGTTGCGGCGGCGATCTACCGCGTCCCCAGTCGTGACGTCAGCTCTGCGTTGTGACGCATCGGAGACCATTCGCTCGAAAGCGGTGTCGATGTTCCGCTTCATTGCGTCCGGGAGTTCATCGTAACTGAGCTCGAATGGCGGCTGTGCCGATGCGGGATCAATTCCTGGATGGGCTACGAGGTACGCATCGCGCGTCACAGGCATCTTGCCTCTGCCCGTTTCGCCTTGCGTCGGGTTCCCTCGGAAGGTGTCCAAGACGATCGTCGCGCGAATGTATTCTTCACGCATCGTCGTGTTCATCACGGCCTGCGCGTCGGTGCTCAGTAGGACCGGCACGCCCTCGCCAGCAAGTGCGAGAAGCGAGTGGTCTTCAAACGACTGGAGACGTCCGTCGGGGTCCCTACCCGCGGGCGAGGATCGGTTGTCCTGGAGCGATCCGCTCACGGTGTCGCCACCGACGATCGCGGGTACCACTTCCACCGGGTTCACCGGTGACCAGGGACCC
>JANOPP010000516.1:0-2998 GCA_031421915.1 Myxococcales bacterium | reverse complement strand
CCTGGACGACGGCGAACGACCTGGCACGCAAACTCGTCGAGTCGTCGTCCGATGAGCGCCAGGGCCGGTTTTCCGCCGCGTGGAGCGGCTTCGTCGAGCTCGAGGCACGCGGGTCGACGCAGGTGATCGCGAAGGCTGGGCACGCGGGGCGAGAGCGCATCGCGATGGCGGCGCGGGCTTCGCTGCTCGGAGCGCGCACGAGTTTCGAGAGGAACGTGCACGAGGGTCGGACGGAGCTCGAGTCCGCTGTGACTCGGTTTGCCGGCACGCCGTTCGAGTCCGATTTCGCGCGCGTGCTCGCGGCGGTGCGTTCGAGCGAGCGCTTTCCGGAGCTGCGCTCGCGTGGATCGTGAGCGGCGTCAGCGGCTCCGCTTTGTCTCGTTGCAATCGTTGAAGGTCGAGCTCGATACGCAGCGCATGCTGCTCTTACCGGGTTCGAGCAGGAGCGGGCGTGCGCGGGGTTGTCGTGGATGCGGGCATCCAAGTCCCATCATCCAGGAGAACCCATGAAGACGTTGTTCGTGCTGCCCGCGTTGGTCGTTCTGGCGCTGCCTGTGTTCGCGGAGAAGAGCTTCCGAGGCTTCCGCTGCGACAACGAGTGCCCACTTGCCAAGCAGGCGAATCTCCAGCGTGCTTTTGGAGCGGAAGCGCCTGCGGCATCGACTGCGGCACGGGCCGAGCTCGTGGCGCGCGTGGAATCGGGCTCGAACCGGATCTGACCGGGGCCCCCGTCGGACCGGCGCCGAGTACCGTCAGCACTCGGCGTCGGTCCGTTTTTATCTTTCGAGGAAAGTGTCATGCGGATCGGAATGAAGCGTGGATGGGTGGGAGTCGTCGTCGTTCTCGCGGGTTCGGTCGCGGGGGCGGAGACCGCGGAGCGCGTGGGGTCGGGGAAGAAGTAGTCATGTCGTCTGCGGCGGCTCGCTTCGGCGAAACCGTGGCCTCTACCGCTCTTGCCGCCGCGGCTTTTGGGGAGCGGACTGCCAGGTGGGGCGCGGGGTTCCTGTCGTTCGCGGCGGAGTTGGGTTTGGGCCTAGCTTCGCCGCGGTTTTTCTTTTGGCGGCGGTGGCGGACAGAGAGTTGGGACGGCGGGCGGGGCGGCCGGATGGGCGAGAGAGGAGTTCTGGGGAGCAAAGGCGCACATGAGGGCGCTCCGCGTCCCTGACTCAGCACGAGCCCCGACCGGAGGACCGGTCGGGGCCCGCGCTGGTGCGCCTGGCAGGCGCAACAGACAGGAGGTGTGAATCCAAACCCGGGGCCCTGACGCAGGGAACCCGACACCGAGAAGACAAGGGCATCGACCCGGAACACCGGGAGCTAGCCGAAGGCGGGGGCCGCATGCACCGTCGTAAGCAACCCGCGAGGGGATGTCTGATGGAGTCGTAGGTGCGTGAACGTGTCGAACGCAAGTGAAGCGCCGTGAGGCGTCCGCGCTGGGTGAGCCTGCCAGTAGAGGTGAAGCCCGGTTTGCGTCGGAAGTGCGGGCGTAGGGGCGACGACATGTGCACGAAGTCTGTTGCAGCTGACCCAGGGAGATCTGCTGGGGCCCGCGCGAGCGGTAGCCCCGAGGACGAAAGGACGAAGGGCGATGGCCCAGCAGAAGTCAGAGGATCGCGACAAGCCACAAGGCCGACGAAAGCCGGTCGTAACGCGCGGGATCGAGTCGCGCGCGGGAGGTGAG
This sequence comes from Myxococcales bacterium, assembly GCA_031421915.1. Taxonomy (GTDB): domain Bacteria; phylum Myxococcota_A; class Polyangia; order Haliangiales; family Haliangiaceae; genus JABFXX01. The sequence continues at coordinate 1,317 of JANOPP010000516.1, read as the reverse complement.
GCGATCCCAGTCGACGAAGCGCCGAAGCAGCTTCTCTTGTTTTCCGGAACAGCCGACGCGCTCGTGAAGACGAGCGGACGCGGCGAAGCGGATCGCTCCCTAGAGCGACCTGCGACGCGCGCGGTGCCGAAGCCGAGGAACAGAGAGAAGAGGGCAACGGTCGCGACGATGATCGAGATTGCGCAGCGCTCGATCGAGCAACGCTGGTTGGCGATGCGCGAGAAAGTCGTCGCCCCGGTCCAGCTCACGCTGGCACTGGGATGAGCGAGGTCGAGAACCGGCCGCCCAGCGGGGTGAAAACCGTCGGGCCTGACGAGCCGTATGTGAACAGCACAAGTACGGTTCTGTGGGAGGCGCCCTCGGCAACGGGGGCGCCTACCCGATTTGAAAAAATGCTCTGGCATCGTATTCCGCGCGCGCAGCGACCGATTTCCGCGGAGCACGCGCGCGAGTATCCTCCCGCGCCCGATGACCCACGCGATCCGCTGCCGAGGCCTCGTGAAGACGTTCGCGGGAAAACCGCCCGTCGAGGCCGTGCGCGGGCTCGACCTCGACGTCCGCGCGGGCGAGTGCTTCGGCTTGCTCGGACCCAACGGCGCGGGCAAGACGACGACGATCGAGATCCTCGAAGGGCTCTCCGAGCCGACCGCGGGCGAGGTCGAGGTTTTGGGACGATCGTGGCGCACGCACGCGCGCGAACTGCGCGAGCGGATCGGCGTCACGCTCCAGGAGACGCGCCTCGCGGACAAGCTCACCGTCGCGGAGACGCTGCGGCTCTTCGGCTCGTTCTACGCGCGCGGACGCCCCGCCGAGGCGGCCCTTGCCGAGGTCGGGCTCGGTGAGAAGCGCGACAGTTGGGTCGTGAACCTCTCGGGCGGGCAGCGGCAGCGGCTCGCGGTCGCGTGCGCGCTCGTCGGCGACCCGGAGCTTCTCTTCCTCGACGAGCCGACCACGGGACTCGATCCGCAGTCGCGCCGGCAGTTGTGGGAAGTCGTGCGCGCGCTGAAGCACGGCGGGCGAACGGTGCTCCTCACGACGCACTACATGGACGAGGCGGAGAAGCTCTGCGATCGCGTCGCGATCGTCGACCACGGCCGAGTGATCGCGCAGGGTTCGCCGGCGGAGCTCATCCGCTCGCTCGGCGGCGACCACGTCGTCGAGGTCGCGTTCGAGGGCGGTGTCGCACCGGACGACGAGCGGGAACTCGCTGCGCTCGCGAGCGTCCGCGGCGCGCGCGCGGAAGGCGACGCGATGGCGCTGACGGTCGGCGAGCCGCACGTGACGATCCCCGCGTTGCTCGGGCACGCCGCGGCGCGC
>JANOPP010000515.1:0-2745 GCA_031421915.1 Myxococcales bacterium | reverse complement strand
CGGTCCTCGATCTTGTCCCAGCGGAGCTCGCCCACGTGCGCGATGTCGAGCTTGTCTCCGACGGTCTTGGCGAGGAGCTCGGGCGTGTAGCCGATCTTGGCGAGCTCGATCCCGGCGTCCGCGGCGAGGGCGCGCAGTGCGCGGAAGTGGCTGCGCGTCGTGGCGAGGCCCTTCAGATCGCGGTCGAAGTCGAGGAGGTCGATCACGAACTCGATGTTCGCCTCGAGGCCTGCGGCGCGCGCGGCCTGCTGGAGCTGCCCGAAGTGGGTCGAGAGCTCCGGGTGATCGAGGTGCGTCGACAGCTTCGGCCACGCGGCGAGATCGCCGAACTCGGTGACCACGGCGAGGCCGCCGGGTGCGAGCCAGGTGCCGATCTTCTCGATCAGCTCGAACGCGCCGGTCATCAGATAGAACGGCTCGGGTGCATCGTCGAGGTTGACGTTGCGGTCGGCGGCGATCGCCGAGAACTCGCGGAGCTTCGCGCGGTCGACGTTGCCCTGATCGGGCTCGAGGCCGATGTCAGGGCGCGAGAGCTGGCGCGCGGGGAGATCGCCCGCCATCTCGTTCGAGATGATGAGGTCGAAGCTGCCGGCCGCGAGCTTGCTGGCGGTGGTCGGGTCGAGCACGTCGCCGATGATCCACGTCGCGTTGTCCTTGCCGATCCGCTCCTGCTGCGCGGTGGCGAGGGCAGGGGCGAGCTCGACGATCGTGTACTCGACCTTGCGGTTCGCATCGGTGAGCCGCTTGATGGCATCGCGCCCGACGTAGCCGAGACCTGCGCCGATCTCGAGCACGCGAACCGTGCCCGATCCGGAATCTGGGATCGCGTCCTTGGCGAGCAGCGCGTCGATCAGCGCCTGGCCATACGTCTTGTCGTGGAGCACCGGGTGGGGCTCCCGCAACAGATGCGAGAGCGTCGTCTCCTGATGATCGAACTGGGCATCGGCGTCGCTGACGTCGTGCTTGTAGTACTCGGTCGGCGAGATCAGGCTCATGCTCGAGCGCGGATCGCCAGCGGCGGCCTCGCGGAAGCCGGGGGCCTTGGTGCCCGGCTGCCACTTCGTGTACGGCATCGTCGAGCCGAGGTACGGCGGAGCCATCGCCGGGCGCTTGGCGTAGACCGACCACGGCATCACCGAGAGCTTGAGCGCCTGGACGTCGCTATGGACGAGCTTGCGGACGACCGACAGGATCTTCGCGTTGTCGTGGTGGTGGCGCAGCTCGATCAGGCGCTTGGTGCCATCGAACGCGTCCCAGATCTTGGTCTCGTCGGCATCGAGGAAGATCTGCTGGACGGGGCGCTCGCCCCAGGCCGTCCAGAACGTCAGCCGATCCTCGCGGCGACGCCATACGTTCCACTTGCCGTGGATCGGGACCATCGCCCAGACGCCCTCGATCTCGTCCTCGTTGGGATCGACGAGGACGGAGTGCCCGACGAGAATGTCGACGAACTGCGCGGGGTCGGCGTCGCCGAGCTTGCCGCGGTAGTACTCGGTCGTCTCCTTCGTATCGACACCGTCCGCGAACGCCTCGATCATCTCGGCGATGTCGGGGCTCATCTCCATCAGGTAGCCGTAGAGGTCGTGGAACAGATAGACCGCTCCCATGTGCCCGAACCACGAGATGTAACGAGAACGTCGCAGGCGTGGCGGTACGGCGGTGGCAGTCGAGACCATGCCTCTTGTTATCACTTCTGCGTATGCTCGCGGCTCGCATGACCTACCTGTTCGAGAGTGAGGAACACGCCGCCGTGCGTGCGAGTGCGCGACGGTTCGCGCAGACCCACATCGCGCCGTTCGGGGCCGAGTGGGAGGAGAACGAGGAGTTCCCTCTCGAGCTGTACGCGACCGCGTGCAAGGCCGGGGTCGTCGGTCATGGCTATCCCGAGTCGGTGGGCGGTCAAGGTGGCGATCTCGGGCACGTGCTCGCCGGGAGCGAGGAGATGCTGCTCGCGGGCCGCTCGGTCGGTACGCTGGTCGGCCTCGGCAGCCACGGCATCGCGCTCCCGCCGATCATCCGGTTTGGAACCGTGGAGCAGCACGATCGGTTCGTCCGCCCGTGCCTCGCCGACGGCAAGATCGCCGCGCTCGCGATCACCGAGCCCGGTGGCGGCAGCGACGTCGCCTCGCTTGCTACCCGCGCCGTGCGCGACGGCGACCACTACGTCGTCAGCGGCGCCAAGACGTTCATCACGTCGGGGACGCGCGCCGACTTCGTCACGACGGCTGTCCGCACCGGTGGCCCCGGGCACGGAGGCGTCTCGCTGCTCGTGATCGAGAAGGGAACGCCGGGGTTCTCTGTCAGCAAGAAGCTGCGCAAGACCGGCTGGTGGGCGAGTGACACCGCGGAGCTCCACTTCGACGGGTGTCGCGTGCCGGTCGCGAACCGGATCGGTGCCGAGAACGGCGCGTTCCCGATGATCATGAAGAACTTCGCCGCCGAGCGCCTGATGCTCGCGGCGCAGTGTGTCGCGATCGCCGAGCTCGCCTATCGCGAGAGCATCGCGTACGCACGCGAGCGCCAGGCGTTCGGCAAGCCGCTGACCGGGTTCCAGGTCACGCGGCACAAGCTCGCCGACATGGCGACGCGGATCGCGGCGGCGCGCGCGCTGACCGGCGAGTGCGTGACCCGCGTCCTGAAGGGCGAGCAGCCCGCGGCGCTCGCGGCGATGGCCAAGAATACGGCGACCGACATGTGCAGCTTCGTCTGCGATCACGCGGTGCAGATCCACGGCGGCTACGGCTA
>JANOPP010000514.1:0-1782 GCA_031421915.1 Myxococcales bacterium | reverse complement strand
CAAAACCGGCCAGTCAGGTGACCCCCGGCCCAGGGCCGGAGTCAAAACCGGCCAGTCAGGTGACCCCCGGGTCGAGCGATGCGCCGCCGATCGAGGCGCTGACCTCGTCGGCCAGGAGTCGTTGCGAAGAGCACCGGGACCTGATCGCTTGCGCGCTGGACCAGGGGCGCAACGGCAAATCGATCTGGCAAGATCTGGTCGACCGCCACGGTTTCACGGGCAGTTACCAGTCGGTGAAGCGCTTCGTGCGCAAGCTGCATCCCTCGTCGCCGATCGCGCATCCGCGCATCACGACGGCGCCCGGCGAAGAGGGGCAGGTCGACTACGGCACGGGGCCGCTGGTGAAGCACCCGACGACCGGCAAGTACCGGCGAACGCGGTTGTTCGCCCTGACCCTTGGCTGCAGTCGGAAGGCGATCTGGCTGCTGGCGTGGCAGTCGAGCTCGAAGGTGTGGTGCGAACTACACGAGACGGCGTTCCGTCGACTCGGTGGTGCGCCGCGGACCATCGTGCTCGACAACTTGCGCGAGGGCGTGGTCGTGGCCGACGTGCACGATCCGACGCTCAACCCGCTCTACCGCGACATGCTCGCGCACTACGGCGTGGTCGCGTTGCCGGCGCGAGTCCGCCATCCGGATCGCAAGGGCAAGGTCGAGTCCTCGGTCGGCTTCGCGCAGAAGACGCCGCTCGCCGGCATGCGCTTTGACTCGATCGAGGAGGCGCAGCGCCACCTCGATCAATGGGCGGAGCGCTGGGCCGACAAGCGGATCCACGGCACGTGCAAGCGCCAGGTGGCCGAGATGTTTGCCGAGGAGCGCGGGTCGTTGCTGCCGCTGCCGGCCGAGCCATTTCGCTACTACCAGCATGCCGTGCGCGTCGTGCACCTCGATGGCTGCATCGAGGTCGCGAAGGCGTACTACGCGGTGCCGCCGGGGCGGATCGGTCGCTTGGTGCACGTGCGCTGGGATGACTGCCGTGTGCGGATCCTCGATCCCGAGACGGGCCAGCTCCTGCGCGAACACCTGCGCACCAAGGACGGCTTCTTCCGCGTCGATCCGAGAGACCGAAGCCCGCGCACTCCACCGCAGATCGACCAACTGGTGCAGCGGGCGCGCGTCGCCGGCAAGCACGTCGGTGCGTTGTGTGAACGCATCGAGCAGCGCCGTCATCAGTACGCCGCCCGCGAGATCCTCGGCGTGCTTTCGCTTGTGAAGCGCCACGGCATCGCCTGGATCGAAGCGTGCTGCCGAACCGCCCTCGAGCGCGACGTCGACGGCTACCGCGTCGTCGCACGGTTGGCCAAGCGACCCCACGACCCAATGGCGCTGCTGCAGCAGGCCGACGGCCTCATCCGTGACCTGAGCCACTACCGCGACGTGGTGAGTCGCCTAACCGAGACCCAAGACCATGAACACGACCGAACTCGATCGCTCCCTCCGCAAGCTCCGCCTGTCCGGCATGGCATCGACGCTGCCGACGAGGATCGTGCAGGCCCAGGCGGAGAACCTGTCCCCGCATGACTTCCTCACCAACCTCGTGCACGACGAGCTGCATCGTCGCGCCGATCGCCTGATCGAGCGTCGCGTCAAACACGCCGGCTTTCGCGATTGTGGACGCACGCTCGACAACTTCGACTTCACCTTCAACCCGCGCATGGACAAGCGACTGATCTTCGAGCTGGCGTCTTGCCGCTTCGTGGCTGAACAGAAGGACGGCCTCTTCCTCGGACCTCCTGGCACCGGCAAGAGCCACCTGGCGCAGGCGATCGGACTCGCGGCCATC
>JANOPP010000513.1:0-2561 GCA_031421915.1 Myxococcales bacterium | reverse complement strand
GAAGGGTTCGCCGACCTCGATCCCGCGACGGAAGACTGCGAATATCGCTGCCCGTTTTTCCCGACGGCAACCGAACAATGCAACGGCATCGACGATGACTGCGACGGCATGGTCGACAACGTCGTCGCGGCTGCGTGCGACACGGGGCTCGCGAGCAACTCCGCCACCGCGATGGACTACGCGAAGGCGATGGAGCTGTGCCAGACGGCGACGATGACCGATCGAAAGTGGGGCGTGATCTCCGCGCGCCTCGTGCTCCCGTCGGGTACCGGCACGCCGAACGCGAACCAGCGCTCGATCCGCCCGAGCTTCGGCGGCACGACGGTCCAGGGCGGGAGCTCGTTCGCCGTTCTCGCGACGGGACACGCCGCCGCAACCGGCCAGACGGCTCCGAACTTCAACGCGTTCCAGACAGCCGCCGCGCTCGGTGTCACGAGCACCGTGCCGACGGACTGGTACGCCGCGAACGGCAACGTGTTGCCGAACGCTCCGGGCTGCCCGGCGCCCGCCGGTGGCGCGACCATCAACGATCCGGTCATGCTCGAGCTCTCGATCCGGGCGCCGAGCAATGCAAAGTCGTTCAAGCTGTCGACGAACTTCATGAGCTCCGAGTACCCGGAGTGGACGTGCAGTCCATTCAACGACTTCTTCGTCGTCCTTCTCGACTCGACGTGGGCCGGTACACCCGCGAACCCGACCGACAAGAACCTCGCGTTCTACACGTCACCGGCGATGACGAAGTACCCGGTCGGAGTGAACCTCGCATCGGGCAACACGGGCCTCTTCACCGTGTGCAAGAACGGCCCGATCGGCTGTGCGTCGTTCTCGGTCGCGGGAACGATCAGCACCTGCGCGTCCACGACCGAGCTCGTGGGCACCGGCATGGATCCGGTGAACCCCGGCGTCAACGCGAACGCTACGGGCCAGCCCGGCTACTGCTCCGCGAACAACCAGGTCGGTGGCGGTACAGGCTGGCTCGTCACGTCCGGCAACGTGGTCGGCGGCGAAGTCATCAAGCTCCGCATCGCGATCTGGGACACGAGCGATGGGCTCTATGATTCCGTCTCGATCCTCGACAACTTCCAGTGGTCGGTCGACGCCGCGCAGCCCGGCACCGTGATCTTCTAGGTCCGCGCTAGTTCAGGCCGTCGTCGCTGCCGGCCAGGAATCTGGCGAAGATCGTCTTCTGTCCGATCGGTCCGAAGTCGACGACGACCTTCTGATCCTTGCCGGTCCCGGCGACCGACACGACGCGCCCTGCCCCGAGCGTCCCGTGCTGCACGGTGGAGCCGATCGGAAACCCGCCGCCGGGGCGCCGATCGTTCTCGCCGACCCGGAACACGGGCTCGTCGTCGTACTCGGCGCGCTGATCGAACTCGTCGCCACCGCCGCCGAACGTGCGCTTGGGGGCACGGTAGCCGCCGCGACCATCGCTGTCGCGACCGGTCCAGTTGCCATCGACGATCCGCGGCGCGGCGGGCGTCTGTTGCTGGCGCGACCGCACCGGCTGCGCGAGACACCCCGGCGGTAGATCATCGAGGAACCGCGACGGGCCCTGCATCTTCATCTCGCCCCACACGCGACGCGTCCGGGCGTGCGTCAGCACCAGCTTGTCGCGTGCGCGGGTGATCGCGACGTACGCGAGGCGGCGCTCCTCCTCGAGCGCATCGTCCTCCGAGGTTCCGTCGCGCTCGCGGAGCGACGGGAACAGGCCATCCTCCATGCCCGCGATGAACACGAGCGGCCACTCGAGGCCCTTGGCGACGTGGATCGTCATCAGCACGACCTGCTCGCTCGCGGTCTGATCGCCCGCGGACGACAGCGCGATGCGCTCGAGAAAGTCGTCGATCGACTTGTTCTCGTCGCTCTCGTCCTCGAAGTCGACCGCTGTGGTCACGAGCTCGGCCAGGTTGCCGAGCCGGTCGCGTGACTCGGTGCTGCCATCCGCCTCGAGCTTGGCGCGGAGACCGCTGCGGTCGACGATCTGGATGATCGTCTCGGCGACCGACGCGCCCTTCTCGATCACGTCGCGCAGTCCGTCGATCAGCTCGACGAACGCATGGAGCTTCTTGCGCGCCGGCGTGCCGAGGCCTGAGACCTCGACTCGCTCGGTCAGCTGGCCGCCGAGCCGTGCCGTGTCCAGGAGCCCGTGACCGGTGGCCCGGACCGCCGCGCGTAGACGCTCGACCGTGGTCTCTCCGATTCCACGCGGCGGAACATTGACCACGCGCTCGAACGCCGAGTCCGCGGCCGGGTTGCTGAGCAGGCGGAGGTACGCGATGACGTCCTTGACCTCGCGGCGCTCGTAGAACGACACCGCGCCGACGATCTTCGCCGGCACACGTGCCGCGCGCAGGTGCTCCTCGAGCACGCGCGACTGCGCATTGGTCCGGTACAGGATGGCGACCTCGCTCGGCGAGGTCGGTCCATCGTCGCGCGCTTGCCGGATCGACTGCGCGATGTAGAACGCCTCGCCGCGCTCGTCGCCGGCCTGGTAGACCTCGATCGACTCGCCGCCGCCCTTGTCCGTCCACAGCGACTTCTCGTGGCGGTCGCGGTTC
>JANOPP010000512.1:0-19301 GCA_031421915.1 Myxococcales bacterium | reverse complement strand
AGGTTCGACGCGATGCGGATCGTGCGGCCCGACTCCTTGGCCCACGGGAAGATCCCCATGAACTTGGAGTGGAGCGTCGCGACCTTCTCGATCACGTGGAGATGCTTGTTCGCCGGCTCGTCGATCCACTCCGCGAGCTTGCGCATCGCGGGGACGATCTTCTCGGGCGGCTGGATGTCGTGATAGTAGAGCCGGTGGAGGGGGTTCTCCTTGCGGAACGGGAGCCCCTTCGCCTTCTCGTCCGGCGCGAGGATCGAATAGATCTCGCGGACCGTATCGAGCTTGAACGGCTTCTTCTTGTTCGCGGCCTGCTCGGCGGCGAAGTTGCACGAGTCATCGAAGCGCCGGATCTCCTCGTACGAGGGGATGAGCGACGGATCGCTGATGATGCTCGGATCGACGGCCGCCTTGATCTCGCTGTACGACAGGACCTCGCCTTCGAGGGCGGCGTCATGGTGGATCAGCGAGATGCGAAGCCGGTTGTTGAACTCGGTGCGCGCGACAGGATTCGCCGTGGCGACGCGAGCGCGCCACGCAGTCACGATGCGTTCGACCTCGCTGAAGCGAGCGTCGATGTCTTCGGTTTCTTTGTACCTAAGCACCTGTTATCCTGTCGCCAAACGTCAGATCGACGAGCCGGTGGAGTCTAAGAGACACCATCCGGATCGTCAAGCAAGTGGGGCCTATCCCCACATCTAATTGCATACGGTTTGCGGTGAGATCGCAAGATTTCTGCAATGTTGCGCAGGCGGCGTGGTAACGAAGCCACGTGGCTGGGTTCGACCACACATCCGTGCTGGCCGCGGAGGTCCTGGAGCATTTAGGTGCTCGGAATGACGGGGTTATTGTCGATGGGACCCTGGGCGGCGCGGGCCATGCGGCAGCCCTGCTCGGTCATCGTACGAACACGACCCTGATCGGGATCGATCGCGACCCCTCGGCGCTCGAGGCCGCGCGCGAAAGGCTCGCGCCTTTCGGGGACCGGGCGCGGCTCGTCCACGGCGAGTACGCCGACATGGGACGGATTCTCGCGGAGTTGAACGTCGGACCGGTCACCGGGATCCTGCTCGACCTCGGCGTGTCGTCACCGCAGCTCGATCAGGCAGAGCGCGGATTCTCGTTCATGAAAGCGGGTCCGCTCGACATGCGGATGGATCCGACGCGCGGTCGGACCGCGCTCGAGCTGATCACCGAGCTCGAGCAGGACGACCTCGCGGAGCTGATCAAGGAGCTGGGCGAGGAGCGCTACGGCAAGAAGATCGCGCGGCTGATCAAGGAGGCGGTCGCCGCGGATCGCGTGCACACGACCACCGAGCTCGCGGCCGTGATCGCGATGGGGATCCCGATCATCGAGCAGCGCAAGTCGAAGATCCATCCCGCGACCCGGACCTTCCAGGCCCTGCGGATCGCCGTCAACGCGGAGCTCAACCAGCTCGAGCGATTCCTGTTCGAGTTCCCCGACCTCCTCGCGCCGGGTGGACGCTGCGCGATCATCAGCTTCCACTCCCTCGAGGACCGGCCGGTCAAGAACCGGTTCCGCGACCTCGCGTGGACGACGTCGCTGCCGCCGAAGTTCGCCGTCGGGGCGGGCGAGCGGCTCGAGGCGGTGTGCGAGCTGATCACCCGCAAGTCGGTGGTCGCCGGGGACGAGGAGATCGCGCGCAACCCACGGTCCCGCTCCGCCCGCCTGCGGGTGTGCGAGCGCACGGCGGCGCCGAACGTCCCCGCGATGATCACGGGCCCCTCGCCCGTCAGTCGCTCGCGCTAGGAGATCGGTCTATTCGCTGCGTCCCCAGAACGCACCGATCAGCGCGAGCACGACGCCGAACGCCATCAGCGCCATCGACGGCCACGTGAACACGTGCCAGTTGCGCGCCTTCGGGACCTCGTCCGCCAGGTAGATCAGGGCGCCGGCGGACATCGCCACGGCACCCGCGATCGTGAACCCGCTCGGCTGGAAGTCTCGGCTGATTCGCATCATGAAGCTCAGTGTGGTTCCAGGGTGCGTGACACCGCCGCGGTCAGGGAGTGAACAACGCGTGATCGGCCGGCAACCTGCGGTAGATTTCGAGCTTTTCCCCGGACTCGGCGCCCGCCGTGGCGCTCGATTCGACCGGTTCGAGGACCGTGTAGACCTGCTGGACTGACGCCCTACCGCCGCTCGGGTCGGTGGACTGATGGAGCACCCAGCCGACGGCGAACAAGGCGAGGCCGACCGAGACCGTGGGCGCACTCAGGTCGCGATACTCGCCCGGGGCGACCGCACCGCCGGTGGCGACGATCAGGCCGCCCGACATGAACGCGTGCGAGGCCTTCATCGAGCATGCACTCAGCGCGAAGCCCGCGAGGATCACGGCGGCAAAGCGCGCCTTCACGACACCGCTCGCTTCGTGCCGCGAAGGGCGGGCCACATCATGACGAGCACCGCGCTGAGCACCATCACGAGGGCGATCCGCCAGTGGCGGTCGAGGTTGTCGTGGTCGGAGAAGTAGAGGAGCGCGCCGGCGATCAGGGCAAGGGCCGCACTCCAGGCTGCCGTGATCTTGATCGAGGTGTCCATGAATCCAGGAATGCCACCCCGGCGCGTGACATCGCTCGGGTGCCCTCGTGAAGCCCGCGCGAGGCGCCGCGTGAGATGAGCGTGATCGGGCACGGCGCGACTACGGGGTCGGCAGGTTCACGAGGCGTGGGCCCGACTACGGGGTCGGCGGGATCACGGTGCCTGGCGGCAGCGTCAGCAGAGGCGGTTCCTCGACGGGCGCGGGCGCGTCGGGCTCGAGGGGAACGGTCGGGAGGGGACCGCCGAGGCACTTGAGGATCGCGGCGTCGCGCATGAACACGAAGTCATGGACCTCGCGGTCGTAGACGTTGACTCGCTTCTCGAGCCGCCGAACCCGTGGGCACCGGCCCTCGCGAGCGGCACCGGACGCACGGGTCGTCAGGATCTTGGCCCAGCGTCGGTGTTTTTCTGTCTCGGTCTCCGGCTCCGGGCCGGGCGGCGGCAGGTAGATCTCTCCGTACGCGAACACCACGATGCCGATGCCCGACATCATCGAGAATCCCGTGAGCATCGTGTCGCTGTTCGCGTAGCTCTGGACGAGGGCGGTGCCCATCAGCCCTACGACACCCGCGACCGACGACACCATGCCGACCTTGCGCACCGTCGCCGCGTGCTGCGGCAGGCAGGCGCCCGCACCGAGCACGAGGCAGGCGAGCGTGGCGGGCAGCCGGGGCATCTCGTCCAGTGTGGCTCGAATTCGGCGCGTCGCGCAGGTGACGAGAATGCGTCAAAAAATTGCGTCGCTCCGAGCACGAGCGTGTAGTGAGCAGACGCGCATGATGTCCCCCGCTTCGGTGTATCGGATCTTCAAGCGGGCAGACGGAGAGGCGCCGTCGGTCCGGATCGTGGTGGTCGTCATGGTGATCGCCGCACTGCTGCTCACGGCGACCGGCGTGATCCGCGTGACCCGCCAGCACGAGGTGCTGCGGCTCGGGTTGCTCCTGTCGAAGTCGTCGGAGCGCGTGCGCACGCTGCGGGAGGTGCGCCGCCAGCTCGAGCTCGAGCAGGCGATGCTGACCGCGCCCGAGCGGATCCGTGGGCTCGCGCTCCAGCTCGGCATGCAGACGGTGTCGCCCGACGCGATCCGCGTCGTCGTTCCACGCATCACCGGCGGCAAGGTCGCGACCCGATGAAGGCGCGCCAGGATCCGGCGATCAAGCCGATGACGCCGGGCATCCCGCACAACGCGCGGATCCGTGCGTACCTCGCCGGCGCGCTCATCACGCTCGCACTGTGCGGCGTCGCGTGGCGCGCGTGGGGCCTCCAGGTTGCCGACGGTGCGCACTACCGCGAGCTCGCTGATCGCCAGCACGGCATGATGGTGAACATCCCGGCGCCGCGCGGCGATGTCGTCGATGCGCAGGGCCGTCCGCTCGCTGTCAGTGCCGACGCCGACTCGATCTGGGCGAATCCGCGCGAGATCCGCGACGTCACCGATACCGCCGATAAGCTCGCCAAGATCCTCGGCGAGGATGCGTCTGCGCTCGAGGCCAAGCTCGGTACAGATCGGAAGTTCGTCTGGCTCGATCGCCACGTGACGCACGAGATCGCGACGAAGGTGCGCGACGCGAAGTTCCCCGGGATCTGGGTCGCGAAGGAGCCGCGGCGCTGGTATCCCGGCGGTGCGACCGGCGGTCCCGTGATCGGGCGCGCCGACATCGATAGTCGCGGCCTCGAGGGTATCGAGCTGTCGATGGACAAGCAGCTCGTCGGCGAGCGCGGCGAGGGTCAGGCCCTGCGCGATGCACGCGGTCGCAAGATGTTCGCCGATGGCTTTGCGCAGCCGGAGCCCGGGGCGACCGTGCAGCTCTCGCTCGATCGCAGCATCCAGGCGATCGCCGATCGCGCTCTCTTTGAATCGATCACGGCGAACGAGGCGAAGAGCGGCGTCGTGGTCGTGCTCGACGTGCAGACCGGTCGCGTGCTTGCGATGTCGAGCTACCCGACCTACGATCCGAACTCCGAGGCGAAGCACGTCGGTGCGCGCAACAAGCCGGTGACCGATGCCTTCGAGGCAGGCTCGGTGATGTAGGTCTTCACCGTCGCCGCGGCGATCGACGACGGCACGGTACGTGCCGACACCGGCTTCGATCTCGAGAACGGCGCGATGATGATGGCCGGCCGGCGCTCGCCGATCCGGGACACGCATCCGGTGCCGTACCTCGACGTCAGCGGCATCATCAAGCACTCGTCGAATGTCGGCGCGGCAAAGATCGCCCTGCGGATGGGCAGCGCGAAGCTGCACGCCGCGCTCAAGAAGTTCGGATTCGGCGCCCGCACGCAGATCGAGCTCCCCGGCGAGCAGGTCGGCCGCATTCGCGATGCATCGACCTGGCGCGACATGGAGCTCGCGACGATCTCGTTCGGCTACGGCATCACCGTGACGCCGCTGCAGGTCGCGGCGAGCATGGCGGCGCTCGGCAATGGCGGCGTCTATCACGCGCCGCGGATCGTCGAGCGCGTGATCGATCGCGATGGCACGTTGCTCTACGCCGCGCAGGCCGAGCCGGTGCAGATGGTCAAGCCCGCGACGGCCGAGACGATGCGCAAGATGCTCGCGGCGGTGTTCGAGCGCGGCAAGGAAGGCGGCACCGCGAAGGACATCCTCGTCCCCGGCTTCTTGTGCGGCGGCAAGACCGGCACCGCGCACAAGTGGGATCCCGTCGAGAAGCAGTACTCGCCCGACAAGTACCTGTCGTCGTTCGCGGGCCTCGCGCCGATCGATAACCCGCGGCTCGCGATCGTCGTGATGGTGGACGAGCCGAGCGGCGGCGACTACTACGGCGGCAAGGTCGCCGGCCCCGTGTTCGCCGCGGTCGCGAGCGAGACGCTCCGCTACCTCGGCGTGCCTGGCAAGACGCTGATCTGTCCGCCGCCCGTTCCGGGCGCGAACCCGCTGCTCGACACGGCGCCGAAGACCTGCACGATCCCGAGCCCCAAGCCGGTGGTCGTCAAGCCGGTGGTCGTCAAGCCGGTGGTCGTCAAGCCGGTGGTCGTCAAGCCGTCGCTCCAGGGCGCCGAGGTGCCGGTCGTCGCGGTTGCCGCCACGCCCGCTCCCGGTAGCGTTCCAGACTTTTTGGGCATGGGCCTTGGCCGCGCGCTCGACCTATCGCGAGCGCAGGGGATCGCGGTCGAGGTGGTCGGCTCGGGCCAGGTGATCGAGCAGGTACCGGCTCCCGGTGCGGTCCGGCCGCAGGGCAAGATCAAGCTCGTGTTCTCCGACGGAAATTCGCAGCGCGCGCAAGCCCCTGCGCAACCCCGCTGACGCTTGCCTCGCTGCACGAAATCGGGGAGGCTGCGCGTTCGATCGGTATGACGCTCCGCGACCTCATCGACGGCCTCCACGGTGCGCGCGTGCTCGGCGCGACCGACGCGGGGACCATCGCAGCCCAGATCGAGATCGCAGCGGTCCAGAGCGACTCGCGAGCGGTCGGACCCGGTGACGTCTTTGTCGCGGTCCGGGGAATTCGCTCCGACGGCCACGCGTTCCTGCAGACCGCGATCGATCGCGGTGCCGCCGCGGTGGTCGTCGAGCGCGAAGACGCCGTGCCTGCGGGCGCCAAGGTCGCCGTCGTCGTGGTGCCGTCCGGTTCCGTCGCGCTCGGCGTGCTCGTCGGGCGCGCGCTCGGAGATCCGGCGAAGGCGATGACCCTGATCGGCATCACCGGAACGAACGGCAAGACAACCACGACGTACCTCGTCGAGAGCATCCTCGTTGCTGCCGGCGGAAAGCCGGGCGTGATCGGCACCGTGACGTATCGCTGGGATGGGCAGTCGATCGACGCGCCGTACACCACGCCGACGCCGCAGGTGCTGCACGAGACGTTCGCGAAGATGCGCGACGCGGGCTGCACGCACGTCGTGATGGAGGTGTCGTCGATCGCGATCTCGATGGACCGCGTGGCCGGCGTGAAGTTCGCGGTCGCCGCGTTCTCGAACCTGACGCAGGACCACCTCGACGTCCACGGCTCGATGGAGGCGTATCGCGACGCGAAGCGCCGGCTGTTCTCGGATCACCTCGCGGGCACCGCGGTCGTCAACGTCGACGATCCCGAGGGCGCGAACATGGGCACCGCGGCGACGGGGCGCGTTCTGCGCGTGACCGCGGCCGGCGTTCCGAGCGTGGACGCGGAGATCCGCGTCACGGAGCAGCGCTCGACGGTGAAGGGTATCGAGGCGCGAATCGCGACGCCCCGCGGCGAGCTCGAGCTCACCGCGAAGCCGCTGATCGGTCACTACAACGTCGAGAACCTCGCGCTCGCGACCGGCATCGGCGAGGCGCTCGGTCTCCCGCACGACACGATCGTGAAGGGCATCGCGGCGCTGCCCGGCGTGCCTGGTCGCGTCGAGCGCGTCGTGTCGATCTCAGCTCGGGCCTTAGACCTCGACATCCTCGTCGACTACGCGCACACGCCGGATGCGCTGCGTAACGTGCTCGCCGCCGTGCGGCCGCTGACCCGGCGACGGCTGATCTGCGTGTTCGGCTGTGGCGGCGATCGCGATCCGACGAAGCGACCGAAGATGGGCGCCGCCGTCGCGGAGCTCGCCGATCTCGCGGTCGTGACCAGCGACAATCCGCGCACCGAGGATCCGCGCACGATCCTCGATCAGATCCTGCCCGGTGTACCGCGGCCGTTCCTCGTCGAGGTCGATCGTGCGATCGCGATCCGCGCGGCGATCGCCGAGGCGGTCCCCGGGGACGTCGTCGTGATCGCAGGCAAGGGCCACGAGGACTACCAGATCGTCGGCACGACCAAGCACCACTTCGACGATCGCGAGCAAGCGGCCGAGGCATGCACGCTGCGCGAGACGCGCCTACTCGCGGGCCTCGCGCGGGATGCGGGCGGCGAGGTCACCGCGTCGTCGGGCGGCAAGCGCGCGCGCACCGAACCGAGCGCGCCGGAGAATCTGATCAACCGGATCGTGATCGACAGCCGCAAGGCCCTGACGGGATCGCTGTACGTCGCGATCAAGGGCGAGCAGCACGACGGCCACGAGTTCTGCGCGGCCGCGGTCGAGACCGGCGCCGTCGCGGTGATGGTCGAGCGACTCGTCGACGTCGCCGTCCCGCAGATCGTCGTCGGCGACACGCGGATCGGCCTCGGCAAGATCGCGCGCCACCATCGCCGTGCGTGGCCCGGCAAGATCGTCGCGATCACCGGCAGTGCCGGCAAGACGACGACCAAGGAGCTGACGCGCGCGGCACTCGCGGCCGCCGGTCCGACGCTCGCCGCCGAGGGCTCGCTCAACAACGAGACCGGCGTGCCGCTGACGCTGCTCGGCCTCCGCCTGTTCCACGAGTACGGCGTGATCGAGATGGGGATGCGCGGTGCCGGGCAGATCGAATATCTGACGAAGATCGCCGAGCCCGATGTCGCCGTCGTGGTCAACGCGGGCACCGCGCACATCGAGCTGCTCGGGTCGACGGATGCGATCGCCAAGGCGAAGGGCGAGATCTGGCTGGGCCTGCGCGACGGCGGCACGATCGTCCGCCCGATCGACGACGATCGCCTCGGCCACCTCGCGCGCACGCATCGCCCGAAGGCCCGCCACGTCACGTTCGGCGAGGCCGAGGCGGACGTCACGCTCGTCGACTACAAACCGCTCGATGCCGGCGGCGCCCTCGTCCTCGACGTGTTCGGCACGCGCCACGAGATCACGCTCCACCTCGTCGGTCGCCACGCGGCGCTCGACGCGTGCGCCGCGATCGCCGCGGCACATGCGGCCGGTGCCTCGGTCGCCGAAGCGCTCGCCGGCATCGGCCGCGCGCGTCCGCCCGCGATGCGTGGCGAGGTCATCGAGCTCGGTGGGCGCAAGGTGATCGTCGACTGCTACAACGCGAACCCGGCGTCGATGGCCGCCGCGATGCGCGCGCTCGCCGAACGGGCACATGGCAAGAAGGCGATCGCGATCCTCGGCGATATGCTCGAGCTCGGAAGTCATGCGCGAGACGCGCATCACAAGGTCGGCGCTCTCGCATTCGAGCTGGGAGTGGGGCTGATCACGATCGGCGCGTTCGCGGGCGAGGTGCTCAATGGGTTCGATCACGGCGCCGCGAACCACATCGCGGAGCAGGCCGACGACCCACAACAAGCTGCGAAGCTCGCACTCGACAACACCCAGCCGGGTGACTGGATCTTGCTCAAGGCGTCGCGAGGAATGAAGCTCGAGCGCGTCCTCGACGCGATCAAGGAGACGGTCCGCTAGTGCTGTTCCACCTGTTGTACGGAGAGCTCGGCGACAAGATCGGCTTCCTGCGCGTCTTCCGCTACACGTCGACGCGCATCCTCGCCGCGGCGATCACCGCGCTGATCCTGTCGTTCATCATCGGGCCATGGTTCATCGAGCGACTCAAGTCGCGGCAGATCGGCGAGACGATCCGCACCGATGGGCCGGAGACCCACTTCAAGAAGGCGGGCACCCCGACGATGGGTGGCTCGCTGATCCTGTTCTGCCTGTCCGTGTCGACGCTCCTGTGGTGTGACCTCCGCAACCACTACGTGTGGCTCGCGCTGACCGTCACCGTCGGGTTC
Source organism: Myxococcales bacterium (assembly GCA_031421915.1). Taxonomy (GTDB): domain Bacteria; phylum Myxococcota_A; class Polyangia; order Haliangiales; family Haliangiaceae; genus JABFXX01. The sequence continues at coordinate 10,208 of JANOPP010000512.1, read as the reverse complement.
GGCGCGATCGGCTTCGCAGATGACTACGCGAAGGTCGCGAAGAAGAACAAGAAGGGCATCTCCGGCACCCTGCGCCTGTTCCTCGAGTTCGCGATCTCCGGCGCGGCGATGGCGTTCCTCTTCTACTCGGACCTCATGCCCGAGGACGTGCGGCTGCACCTGCAGGTTCCGTTCACGAACTTCTACGAGCAGGGCATCGTGATGCCGGCGTGGATGTACATGACGTTCGGCGCGTTCGTCGTTGTCGGCACCGCCAACGCGGTCAACCTCACCGACGGTCTCGATGGCCTCGCGATCGGTCCCTCGATCATGAACGCCGGAACGTTCCTGATCTTCGCGTACATCGCGGGCGTACAGACCACACTCGTCGTGCGCGGTGGCGAGGAGGTCACGATCGCGCAGTACCTCCACGTCGCGCACATCGACGGCGTCGAAGAGCTCGCGATCTTCGCGGCCGCGCTGTTCGGCGCTGGGATCGGCTTCCTCTGGTACAACACGTACCCCGCGCAGGTGTTCATGGGCGACGTCGGCGCGCTCGGCATCGGCGGTGCGATCGGCATGCTCGCGGTGCTGACGAAGAACGAGATCGTCCTCCTGATCGTCGGCGGCCTGTTCGTCATGGAGACGCTGTCCGTCGTCATCCAGCGCGGCGTCTACAAGGCCACCAAGCACGTCAACGCCGAGGGCAAGACCGTCGGCAAACGCGTGTTCCTGATGGCACCGATCCACCACCACTACGAGAAGAAGGGCTGGGACGAACCGAAGATCATCGTCCGGTTCTGGCTGATCTCCGCCTTGCTCGCCCTGGTCGCGCTCGGCACCCTGAAGTTCCGATGAGCATCGATCTGGACGGCGTGACCGTCGTCGTGGTCGGTCTCGCACAGACCGGCATCGCGGTCGCGAAGTTCTGTGCGAAGCGCGGCGCGCGCGTCATCGTCACCGATGGAAAACCTGCCGACAAGCTCACCGATCAGATCAAGCAACTCGACGGCGTCCCCGTCCGCTTCGAGCTCGGCGGTCACGACCTGACGACGTACCTCGCGGCCGAGCTGGTCGTGATGTCACCGGGCGTGCCGTCGCTGCCGGAGACGCGCGCTGCCGCGGCCGCCGGGATCCCGGTGATGGCCGAGATCGAGCTCGCGTATCGCTTCATCGATCGCGACGCCACGATCCTCGCGATCACGGGAACGAACGGTAAGTCGACGACGACCGCGCTCACGGGCGCACTGTGCGAGGCCTCCGGGCGCCCCACGTTCTGCGGCGGCAACCTCGGTAACATGCCGATGATCGACGCGGTCGATCACTCGGCGAACATGCCCGGCGGGCTGATCGTCGTCGAGGTCGCCGCGTTCATGCTCGAGAACTGCACGACGTTCCGCGGCAGGACCGGCGTCCTCACGAACGTCACCGAGGACCACCTCGACCGGTTCAGCACGATGGAGCACTACGCCGCGATCAAGGGCCGGATCTGGGACTTCCAGCGCCCAGACGATCTCGCGATCGCGAACGCAGCCGATCCGTGGACGATGAAGGAGACCGCGGGGATCCCGTCGCAGCTCTACACGTTCGACTCCCGCCCGGGAGCGACGACGGAGCGCGGCGCGTTCATCTCCGCCGATCGCAAGGAGATCGTCCTCCGCCTACCGTCGGGCGAGGAGCGCTATCCCGTCGACGATCTCGTGATCGTCGGCAACCATAACCTCGAGAACGCGATGTGCGCGTACCTCGCGGCGCGCGGGATCGGGCTACCGCGCGAGGCCGTGCGCGCCGGCGCGCGGAAGTACCGCCCGCTCCCGCACCGCATGGAGCTGGTCGGCGACAAGAGCAACATCTACTTCTATGACGACAGCAAGGGAACCAACGTCGCGTCGGTCGCGGCCTCGGTGCGCGGCTTCCCGCGTCCGCTCGTGCTGATCGCCGGTGGTGTCGACAAGGGCGGCTCGTACGAGCCGATGCTCGAGGCGCTCGACGACGTGTGCAAGGGCATCATCCTGATCGGCAAGGCGGCCCCGTTGATCCGCGAGGCCGCCGCCGCGCACGGTGCGAAGTATCCCGTCCTCGACGCGACGGACATGCACGATGCCGTGCGCCGTGCGACCGAGCTGTGCGCCGATGGCGATGCGGTCGTGCTGTCACCCGCATGCGCGAGCTACGACATGTTCCAGAACTTCGGTCACCGCGGTCACGTGTTCCGCGAGGCCGTGGCCGCCATCGGCGCGAAGCGTCTCGATATCTAGCTCACCGGCGATAGAAGTAGCCTCCGCCGCCAACGAGCAAGAACACGAGAAGCAGAACGACGATCCAGGCAGTAGTCGACATGGTGATTTCTCCTTGGCCTGAATGAGGAGCAAACCGTGTGCCTCGTGATCTGCCAGGATCTCGCAGTTTCGCGCATCATCGAACCGCGTGGAGCTTCGAGAGATCTGGCGATACCCGGTGAAGTCGATGGCGGGCGAGCGCCTCACCCATACGCCACTCGGGACCGGCGGCATCCCCGGCGATCGCGTCGTTCACGTCGTCGATCCGCGCGGCCGGGTCGTAACGTCGCCTGCCGAGCCGCGGGGCGACGGCCGCCCGTGGCGGGATCCGGAGCTCTCGGAGGTCGTGATCGCGGCGGCCGGCCCGGGCACCCGACTGGTCCGGTTCGACGGCCTCGAGCGGTTCGACATCCTCCCGCTCCTCGTCGTCACCGACTCCTCGCGATCGGTGCCGCGCGCATCCGGCTCGCCCAGCGCCGGCAGCGCTGCATCATGACCACATTCGACCCCGACACCGCGGTGCAGGATCGCGACGTCCTCCTCGATATCCATCGCCGGTTCGACGGCGAGATTGCCCTCGACGCCGAGGTCCTACATCCGGGTACCCTCACGGTCAGAGATCCCGTCTCTCTCCTGGCCGGCTGAAAACTGGCCCGGCGCCCTCCGCCTGACGAGGATGACCGGATGGCAGCCCTGCCTGCGACCGCACAGGTCGTAGCGATCCAGCATCCGAGCATCACGCTGCCGGAGCGCTCGTACGATCTATGGCTGCTCGCCGCAGTGCTCGGCTTGCTCGGCATCGGCACGATCTCGATCTACTCGTCGACGGCAGCCGACGGCCTCACTCGCTTCCACGACGCGTACTTCTACCTCGAGCGCCAGATCACGTTCGTCGGAGTCGGTGGACTGGCGATGTGGATCGGCTCGCGGATCGACTACCGCCGCCTCAAGCAGTTCACGTACCCGCTCCTCCTGCTCTCGATGCTCCTCCTCGCGGCCGCGCTCCTCGCGCCTGCACGCAACGGCGCGACGCGCTGGATCCCGCTCGGCCCGTTCACGTTCCAGCCCGTCGAGATCGCGAAGCTCGGCCTCGTCACGTACCTCGCCTACTCGCTCGGCCGCAAAGCCGACCGCGTGACGACGTTCACCGTCGGCTTCGTCCCACACCTGATCGTGTGCGGGATGATGATGGTCCTCCTCCTCAAGCAGCCCGACCTCGGCTCGTCGGTCGTCCTCGGTGCGACCACGCTCGGGATGCTGTTCATGGCCGGGACGCGCGTCTCGTACATCATGCTCGCGGTCCTCGCCTCCGCACCGGTTGCCTACCACCTCGTCGTCGGCACACCGTGGCGCCTCCAGCGCTTCCTCGCCTACTTCAACCCCGAGGCCTACGCGAGCACCGAGGCCTATCAGTTCCTCCAGGCCCGCCTCGCGATGGGATCGGGCGGCGTCTTCGGCGCGGGCCTCGGCGACGGACGCCAGTCGCTCGGCTACATGCCCGAGGCGCACAACGACTTCATCCTCGCGCCGATCGGCGAGGAGATGGGCTACGTCGGTGTCGCACTCGTGCTGGTGTTGTTCGGCCTCCTCGTGTGGCGCGGCATCCGCGCGTCGCTCGGCGCGCGCGACGTGTTCGGCGGCTACCTCGCATTCGGCATCACCCTCCTGTTCGCGGTCCAGGTCCTGTTCAACGTCGGTGTCGTGCTCGGCATCGTCCCCAACAAGGGCATCACGCTGCCGCTCGTGAGCTACGGTGGTAGCTCCCTCGTCGTGACCATGTTCCTCGTCGGGCTCATCCTCAACGTCGGGCGCCGAGCCGAGCGAAAGACCACGGCCGTGGAACAACAGCGCGAGCTCGCACGTCGTAAGCGAGTGCGCGTGCGTGTCGTATGCGCCTCCTGATCGCAGGGGGTGGCACCGGAGGCCACCTGTTCCCGGGCGTCGCCGTCGCCGAGGAGCTCCGCGCCCGCGATCCCGACGCCGCGATCCGCTTCGTCGGCACCAAGCGCGGCATCGAGTCGCGCGTCCTGCCCGAGCTCGGCTGGGACCTCCACGTCATCGAGGTCTCGGGCCTCAAGACCGTTGGCACCCTCGGCACGATCCGCGGCCTCCTCCGCCTCCCGAAAGCCCTCTGGCAGGCACGCAAGGCGATCAAGGCGTTTTCGCCCGACGCGGTCCTCGGTGTCGGTGGCTACGCCTCCGGCCCCGTCGTCCTCATGGCGCGTCTCGCCGGCATCCCCACCGCGATCTGCGAGCAGAACTCGATCCCGGGCCTCACCAACAAGATCCTCGGCCGCATCGTGCGCGCCGTCTTCCTCTCGTTCGAGGAGTCGCGGCGGTTCTTCAAGCCCAAGAAGATCGTGATGAGCGGCAATCCCGTTCGTCGCGAGCTCCTCGCGAAGCTCGTCTCGCCCGGCCCGCTCGCCGTCACCGACGCGATCCACGTCCTCGTGTCGGGCGGCTCGCTGGGCGCCGTCGCGGTCAACGACCTTGCGGCCGAAGCGCTCTGCACCCTCTCGCGCGAGGTCGCGCTCTCGATCGTGCACCAGACCGGCGAGAAGGGCCTCGAGGCCACCGCGAAGCGCTACGCTGACGCGGGCGTCACCGCCAACACGCGCGCGTTCATCAAGGATATGGCGAGCGCCTATCACCGCGCCGACATCATCATCGGGCGCGCGGGCGCGACCACCGTCGCCGAGCTCGCGATCGCGGGCAAGCCGGCCATCTTCATCCCGTACCCGTTCGCGGCCGACAATCACCAGGAGATCAACGCGCGCGAGATGGCGACCGCTGGCGCCGCGCTGATGTTCAAGCAGTCCGAGCTCACCGCGACGATCCTCGCCGACGCGCTGCGCCCACTCCTCACGGATGCCGCGAAGCGCACGGCGATGGGTGCGGCGATGAAGGCCCTCGCGAAGCCGCTGGCCGCCGCGGCGGTCGTCGACTGGGCCGCCGCCCAGCATTCGTAGCTAGCTAGTCGGTCAAGCGAATCGTGTCGCAGCGCGGCTTCTTCTGTTGATAGATCATTGGCGAATCATCGTGGGCCGCGCCCTTGAGATCGATGCGTGTATGTCGAGCCATCGAACACGGCCCCATTTGTCGAAACTGCCAGATCGTCTGGTTGCGATTCAGCAAAGTCTGGTGAGCCGATCGGTGGGTCGTCTGCGCGTCCTTGGTAGAGGACTGAGCTTCTACATACAGAAGTCGGAGTGGTGAACGACGATGAGGTGCTCGATGGAACGCGTGGGACTGTGGATGGCTGCCTGGATCGTGATGGTCGGGTGCAGCAAGGGATTCGAGGACGAGATCGCACCTGCGAAGCCGGCTCGGGTTGCCGATAGATGCGTGGGCACCGACGGATGCAAGGAGAGAGGGAACTGCAAGACGACTTCGACGACGACCACCACCGTGAGCGAGTACGGCTCGAAGGGCGTCGACGTCGACAGGTCGACGAGCTTTAGCTGCGTTCCGGACACCAAAGCGGACTGCGAGCAATCGACGATCTGTACGTCGGAGGGCGCGTGTTCAGTCATCGAGAATACGGCGCTGGGCAGACGTTGTGGTGCTGCCAGCGATGACGATTGCAGGCGCTCCGACGAATGCAAGATCAAAGGACGCTGTACCACCGACAAGGAGTTCGGTCATTGCCAGGGCGTGAACGATGCGGACTGCGCGGCATCGACCGAGTGCAAGCAAAAGGGGCACTGCGTCGCCAGAGTCGAGCTCACTCAGAAGTCGCGCGGTCTGTGCGGACCGAGAACGGCAGCGGACTGCAAGAACGCTCCGAACTGCGCACAGAAGGGCACCTGCACGATGAAGAAGAACGGGCGCGGCAACGAGCAGTGCGTCGCTGGCTCGGATGCCGACTGCGCCGCATCGGCGATCTGCAAGACCGAGGGCGCATGTAGGCAGTGGTCGAACGGCGACCACTGTACGAAGTGAGACGTCATCGATGATCTCGCGGCGCGATTGCGGAGGGGAGATCAACGCGCGCGAGATGGCCACGGTCCTTGCGAAGATGTCTCCCGAACAGCAGGGGAGACGGAACAACAACCGCTCTACGGTGTGACCGAACAGGAGAGTCGCGTAGCAGTTGTGGCTCACGAGGCGAGGAGATGGCGACCCGCGCTGCGGTGTTGGCACCGTGGAGGCCCTGGCAGCGCTACGGATCGAGTCGACCAGCGCTACGGATCGAGGTCCCCCCTCGCCGTTTTGGTAATTACACCGTAATTACCGATTCGTCAGAGGGGCTTCGTCGAGTGGGGTCTCGGTCGACGCCGACGATCACGGGCTCGGGGACGGTGCCTCAGTCCACTCCGACGATGATCGGCTCGGGGACGAGCGACACGCCGAAGCGCTCGAGGACGCCGTCCTGGATCTCGCGCGCGAGAGCGAGCAGCTCGGTCGTGCGTGCGCCGCCGCGGTTGATCAAGGCAAGGGCGTGCTTGCTCGAGATGCCGACGGAGCCGCGCGTGGTGCCCTTCACGAAGCCGGCGCGCTCGATCAGCCAGCCGGCGGAGAGCTTGGTCTGGCCCGACGGGGCCGGGAAGCGCGGCATCGTGGCGCCCGCGGGGACGCGGGCCTCGACGGCGGCGAGAGCGATCTTGTCGACGATCGGGTTCATGAAGAACGAGCCGGCGCTGCGCGAGTTTGGATCGGTGGGGTCGACGACCATGCCCTTGCCGCGGCGCAGCTCGATCACCGTCTTGCGGATCTCGGCGAGCGGGGCGCCCTCGCCCTCGGCGACACCGAGTGCGCGAGAGAGATCGGGGTACTTGATCGGTGCGCTGATCGCGGAGCGTGCGAGGTCGAAGCGGACCTCGACGACGATCCAGCGCTCGCTGCCCTTGAACACGCTCGTGCGGTAGGCGAACTCGCAGGCCTCGGGGGTGAATGACTCGAGGGTGCCGGTCTGACGATCGAGGACGCGCACGAGCGAGATCGTGTCGGCGACCTCCTGGCCGTAGGCGCCGACGTTCTGCATCGGCGTGGCGCCGACGAGGCCGGGGATGCCGGACATGCACTCGACGCCGGACAGGCCGGCATCGACGAGCTGTGCGACGAGCGCGTCCCACGCGACGCCCGCGAACGCGGAGACGATCGCGCGATCGCCGGAGGGCGTGATCGTCACGCCGGGGATCGCCATCTCGATCACCGTGCCGGCGAAGCCGCCGTCGCGAACGACGAGGTTCGAGCCACCGCCGAGAACCAGGACCGGCTCACCCGCCGCGAGCGCGAGGGCCTCGCGGAGATCTTCGATGCGCTCGGCGCGGACGAGGCGGCGCGCGGAGCCTCCGAGACCTAGCGTGGTCCGCGCGGCGAGAGAGGCGTCGTGCGTGACGAGCATCGGTGAGTGGCGTGACGATAGGCGGCTTGCGACGGCCATTCAACCGGTAGACGCCGCGCACCGACGAGGAATTCCCCGCTACTCGGAGCGTTCGAACGTGAGCACGCAGTCGTGCAGCGTGGCCACATCGCGCGTGGTCGGGTTGACCCAGATCCGCAACGAGGTGCTGCTGGTGCTCGAGATCGAGGCGCGCGTGCCCGCAAGCGGCCCGGGCATCGAGGGTCCCCATGCAGCGAGCAAGCGGCGCTCGAGGTCCATGCAGATCGGGCGCTCGTCGCTCTGGAAGTCACACGCGCACGGATCGTCGCTCGCTTCGCAACTCTCGTCGTAGGTGTCGTCGTAGCGACCGACGGTCACCTCGACGGCGCGCACGATGCCGGCCTCCTCGGTGAACGACACCTGATACGGCTGCTCGGGCGTCGGGCGGGTGATCGTCGGTAGCCGTTCCGCGGCATCGGGATCGAGCGGCATCTCGAGCTGGACGCCCGCGAGGTACGAGCCGGGACTCGCGATCGCCGTGCCCGCGATCGTCGCGAGCTTGGCCTGCTTCGCGGCGCGCAGCTCCGCGATCATCGCGAGCTCGGGGTGCTGCAGCTCGCACGAGGGTTCCTCGGAACCGTCGTCCAGCGTGTCGTACAGCGCGAACGACAGGATGCCCGCCGTCACCAGCCCCATCACGATCGTCCCGGTGCGGCTCATCGTCGGAGATTCGACCGGCCGGGGCGCCCGATCCTTTGGTCTATTTCGGGGGATCGAGGGCGGCCATGCAGGTCATGAACCGCTGATCCTCGGTGGCGAGGCCCTCGACCTGGTCGGCGGAGAACGTGACGCCGCTGATCTCCTTGGTCAGGTCATCCCATTCGACGCGTAGTGGCGTGCCACATGCCTTGTCCTTGCAGGCGCACATCGCTGCGGACAGTGCGCGGGTCTTCGCGAGGATCTCGCTCCCGGGCGGAGGCGGTTCCTGCTGCCTGCAGGCAACGAGAGCGACGAGGAGCAGCGCGGCGCGCATGATCACCGGGCGACCGTCGCGCTCGACTCGTCGATCCGGACGAGGTTCTTCTTGGTCGCGGTGCCGAGCCGCTTCTCGAGGAGCTCGATCACCTCGTTGCACGTCAGCTGGATGTTGCCGGCGCCGAGCGTGATCACGAGATCGCCGGCCTTCGCCTGTGCGTCGAGCCACTTCGCGAGATCCTCGCGCTTCGGGATGTACGTGATGTCCTTGTGGCCGGCGTCGCGCGCGAGCTTGACCACGACCTCACTCGACACTCCCTCGATCGGCTTCTCGCCGGCGGCGGCGATGTCACAGACCACGACCTTGTCCGCATCGTGGAACGCACGCGCGAACTCGGTGAGCTGGTCGCGCGTGCGCGTGTAGCGGTGCGGCTGGAACGCCGCGATGATCCGGCGCCCGGCGAACGAGCTCTTCGCGCCCGACAGCGTGGCCTTGACCTCGGACGGGTGGTGCCCGAAATCGTCGACGACGGTGACACCACCGACCTCGCCGCGCACGGTGAACCGACGCGCGACGCCCTCGAACTGCGAGAGCGCCTTGACGTAGGTCTCGAACGGAATGCCCATGAAGTCGGAGACGGCGAGCACGCCGAGCGCGTTGAGCACGTTGTGCTGGCCCGGCATCGGCAGCACGACCTCGCCGAGCTCGCTCGCGTGGCGCCACGCCACGAACCGCGTGGTCAGACCATCGGGGCGGATGTTGCGCGCGCGGTACGTCGCCTGCGACGAGATGCCGAACGTGGTGAACCGCTTCGTCATGTTCGGCAGGATCGCCTGCACGCCGGTGTTGTCGAGGCACAGCGCCGACATGCCGAAGAACGGGACGCGGTTGCAGAAGTCGGTGAACGCCTTCTTCACGTTGTCGAACGTGCCGTAGTGATCGAGGTGCTCGGCGTCGACGTTCGTCACGATCGCGACCGTCGGCGTCAGCGTGAGGAACGAGCCGTCGCTCTCGTCGGCCTCGGCGACGAGGTAGTCACTCTTGCCCCAGCGCGCATTCGCGAGGCCGAGCGAGTTGACGCGCCCGCCGATCACCGCGGTCGGATCGTGACCCGCGGCCATCAGCACGGTGTGCATCATGGTCGTCGACGTGGTCTTGCCGTGCGCACCCGCGACCGCGATCGCGTACTTCATCCGCATCAGCTCGCCGAGCATCTCGGCGCGCGGGATCACCGGGATCTGGCGCGCGCGGGCGGCCTCGACCTCCGGGTTGTAGCCCTTGATCGCACTCGACACGACGACCACGTCGGACTCGCCGAGGTTGTCGGCGCGGTGGCCGCGCGTGACCGTGCAGCCGATGTTCGAGAGGTGCCGCGTGATCTCGGTGTCGTTCATGTCCGAGCCCGACACCCGGTAGCCCATGTTCGCCAGGACCTCGGCGATGCCGCACATGCCCATGCCGCCGATACCGACGAAGTGGATCTTGGTGTCTTGCTTGCGGAACATGGGGCCCTTGCTTACCAGGGGATAACGCCTGGAGCCACCCGCTCGATTCCCTACTTGGTCTTCGTGACCTTGATCCGGCCCGACGGAATCGACACGTGGCCTTCCGCATCGACCCACGCGAGGCGAACCGTGTCTCCCGCGCC
>JANOPP010000511.1:0-9269 GCA_031421915.1 Myxococcales bacterium | reverse complement strand
ACCACAGCGAGCCTCATCTGTCGCAACCTATCATTCATCGGGGTTACACTTCCTCGGTGACCATCGATCGCCGCACGGTGATCCAGACCGGGCTCGCGATGAGCACGACCCGTTCGCGGACGGCTGCGCGCTCCTACACGCTTCAAGTTCTGGGCCATCCTGCGGCGACGACCACGACCGTCGCCCTCGGAGCGCGGCCGATCGTCGTCGGCGCGCATGGCTCGTGCGAGCTCGTCCTGACGGATCCGCAGGTGTCACGCCGACATGCGGAGCTGTCGATCGTGCCCGAGGGGATCCGGATCAAGGACCTCGGGTCGACCAACGGCACCTGGTACCAGGGGACCAAGATCGGCGAGGTGGTGGTCTCGGCAGGTTCCACGATCAAGTTCGGCGAGACACCGGTCCGGATCTCCGGAACCGAGGCCCCCTCCCTGCCGCCGAGTGACAAGGACCAGTTCGGCGCGATGGCGGGCAAGAGCGTCGCGATGCGCGAGCTGTTCGCCGTGCTCGAGATGGCGTCGCCGACCGATGCGACCGTGCTGATCGAGGGCGAGTCTGGCACCGGCAAGGAGCTCGCGGCACGCGCGATCCACGACGCGTCGGCGCGCGCGGCTGGACCGTTCGTCGTCGTCGATTGCAGCGCGATCGCCGAGAGTCTGATCGACTCGCACCTGTTTGGTCACGTGAAGGGTGCCTTCACCGGCGCTGATCGCGATCGCAAGGGCGCGTTCGTCGAGGCGTCGGGCGGCACGCTGTTCCTCGACGAGCTCGGCGAGCTGCCGCTACCCGCACAGGCGAAGCTGTTGCGCGTGCTCGAGGCACAGACGGTCCAGCCCGTTGGTGCAGATCGACCCATCCAGGTCGACACCCGCGTGGTCGCCGCAACGCACCGCGATCTGTCGCGGATGGTCGCCGCGAAGGAGTTTCGCTTCGATCTGTTCTACCGGCTCGCGGTGGTCCACGTCGCGCTGCCGCCGCTGCGCGAGCGGCTCGAGGATCTCCCGCACCTCGTCACCACGTTCTATCAGCGGCGAGGTACGCCACCGGGCCCCGTCGACGGTGACAACCTCGAGCGCCTGCGTCGCCATGCCTGGCCGGGCAACGTCCGCGAGCTCCGTAACGCGCTCGAGCGTGCGTGGGCGATGTCGGGACCCAAGGCAGCGTTCCGCGAGCTCAAGTTGTGGCTCGATCCCGGCGCCGCGCACGGCGTGCAGCAGTCCTCGGAGGTCGTCGACACCACGCTGCCGTTCAAGGATGCGAAGGAGCGCTGGAACGATCAGTTCGAGCGTCGCTATGTCGCGATGGTGTTCGATACGAACGGAAACAACGTGACCCGCGCAGCCGAGCACGCGGGGCTCTCGCGCCGGCATTTCCGCGAGCTGCTCTACAAGCACGCGATCGTCGAGCGCCCCGCCGACGGCAACGACGCCGAATGAGCGTGAAGTTTGGCGCCTACGAGATCCTCCACGAGCTGAAGGCCGGCGGTATGGGGGCGGTCCTGCTCGGACGCCGGCGCGGTCCGGGCTCGTTCGAGCAGCTCGTCGCGATCAAGACGATCCGCAGCGAGTACGCGGCAGCTCCTGCCGTGCGCGCGATGTTCCTCGACGAGGCGGCGATCGTGGCGCGCATCAACCATCCGGTGATCGCGACCGTTCACGACTTCGGCGATCAGAACGGCGAGCTCTACATGGTGATGGAGTACGTCGCGGGCAACTCGTTCCGCGCGCTCGCCGACTCGACCATGCCGCCGACGGCTGCCGCACGCGCGATCGCGGATGCGTGCCGCGGGCTCCACGCCGCGCACGAGGTTCGCGACACGTCGGGCGCGCTGATGGGTGTCGTTCACCGCGACATCAGCCCCGACAACCTGATGCTCGGCTTCGACGGGCACGTCAAGGTCATCGACTTCGGCATCGCGCTGGTCAAGAACCGGCAGTCGCCGGTGACCGAGTTCGGGACGGTGAAGGGCAAGCCGCCGTACATGTCGCCCGAGCAGGTCAAGAACGAGCCGATCGATCGGCGGAGCGACGTGTTCTCGCTCGGTGTCGTGCTTCACGAGTTGCTCACCGGGCAGTCGCTGTTCGACGGTGATTCGATCTACGCGATCGCGCGCGCGGTCGAGCATCAGGAGATCCGTCCTCCGTCGGTCGTTCGCGGTGAGTCACTGCCGCCGGGCCTCGATGCGGCCGTGATGCGCGCGCTCGTTCGCGATCCCGCGCAACGCACGCAGACGGCCGCTGCGTTCGCCGAGGAGCTCGAGCGCGTGATCGCGAATGCGGGCGACGAATCGCTCGAGGCGTGGGCCGACCGCGAGCTGGCCGAGCCGCGCGAGGCGCATCGCGTGTGGCTCGCCGGTGTCGTGGGCGGCACGTCCCCGCCCCGGCCCGCCGGCCGTGCGACGGGCGCATCTACCGCCGTCGCACCCATGAAGGAGCCGACGCCGAAGCAGCCGCTCTCGCTCGCGCCCTCGCCTCCGTCGGTCGTGATCGACGACGAGCTCGATCGTCCACCACGCCGGAGCCTGCTGCCGCTCGCGATCGCTCTGTTCGCGGTGATCACTGTGGTCGTCGTGGTGATCGTGATGATGTGGCGGTCGGGTGGGGGAGAGCAGGCGCCTGTCGACGCAGCGGTCGTCGCGATCATTGCCGACGCGCCGCTCGCGGATGCTCCGCCCGCAGAGGTCGCGCCCGATGCTCCAGCCGATGCCGAGGTGCTCGCGGCCGATGCGTCTGTCGCGATCGTTCGCCGTGACGCGGGTGCATCGCGCGATGCCGCGATCGCGGCGGTCCGGGTCGATGCGCCGAAGCTTGTCGCGATCGACGCCGCGCCGGTCGCAGCGAAGGGCTCGGGTCAGGTCAGCTTCCGCGCCAAGCGCGGCTCGTACGTGAACGTCACGCTCGACGGCCAGTCTCTGGGGCCGACGCCGATCTTCAAGCACCCCGTGAGCGCCGGCAGCCACACGGTCGAGATGCGCGACCCGGTCGGCAACCTCGTCCACAAGGCGACGTTTGTCGTCGACGACGGCGAGCTCGAGAACATCACCCAGCCCTGAGGGCGGTACCTCGAGGTACCGGCGTTTCAGCCTCGATCCGGCGATCGGGTACCTCCAGATCCCAGCTGGAACGGAACACCGTGCCGCGACGCGAACTTACGGGTTGGCCGACGAGTTGCTCTTGGTTCCGTTCGCCAACCGCGAACCACACCTTGAAGGAGCTACCTCCCATGCGCGCCCAGCTTCCCCTTGCTCTCCTCCTCGCCTCCACCACCGTCGCCTGCACCACCGAGAATTCGATCCCCGAGAACGAGTCCGAGATCGTCGACGCGCTCGAGCTCGAGAACGGCGGCTTCGACACCAGCGACGAAGCGCCGATGTTCGCGCTCGAGGCCCAGTTCGAAGAGGCAGATCTCGAGACGGATCGACCGGTTGTCGACTCGATGCGCGATGACGCCGAGATGCGCGCGCTCGAAGCCGTGCCGGGCAATCGCCGCATCGATATCGTCGTGATGTGGGGCCGGTTCCGCGCCGATGCGACCGTGCCCACGCGTCGCGACTGGAGCGGTCGGCTCCTGATGAGTGGCATCAACGCGGTCGCCGCGCATCGCGCGATCGGGTTCGAGGATGCGACCGATCGCGTGCTGCCGCGCCAGTTCCGCAACGCGATCGCCTTCGAGTCGGCCACGGGACCGCGCACCGATGGGCTCGCTCTGCGGATCGTCGACACGCGCGGTCCGAACAGCACCGATCCGCTGACGCTCACGTACCACCGCGCGAACAGCCAGGAGGCGTACGCGCTCGACATCGACTCGATCGTCGGTGGCAACGTGGTCGTGGTCGACGCCGGTGACGGCAACCAGATCGTCGCGATGGCGCGCCCGCACCGCGACGACTGCGACGACGGCTTCTTCCGTGGCCGCTGGCACGCTGTCTCGCCACGCGTGAGCACGTTCCTCGGCGCCGTCCTCAACTCCGAAGGAGAGATCGTCGGTCACATGCGCGGCATCAGCGGCACCCGCCTCGGCGGCGAGCCCGTCATCTTCGGCAAGTGGGTCAACCGCGAGGGCCAGTACCGCGGCATGTTCCGCGGCCAGGTCGAGGCCGGCCAGTTCCGCGCCAAGCTTGTCGACCGCGCCGGCAACACCGAGGGTGAGATCGCGGGCGCCTTCCGCGCCGGAGACACCCTCCGCCACGGCGGCCTCGCGGGTCGTTGGCACGAGACGGCGTGCGTCCAGCAGCCGGACCCGAGCATCCCGCCCCGCCCGTAATGGTGGCCTGACCCATTTTCTGGCCTGACCCCATCAACGTCCCGCTCTTTGGCGGGATGTTCGCGTTTCAGCTCGCGAGATCGCGGAGCACCGCGACGTCGTCGACCGCGTGGAACTTGCCCTTGTCGTTCTTCGCGACCTTGGAGAGCGCGATGTCCGGATCGTGCGTGAAGAACAGGCGGCCGTTGCGCGCGACGAGATCGCTCAGCAGCGTGTTCTTCTCGTCGACCAGGAGCTCGGGGAACCGATCGTAGCCCATCGTGATCGGCAGATGGACCCACGGGCGCCCGGGGATCAGATCCGCGGCGAACAGCACGGGACCGCCAGGCATGTCGATCTCGGTGAGGAGCAGGCCGGGTGTGTGGCCCGAGCTGCGATGGAACCGGAACCCCGCACCGAGTGCGGCAGCGTGCTCCGAGGCTGCGAGCTCGAGGCGGCCCGTGCTCGCGAGCAGGTTCGTGAGGCCGGGGATGAACGAGGCCTTGTCGCGCGCGTGGGGCGCGACGGCGCGCTGCCAGGCCTCGGCACCGACGACGTAGATCGCGCGCGGGAACACGAGCTGCGGCGTGACACCCTGCTCGTACTCCGTCAGCACGCCGCCGGCGTGATCGAAGTGAAGGTGCGAGAGAACGATAACGTCGACGTCATCCGGCTGGATTCCAACGGCGGCGAGTGATTCGAGCAGCACGTGGTTCGACTCGACGACGCCGTATCGCTCGCGAAGCTTCGAATCGAAGAATGCGCCGATGCCGGTCTCGATCAGGATCGTCCTGTCGCCGTCGCGTACGACGAGGCAGCGGCAGGCGAGGGGGATCCGGTTCATCGCGTCCGGTGCGATCCAGCTCTCCCACATCGCCTTGGGCGCGTTGCCAAACATCGCGCCACCATCGAGGCGCTGCGAGTTTCCGAGGACCGAGGTCAGCGTGCGCACGCCGCTCCTTACCATACCTAGGGCGACGGAGCCGTGATCGTACCGAGGCCACCATCGACGCGGTCGGAGGGCTCGCGTGTCGCGGCATAGACGATGCCCGTGGTGCCTGCGACGGCGACCGTGCCGATCAGCGTGAGGCCCCACCAGGTCTGCCACCATGGGCGTGGAGGATCGTAGCGCAGGGGAATCTCGCGCGGCCTGCGCGGGTCTGCCCAGCCGAGCACCTCGTTGCCGCGATCGTCGTACGCGCGGAGGTAGAGCTCGAGAGAGAGGGCCTTCTCCGCGCGGATCGGCGGGAGGACCACGCTGTTCTCGGTGCCGGCGCGCCCGAGTGCGAGATCGACCGCGCTCCACGTCTGATCGCCGCGCGTGCGCACGAACAGTGTCGCCGTCGTGAGGAACTGCTTGGGATCTGCGACCACCGTGACCGCGAGGGGCACGGCCTTGCCGACGCGCTGGCCCTGCGCCCAGTTGACCTCGACCGCGGGGGCACCGCGCAGCTTGGCTTCGTTGCGCACGACCTCGAACACCTGCGTCGCTTTCGGGGATGTGAGGTAGCTGAGGAAGTGACCCGGATCGAGCGCGAGCAACATCTCGAACGCGGCGCGGGCGCCTGGCAGATCATCCGTGAACGACGCGGCGATTCCGCGCTGCTCCCACAGCATGATGTGGGACTCGTGATCGAGCGGCGCGAGCTTGGCAGCCGCGTCGATCGCCGCGGTCGCGATTTCGACCTGTTGATCGTCGAGAGCGTTCTTGCCGGCGGCGAGCTGCGCGGCAGCGTCGGCGCGCGGAACACACGCGCCCTTGTCCCAGCGCTCTCGCTCGGAGCAGGCGGGACGCAGTGTCGTCGGCGTGCGCTGCACGGCCGTGCCGGAGCACCCCACGACCGCAAAGATTGCGCACAGCCTTCGCATCCAGGATCGACGCTATCACGGCAGTTCGACACGGGTTCTGGGGCGGGTTCATCACGGGCTGGAAGATCGATCAGCCGGCAACCGCCCCACTTGTCCCCACCTGGATCGGCTAGTGCGCTTGCCGCACTGCGTCTGCAACTCTGCGTTCCCTCGATCAAACGGGGTCGGGCGCTGCTGGCACAGAGGGTGCTGAAGGGTTTCCGCATCAACCCCTCCTCCTGGAGCACACGGTCATGAAGCGCAGCCTCCTCTCTGGTCTCGGTCTCACCCTCCTGACGTCCGTAAATCTTCTCGGCTGCGCCACCGAAGGCGAAGGCGAAGAGTGCCTCCCGGGCGACATCGAGTGTGCGGACCCAGGTGCCAGCGATGGCAAGGCCGACGGCTTCGACTACAAGAACGATCCGGCGCGCATGTCGCAGCGCCTGACCTACAAGCTCGCGGACCTCCCCAAGAAGGGCCGCCTCAAGACGCCGGTGTGGAAGGCGCAGTATCCCGCCGCCGCCGCTCTGCCGACCGCGAAGGTAGCGTGGGCCGATACCTACTGGCCGACCGCGGAGGGCTCGCACAACAACCGCTGGCAGGGCGCGACCACGAAGTCGCCGCTCGAGAAGTACGACGCTGCCTTCAACAACGCGCCTGGTTGCGCGACGATCCCGAGCTCGGTCTGTGGCACCGGCGCCAAGGCCGCATGGGACACCTACTACACCTGTGCTGGCCCCGCCGCGAAGTGGCAGAGCAAGACCTTCCAGAGCGCCGGCAAGATGCACGACGGCATCGACAACAACGGCAAGGACGGCATCGACGAGTGCAGCGGCTCCGACGGCAACGACGGCGTCGCGACGTGGTGGGGAACCTGCCACGCGTGGGCGCCCGCGGCGCTGATGGCGCCCGAGCCGCAGAAGCCGGTCACGATCAATGGCGTGACCTTCACGGTCGGCGACATCAAGGCGCTGATCCAGAACTCGTATGACTCGACCAGCGCCGTCATGCTCGGCGGTCGCTGCAACGCGCAGGAGATCACGCACGACGTCGCCGGCTCGGCGAACTCGGAGTGCTCGGACGTCAACCCGGGCGCCCTCCACGTCATCCTGACCAACTTCCTCGGGATCGCGCAGCTACCGCTCGTCGAGGATCGCACCGCGAACTTCGAGGTGTGGAACCAGCCCGTCCTCGCGTACGAGGTCACCAAGCAGGCCGAGATCTCGAAGACCAAGGCGAACGAGTGCGTCGGCGCAACCGGTAGCACGTGGACGTACAACACCGCCGCCAAGAAGCTCATGGAGGTGCAGGTCACCGTCGAGTATCTCTCGGAGTCGGGTGCGAGCAACACGCCGCACGGCTGGGAGAACAACACCTCGCAGGACGACTACCACTACATCCTCGAGCTCAACGCGGACGGCAAGGTCATCGGCGGTCGCTACTGCACCGACTCGACCAACAGCCACATCGACTTCCTCTGGTCGCCCACGGGCACCAACCGCCCGAACAACCCGGGCGTCAACGGCGCGAAGATCAAGGAGCTGGTCGCGAAGTCGCTCGAGACCACTGGTGGTGGTGGCACGGGCCCGGCTCGTGAGTTCACCGCGACGCCGAACCTGGCGATCCCGGACAACAACACCACGGGCGTCACGGTCGATGTCCCGGTGACGGGCGTGACCGGCTCGGTCGGTCTCTCGGTCTCCGTCGAGATCACGCACAGCTACCGCGGTGACCTCGTCGTCGACCTCCTCAAGGACGGCACGCTGGTCAAGAACCTCCACAACGCGACCGGCGGCTCGGCTGACGACCTGACCCAGACGTTCACCCTCTCGGCCGCCGAAGTCGGCTCGACTCCGAATGGTCGCTGGCAGCTGCGCGTCAAGGACAACGCCGCGCAGGACACCGGCACGGTCAAGAGCGTGAAGCTTTCGTTCCAGTAGTACCTAGTTAGTTAGCCTCGCTTCTGGCGCCCCTCGGAGTCCTCCGAGGGGCGCTTGTATTTTCGGCAGACATGACAGCGCTGCTACATCTGAGCGGTCTTCGATCTGTTGCTTGAGGTCGGCCGGGCCAGTTTGTACGTAGGACGCGTGACTTCCAGCTTTGCCAGGGTCGCGGGAACGATCGGGGTGGTGCTCGTCGGTGCTTGTTCGGGCGCCCAGCCGGGCGTCGGGGATGACGAGCCGACGCCCGACGCCAGCACATCGCCGGATGCATCTGTCGACGCCCCGATCGGCACGTGGTCCGCGCATCCGCCGTGCACGGACGCCGGCGAGGCGATTTACACGACGTCGGGCCTCACCAACGGAGCTCGCGGCTCGATCGTGAAGTGCTCGCTCGGCGACGACCTGGCGACAGCCGAGGTTCAGAGCGACATGGCGGACGAGGGCGCCGAGGGGGTCATCGCGCAGACCGGCGTGCGAGTCGTGAAGATCGCGTACCGGACCATCCGCAGCGACGGCTCGCCGACCGTGAGCACGGCGACCGTCTACCTACCGCACACGCCGCGCTCGCTGCCCGCACCGATCATCCTGATCGGACGGCCGACGTCGGGCATCGCGGATAGCTGCGCGCCGTCGAAGAAGCCACGCCCCGAGCCCAACCTCGCATTGCCGTTCGCCGCGCGCGGCTTCATCACGATCACGCCCGACTTCGCGGGCCTCGGCAACGAGGGCATCCATGCGTACCTCGACAACCACGAGGCAGCGACCGAGCTGTTCGACGGCGCGCGCGCGCTCCAGGCGCTCGTCCCGGGCAACGTCGTCGGAGATCCCGTCGGCGCTGTCGGCTACAGCCAGGGCGGCGGTGTCGTCCTCTCCGCGCAGGCGCTCGAATTCGCGACGACCGGCAAGCGGACGCTCAAGGCGATCGCGGCCCTCGCTCCCCAGTGGCCGATCTCGACGAAGTCGTTCGGCTACGAGGGCGTGCTGCGTCAACCCGATCGGTTCACCGCGACCGTGGGCCTGGCCGAGGGCACGGTCACCGTGCTCCGCCACTACGGCTTCATGATGAACAAGGTCGGCGCGGCGAACGGCGGCGACTCGTTCCCCGCAAACGAGCGCGAGTCGATCATCGGCGCGATCGATTCGCTGTGCACGGTGCCGCTCGGCGGCTCGCTCGATGTCCAGCAGCCGCGACTGCGCGATCTCGTCGACGCGACGTTTCGACAGCAAGTGCTCGCG
>JANOPP010000510.1:0-8927 GCA_031421915.1 Myxococcales bacterium | reverse complement strand
CTTGATCAGCGGCTCGAGGATCGCGAGCGCGCCATTGACGTCGGCGATGTGATCCGCGAACCGCGCCCGTGCGAGCGCCGCACCGAGGCTGTCGCCGAGCGACAGCACGAGCCTCTTGCCGCCTTCGCGATCGCCGGCATCTGCTCGGGCACGCGCGGCGAGCAGTGCGAGATCGAGATCTTTCGGGTGCGCCTTGCGCGCCGGCGCCAGCGCTGCTTCGGCGGCCTTGGGATCTCCGGCCGACAGCAGTGCTTCGGCCGCGAGCCGGCGCGCTTCGGCGATCCGCGGCGACTCCAGCGCGATCACGAGCAGCTTCTCGGACGCCCCCTTTGGATCGGCGGCGATGTCGAGCTCGGCGTCGAGCAGCACGCCCGCTTCCGCATCGATGGTCGTGATCCGCGCGGCGATCGCACGCGCAGGTGCGAGCAGCCCGAGTCCGCGGTACAGCCGCGCGACCGCGGCGAGCGCTTCGACATCGCTGCGATCGTCGTCGAGCAGCGTCAGGAGATCGATCGCTCCGGTGCGATCATCCGCCTCGCACAGCAAGTAGAACAGCTCCTCCGCGATGTCGAGCGCCTGGCCGCTGCGATCGAACGCACTGCGCGTCTGCTCGATCGCGGGTCCGAGCTGGCCGCTCCGGCGCAGCACGCGCGCGAGATCGATCCGCGCATCGATGTGATCGGGGTCGCGCTCGAGCACTGCGCGCAGCTCGCGCATCGCGTTCGCGAGATCGTCGCGCTGGACGAATCGCCGCGCGAGCCGGAAGTGACCGTCGACCGAACCGGGGATCCGCTCGACGAGATCCCGCAGTGTCGCCTCGGCGTCGCCCGGCGACTCGAGCTTCGCGAGTCCGAGGTAGCCACGCTCGTCGTCCGGATCGAGCTCGATCGCGCGGCGGTACGCATGGATCGCGTCCTTCGGTGCGGACAGGTCTCCCGATACGAGCCAGACCTCGGGGTGATCGGGCCACTTCGCGCGGGCGATCGAGAGCGCCTCGCGGGCGGCGGGCTCGCGCTTGGCCTTGCCGAGTGCCCGTGCAAGCTCGACGACGATCATCGGCTGGTCGGGTGCGGCCTTCGCAGCGGCCGTCAGCGACGCGACGGCCTCGTCCCACTCCGACCGGTGCCCTGCGAGCTTGGCGTCGAGGTAGTGCGCGTACGCCGTGTGTGACATCGGTGGCAGCGGCTTGACGGGTGCCGGCTTGCGGCACGCCGCGAGAACCGCGATCGAGAGGACGAGCAACCGCACGCGCGCGTAGCGTGCCACGGGTTACGATGGGGCGTGCGGTCCTGTGCGTGGTTGATCTGTTTGGCCGGGTGCGGCCGCATCGGGTTCGATACCGCGGCCGATGCTGCCTCGAGCGACGCGACCGGTGGCGACGCCGGTGTTCCACTGGTCACGGTCGACCCTGCGAGCCTGCCGCCGTTCGAGTCGGTTCAGCTCGTCACGGCTCTCTCGTCCGGCGCTGACGACGACGATCCAGATCTGACGCGCGATCAGCTCGAGGTGTTCTTCGACTCGCACCGAGCCGGCAGCAGCGACCTGTGGACTGCGCGGCGCGCGACCGTGACCGATGGGTGGAGCGCTCCCGATCCCATCTCGGTGCTGAACACGGTCGCGAACGAAGAACACCCCGCGATCTCGCAGGACCTGCTGACGCTGTACTTCACCTCGAATCGGACCGGGGATGCGGATGTGTGGTTCGCGACGCGCCCCGATCGCAGCTCGCCCTTTGGTGCGCCCTTCCAGCTTGCGAATGTGAACACCACCATCGACGGCGACCGGATGGGCAGCATCGACGCGCTCGATCTGTCGTTGTTCCTCGCTTCTGAACGTGGGGCGGCCTTCGATCGCCTCTACGAATCGCGCCGATCCGGTTCGGCGGCAGCGTGGCCGTCACCCGTCCTCGTCCCGGAGGTCCTCACCACGGCCGGCGACCCGAGCGTTCACGTCGACGATCGTGCCCTCGCGATGTACCTCGTGCAGGACGCCATGGGGTCGGACCTGTTCTGGACCAAGCGCACGATGCCCGGTGCGGCGTGGGCCGCGACGGTTCCGCTCGTGGAGCTGAACACCCCGGCCGCCGAGACCGATCCGTGGCTGTCACCTGATCTCCGTGTGATCTACTTCGTTCGCGATACCGGACCCGGAACGAAGGACATCTACATGGCCACCCGCTGATCGCGCTACGTCGTGACGCGCTGACTACAGCGGGATGTTGCCGTGCTTGCGTGGCAGGTTGGTCATCCGCTTGTTCTTGAGCATCCGCAACGACCGCACGATCGTCCACCGCGTGTCACGCGGCCGGATGATCTCGTCGATGTAGCCGAGCGACGCGGCCTTGTAAGGGTTCGCGAACCGCTCCTTGTAGTCGGCGGTGAACCGCGCACGTGCCTCGGCCTTCTCCTTCTCGTCTTTGATCTTGTCGAGCTCGCTGCGGAAGATGATGTTGACCGCGCCCTCGGGACCCATCACGGCGATCTCTGCCGCCGGGTAGCTGACGTTGACGTCGGCGCGGATGTGCTTGGACGACATGACGTCGTACGCGCCGCCATAGGCCTTGCGTGTGATGATCGTGATCTTCGGGACCGTCGCCTCGGCAAACGCGTACAGCAGCTTCGCGCCGTGCTTGATGATGCCGCCGTACTCCTGCGTGGTGCCGGGGAGGAAACCCGGCACGTCGACGAACGTCACGATCGGGATGTTGAACGCGTCGCAGAACCGCACGAACCGCGCGGCCTTGATCGACGCGTCGATGTCGAGACAGCCCGCGAGGTGCATCGGCTGGTTGGCGACGATCCCGGTGGAGCGGCCGTCGAACCGCGCGAAGCCGATCACGATATTCTTCGCGTAGTCCTTCTGGACCTCGACGAACGCCCCGTCGTCGACGACGCCGACGATGATCTTCTTGATGTCGTACGACTTGTTCGACTCGGCGGGGACAACGGAATCGAGCGCCTCGTTCTGGCGATCGGGCGGGTCCTGCGTGGGCAGCGTCGGCGGATCCTCGGCGTTGTTGCCGGGCATGAACGACAAGAGCTCGCGAAGACGCGCGATGCACGACAGCTCGTCGTCCTCGGTGAAGTGCGAGACACCGGACTTGCTCGCGTGCGTCGCCGCACCGCCGAGCTGCTCCTTCGTGACCTCTTCGTGGGTCACGGTCTTGATCACCTCGGGACCGGTGATGAACATGTACGACGTGCGATCCACCATCAGGATGAAGTCGGTGATCGCGGGCGAGTAGACGGCGCCTCCCGCACACGGGCCCATGATCGCGGACAGCTGCGGGACGACCCCCGAGCTGAGGACATTGCGGAGAAAGATATCCGCGTAGCCGGCGAGCGACTCGACGCCCTCCTGAATGCGCGCACCACCCGAGTCGTTGAGGCCGACGACCGGGCAACCGATCTTGGTCGCGAGGTCCATCACCTTGCAGATCTTCTGCGCGTACGCACCCGACAGCGACCCACCGAACACGGTGAAGTCCTGCGCGAACACGCAAACGGGGCGACCATCGACGGTGCCGTGACCGGTGACCACACCGTCCCCGAGGATCTTCTGATCCTGCATCCCGAAGTCGGCACAGCGATGGGTGACGAATTTGTCGAGCTCGACGAAGCTGCCGTCGTCGAGCAGAGCCTGGATACGCTCGCGCGCGGTGAGCTTGCCGGCCTCGTGCTGCTTGTCGATGCGGGTCTGGCCCCCGGCGAGGGCGGCCTTGGCCTCCATCTCCTCGAGTAGACGGAGCGGATCGACGGGATCTTGGCGAGTGGTCACGTGTGGGGCGTATACTCGGGTGTGGCCAACGTCAAGGGAAGCGCGCTGTCGTCGCGCGTCCTGTGGGTTCAGCTGAACCACGGGGAGGCGGGGATGTCGCGACTGCTCGCGAAGTGCTCGACGGCGCTGCGGGCCAACATCGAGCGGGGGATCGCCAAGGCCACCTGGTACCCGTTCGACGAGTTCATCGAGCTGATCACCACGATCGATCGCCTGTTCGGCAAGGGCGACCTCGAGCTCGTACGCGAGCTCGCACGGCACGGCGCGGACGCAAACCTGACGACGATCTATCGCCTGTTCTACAAGGTCGGCACCACGCACTGGATCCTCGGCCGCGCGGTGCGGCTATGGGGCGCGCACTACGACAGCGGTACGCTCGAGGTCATGACGCGTGGACCGAAGACCGCGGTCCTGAAGATCCGCGACTTTGCAACGCCGCACGAGGTCCACTGTCGGTCCGTGATGGGCTGGGCCGAGCGGTCGATCGAGCTGTCCGGCGGTAAGAACGTCGTCAGCAAGCAGACGAAGTGCCGCATGCGCGGCGACGACTGCTGCCAGCTCGAGTCGAGCTGGGACTGACGCGCTCTTAGTTCGACGGGCGGAACGTGAGCGAGAACCGCACGTCGTTGGACACGCCCGCTGGGAACCGCATGCGGCGGAGCTGGGTCTGGATGCAACCGCTCACGTTGTTCCCCATCGAGCCGCCCGCCATCGCGTTCAGCACGGCGCCGCTGGCGTCGATCACGAGCGAGACATCGAGCCGGCCCTGAAGCGACGGGTCGCGGCCGAGCTCGCGCTGGTAGCACGCACGGAGCAGGCCGCTGCGCGAGCGCACCACCCGACTGACCTGGGCATCCGCGATCCCGCTGACCGCGACCTGGGGCTGCGGCCGCACCGGCTGCATCTGGAGGTCGGTGATCTGCTCGAGGCGCTCCTCGAGGGCGACTCCGAGGCGGCTGACCACCGCGCGTGAGCCGAGCAGCTCGAACGGCAGCGACCGCTTCGTGCCGAGCACGGTGATGTCGAGCGTGCCGCGGATCGGTCCGTTCGACGCGCCACCGCGCGTGACCTCGATGAGGTAGTTGCCACGCTTGAGCGACTTGAGCGCGAGCTGCTCCTTCTCGTTGCTGCTCGCGTCGCCGACGACCACGTCGGTGCGACCACCCATCCACGACACGCGCTTACCGTCGGGCGTGACGAGCGAGAGGTCGAGATCGACGTTGCCCTGCCAGCGCGCGTTGACGACGAGGTCGCCCTTGATCTGCGGGGCGACGGCCGAGACCGTCGCGGCCTTCTCGGCAGCGGCGCGCGTCGCGTCGTCGGGCAGAGCGCGGACGATCAGCTGTGCATCCTTCTCGCGACCGACCGACCGCAGGCAGCGCATCGTCGAGCCGGCGACATTGACGTCCTTCGGCGCGAGCGACGCGAGGGAGATGCGGTGCGCACAGGCCTGCGACAGGCGGCCCGCCATCTCGTAGGCGCGGATCATCCGCTCGTGGAGCTCGACGCGATCCGCATCGAGATCGACGAGGCCTGCGAGCGTACGGAGCGCGAGCTCGCGCTGACCGTCGCGGCCGAGGAGGTCGGCCTGGTAGCCGAGCGCCTGGGGGTCGAGCTTGTCGCGCTCGAGCCAGCGGTTCGCGATCTCGCGGGCGCGGTCGATCTCGCCGGCGTAGGCGAGCGCTTGAACGAGCGCGCGGTGCTTCTCGCGGCTGTCGGGGTTCGCGGTGAGCGCGGCGTCGCTGGCGGCGATCGCCTTCTTGATGCCATCACCGACGCCGTCGTACGCCGACACCGACGGGACGCGCACCCACGTGCGGCGCATCGCCACCATGTTGCGCGAGCGACCCCAGCTCATGTCGGTCCCGTTCCAGCCGTCGCCGTCGGCGAGACCCCCACCCTGGATGGTCGCCCGCTCGGCCGTCTTCTTCGGCGACGGCGGTGCATCCGGCTGCGGCCTGCTGGCCGCCGGCGGCTTCGTCGTGGTGGCCGTGACGGGCGCCTTGGCGTCCTTCGCCTTGTCGGCCTTTCCCATCGCGCCTTCGTCGAGGCTCATCGTCGCGCTGGCCTCGCCACGGGCCACGCCAGGACCAACGCCCGTACCGGTACCGCCACTCTCGTTCTTGTTGTTCATCGCGATCGTACCGGCGGTGACGACCTCGTCGAGCTGCTCCTCGCCGGTCCACTTCGCCGCCTGCTGCGTACGGTCGACGCCGAACGCCTCGAACATCGCTGCAGATTCGAGGACGAGCAGCGAGGTCTCGCGCGACATCACACCGTAGCCCTGCGAGAGCGCGATCACCTTGGTCTTGTCGTTGCCCTCGCCCGAGCGCTCCATCTGCTCGATCGCGAGCGTCGCCCACAGGCGCGGCACGAAGCCGTTGCCCGCCGACGTCGAGACATCGAGCTTCAGCGGATACCTCTGCTCGAACGGCTGACCACCGACCATGCCGCGCACGATCACGTCGCCCTTGATCTCGCCGTTGATGCGCGCCGCGATCAGGACTTCCTCACCGCCGCGAATCGTCGGCAGCACCGTCGGCGCGACGTCCGCGAGGCCCGCGGGGAGCTCGATCGTCGCGTTGCGCAGCGATGCACCGTTCGTCGACTCGAGTGCGGCGAGCGCCGCGATCTCGACCGACTGACCAGGGACGTACGCGAGGTACGTACCGCCGCCACCGCGCGCGGCAGCGGACAACAGCGCCATGTCGGCATCGCCACCGATGCCGATCGTCGTGACCTGCACGCCCTTGTCGGCGACCTCTGTCAGCGCGCGCTCGACGTCCGCCGTGCGGCGGAAGCCGGTCGTGGCGAAGCCGTCACCGATGTAGAGGATCCACTTCTCGCGGTCGCTACCTGTGCGATCTGACTCGGCCGCGGCGTTACGGATCGAGGTCACGACGTCGCTGGCGCCAGCCGGCGTCTGCGAGCCGAGCCACGTGCGC
This sequence comes from Myxococcales bacterium, assembly GCA_031421915.1. Classification (GTDB taxonomy): domain Bacteria; phylum Myxococcota_A; class Polyangia; order Haliangiales; family Haliangiaceae; genus JABFXX01. Next base: position 2,205 of record JANOPP010000510.1, on the reverse strand, counting down.
GCTTCCTTGGCAGCGCCCTCCGAGGGTGCGTGGAGGTCGCCCATGCGGCGGCACTCGCTGTCACACGCGGCGATCGTGAACCGATCGCGACGATCCATCTGCTCGACGAGGCCGAGCGCGAGCTCGGTGGCGCGCGTGAACCGCTCGCCGACCATCGACTGGCTCGAGTCGACGACGATCACGAAGTCGCGGGGCTTGGTCTCGCGCCACCGCGGCAGCGCCGGGCGAAGCGCGAGCACGGCGGTCGGGCGCGCATCGGCGGCGACCTGGCGCTGCGCCTCGATCACCTTCGGGTCGATGCCGACGTTCTTCTTGTCGGTGAGCTTCTCGTCGGGCGCGACGGCGGCGCCACCGGTGAACGTCCAGGCGCGGAGCTCCGCGTCACCATCGGTGGCGCGGTAGTCGATGACGAGGTCGCCCTTCGGCACGAAGGCGCTGCTCGCGAGCGTGAGCGCGTTGACGGCGCTGCGGCTCGCATCCGGCGTCATCCGATACCCGACGGTGCGAACGAGGCCCGGTAGGGCGCCGCGCACCTCGACGTCGACGGTGAAGTTGTCGGCGACGGTCGATCCGTCGGCCGAATGCGCGAGCGGATACACGTACTGGCGGAACGGACCGCGCGCGTTGACGACCTGCGTGTACGACAGCTTGATCGTGCGGGCACCCTTCGCCGGGATCGGATAGATCTTGAGCTCGAACCGACCTCCGCGCTTCCAGTCGAGGAGCGCGGGATCCTTCCAGCGGCCCGGGACCCAGATGATCTCCGACGACGGACGCGCGATCTGCATCGGCGTTGCCTTGTCGATCACGCCCTGCCAGATCTTCGCGGCGCGGGTCTTCGCGACGAACGCGCCGTCGATGAAGCCGCTCGGCTGATCCGGCATATCGAGGGACAGGCCATCGATCTGTGCATCGGCGGGGAGCGGGAACTGATAGACGCCCTCGAGCGTGACGTCGGAGTCGTTGCGGAACGTCTCGGTGATCTCGGTGCGCGCGATCGGGCCGGAGATCCGGACCTTCACGTCGTGCTTCGCGAGCGCGAGCTTCCAGTCGCGATCGCGCTTCTCGCCCGGCTTGTACGCGCGGAGAGCGCCGAGGCCCGCGGTCGTCTCGTCCGCCGCCTTCGGCTTGGGAGCGAGCTCCGACCAGCCGAGCTCGGCAGCGAGTGACGGTGCTGCACCGACGCTGAGTGCGCCGTTCTCGATCAGGCCTTCCTCGCCCGCGTGGATCTCCTCACGCTTGCCACCAACCGAGGTCAGCGCGACCGAGCCGCGCACGACCTGCACGGAGGTCAGCGTGTCGGTCGCGGCGACGACGAACTTCGTGCCGATCACGTCGATCGTGCCGGCCTTCGTGGTGATCGAGGCGGGACGGTTTTCGACATGCGCAACGTCGGCCGACAGCCGACCGGACGTCATCGTGAGCTTGCGTGGCTCCTTCGCGTCGAACGCGAGCTCGGTGCCGTGATCGAGGACGAGCGTGGTGCCATCGGCGAGATCGAGACCAGCGCGCGTGCGCTCGTCCGTCTTCACCGTCGTGCCGGCGCGCAGGATCTCGCCCTTCTTGAGTGCACGCCACGCATCACCGATCTTGATCTGGACGCCATCGGCGCCATCCGCGGAGGCGCGGGCGACCGATGCGAGCGTACCGATCGAGCCCTTGGGCGTGGTCGGCGTCGCCGTGGTCGTGGTGCCCGTGTCCTTGGTCTCGCTCCCACCGCGTGTCGCGACGATACCGATGCCACCGGCGGCGAGCGCGGCGGCTGCACCGACGGCGAGCCACACGCGGTTCGGCTTGCGGATCGGCGTCACGCTCGCGTCGTCGGCGGGCTTCGGCGGTGCGACCTTCGCAGCAGGCTCCGCCTTCTTGGTCGCGGGCTTCGCGTCGACGGCGGTCGGCATCGCGACCGTGGCATCGGCGCCGATGTCGGCGCCCGCCTTCGCGAGCACCTTGGCGACGAGGTCGTCGGGCGACACGTGATCGGACCCGGCGTGGCCAACGAGCGCGGCGAGCTCGCTCGCCTCGTGGCGCGCATCGCGACATGCATCGCAGCTCGCGAGGTGCTCGGAGTGCCGCGAGATCGCATCGCGATCACCTGCAATCAGATCCGCGAGCTCGTCCTGGACTTCATTACACGTCGACATCATTCGATCTCCTGTTCGGGCATGACGGAGCGGAGACGAGCCAGTGCGCGGCTGATCCGTT
>JANOPP010000509.1:0-5944 GCA_031421915.1 Myxococcales bacterium | reverse complement strand
GTCCGACGAGCACGCTCGAGCTCGCGGCGAACGGGACGTCGTGGACCGGGACGTTCGCCGGCCTGCCCGAGCATGCCCTCGTCCACTACACCGTCACCGCGTTCCTCGACGACGATTCGTCCGTCGCGTATCCGCAGAACGTCGCCGATCGCGAGTACCAGCTGTTCACGGGAGCGACGCACGAGATCTGGTGCGAGCGCTTCGACGAGGCGCCCACGTGGACAAAGACCGGCGACGACGTCTGGCAGTGGGGGGCCGCCGGCACGTTTCCCGCGAGCGGCGATCCGCTCGTCGCATTCACCGGTGACACGGTGTTCGGCACCGATCTCGACGGAGACGGTCGCTACGGCAACGCGACGATGACTGCCATCGAGACGCCCGAGATCGACGTGTCGATGTACGACCAGGTCCGGCTGCAATACCGACGCTGGCTCGTCGTCGAGGATGCGATCTACGATCGTGCGACGATCAGCGTGAACGGCGCGCTGCTGTGGACGAACGCGATGACGACGGACGGTTCGCTCGAGCACACCGATCGCGAGTGGCGGTTCCATGATCTCGACGTCACGCCGCAGGCGAGCAGCGGCACGGTCAAGATCAAGTGGTCGATCGCGAGCGACACGTCACGCGAGCTCGGCGGCTGGACGCTCGATGACGTGTGCCTCGTCGGCATCGGCAAGCGCGCCGTGTGCGGCGACGCGGTCGTCGACGACGGTGAGCTGTGCGACGACGGCAACACTGTGAACGGCGACGACTGCACCGCCGTCTGCGCGCCCGAGGCCGATACGGGCTGCTGCTCGGCAGGGACCGACGCGGGCGGTCCGCTGCTGCTCGGTGCGACCATCGTTGCCAGCCTTCGTCGGCGCCGACGCGCAAAGCGCGCCATGGCCTGAGTCGATCGCGCCAGCAGCTGGCAGGTCGCAACGAACGTGACCACCGTTCGCTGAGGCGCGACGCCGAGTTGCGGCGGCACTGCGGTTGCATCCGCAGCCGTGCATGTCGCAACGCATCGGACTCTGTTTCGTGGCCCTGCTAGGGGGGTGCTACGCGAGTGCAGGACTGGGCTACGGCACCGACCGCAGCATCTCGGCACAGGCCTCGGCAGGACTGTCGTTCTCGCTCGGCGCCCACGGCCCTCGAGTTCATGGCAGCGCGGGCGCTGCAACAATGGGCGCAGTGGCGGACGAGCAAGGAATGCTTTCGAGCCGCGGCGAGGACAGCAAAACTCCCGGCCACCTCGTTCTCGGCACCAGCGTGCCCGTGTGGCGCAACGTTGCTGTCGATCTCGATGTTCAGCCCCCGATCGGAGGACGCGTGAAGCGGTTCGGCGAGAGCACGAGCTTCGAGACCTCCGTCGGGCGCTACTACCTCGGGGTCGGGCAGCAGTGGCACGGCAAGAACGAGACTGTCGGATCGATGGTGGCCTACTCGGTCGGACCCGAGGTCTTCGCGCACACCGACTCGCGAAGCTCCGATCGCGCGAGCGTGCTCCTCGCCGGGAAGGTCACGCTGGTGTTCGCACCGCGCATGGTCTTCAAGGCACTCGGAGATTGCCTCGCCACCAAGTACTGCGAGTGATCAGCGCTTCGTAGTGAGCAGGCGATCGAGGCCGGTGCCGTCGCGATCGGTCTCGGACTTCATGCCGAAGTAGACCTTGGGGCCGCGCGGATCGTCGTTGATCGTCAGCTTGAGATCGAACGGCTCGGGACCATCGACCTTCTCGATCGTGTACGGGCTCGTGACCTCGGTCTTGGTCTCGTGGAGCTTGAACGTGATCGCGCTGTCCTTCACGGAGAACGAGAACAGCTCGAACGTGCCCTTGTAGAGCGTGCGGTCCTGGAACACGCCGCCGCCCATGTTCGGGACGAAGCGATAGACGAACAGGTGATCGCGATCCGTCTCCGGCATCCGATCGAGCCAGTTACGGTCGATCAGGAGCCCGCGAGCCTCTTCGGAGGAGACGTGCGTGGACGGCTTCGACGAGGAGCACGCCGCCGTGACAGAGAGGGCGGCGATCAGAGCGAGGGACATGCTGCGCATGCCCGAAGGCTAGCGCAGATCACGCGCCGAGGATCCGCAGCGCGCCAGAGGCGCCGCGGGTGATCTGGCGCTTGCGCGCCTCGGCCGTGCCACCGACCGCACACACGAGAAGCTCGGAGCCCTCGAAGTCGACCTTCATCATCTGGACCTGCCACGCGCTCCCCGCGCCGAGGAGCGTTCCGCTGAACTCCTTGATGCGGGGGCCGACCAGCACCATCCTGGCCGCCACCTCGTCACACGCGTACGTGTCCCCCGACGAGGCGAGCGGCAGGCCATCCCCATCCGCGACCACCATGGCTTCGATCCGTCCATCCTCGCAACACGATGCGAGCTGGTACCTGAGAGCTTGGGTCACCGTATTGGCGCGACGGCGGCGGCGTTCTTGGGTGCGCATAATGAATCGTCCCAACCCCCGACGGTGATCGCAAGAAACCGGCATAAGCTGCTCGGCGTGCGCGCTGCAATCACCGTCGCAATGACTCTTGCGACGGCCTGTCACACCCCGAAGGCTCCCATGACGACGACAGCGACCTGGCCCGCTCTTGACGACAAGCTGCTCGCGGACGCCGCGGCGACCTACAACTTCCGCCTCGGGATCCCGATCCCGCTCGCGGTCACGCCCGATGGCGCTGTGCTGTTCCGACGGACGCAACCACGTGAGTTCGCCGCCGATCTGTTCGAGCTATCGCCCACCGGCAAGGTCCGCACCCTCGTCACCGCGGCAGAGCTGCTCGGAGCTGGCGAGGAGCACTTATCGAACGAGGAGAAGGCAAAGCGCGAGCGCACGCGCACGGCGACCAAGGGCGTCGTCGACATCGACGTCTCCGAGGACGGCTCGATCGTCATGGTCCCACTCGGCGGCAAGTTCTTCCTGATCGACCGCGCGAGCGGAAAGCGCACGACCGTCGATCCGGGTGGCCCGGCCTACGATCCGCGCCTGTCGCCCGACGGGCGGATGGTCGCGTTCATCCGCGATCGCGCGATCTGGCTGGTGCCGGCGAGCGGTCTCGTGCCGAAGCCGCTGACCATCCCGCCCGAGGGTCACGAGGACGGCATGGCCGACTTCGCAGCGCAGGAGGAGCTCGGCCGCACGCGCGGCTACTGGTGGAGCCCCGATGGCGAATCGATCGCATTCCAGCGCACGGACACGCGCGGGATGGACACGATCTACGTCAGTGACGCGCGCAACCCGGAGCGCGCGCCCGTCCCGTTCAAGTACCCGCGCGCAGGGCGACCAAACGCAAAGATCCGGCTCGGCGTGATCGGCCTCGCGGAGCAGCGCGCCGAGGATCGGATCCAGTGGGTCGATTGGTCCGCCGACTACGAGTACCTCGCGAGCGTGCAGTGGCCCAAGGGGGCCCCCCTCACCGGTCTCGTCCTCGATCGCGATCAGCAGAAGCTGATGGTGTTCGGGTTTGACGCCGCCACGAGGAAGTTCTCGAGCCTCCTCACGGAGAGCGACGACGCGTGGCTCAACGTCGACGTCGGTGCACCGAAGTGGCTGCCCGACGGTTCTGGTTTCTTGTGGATGACCGAGGCGAGCGGCACGTGGACGCTCGAGCTGCACGGTCGCGACGGCAAGCACGTCCGCGCGCTGACGAACGCGGGGTTTGGCTTGCGCCAGCTCATCGGTGTCGACGAAACGGGAGCGGTCGTTCTCGCATCCACGGATCCGACGTATGCGGATGTCTTCCGGGTGCCGCTCGACGGCGGTGCGCCGGTGCGGCTGACCGCGAGCGATGGCGTCGCCGGCCAGATGCGCGGCCGCGCGCTCGCGAACCACGGCGTGGTCGCGGTCGACATCGCGCTCGCGAAGGGCGGTCGCAAGACACTCGCCATCGGGTCGACGGGCACACACGAGCTGCCGAGCGTCGCCGAGAGTCCGAGCCTGGTCCCGACGACGAAGCTCGAGACGATCGAGCTCGCGGGGCGCACTCACCACGTCTCGATCACGCGACCGCGCGCGTTCGATCCGAACCGAAAGTATCCGGTGCTGCTCAAGGTCTACGCCGGTCCGCACGCGGTGATGGTCGAGGCGGCGGCAGATAGCTACGTGATGGATCAGTGGTACGCGGACGCTGGCTTCATCGTCGTCCGTAGCGACAATCGCGGCACGCCGAACCGCGGTCGCGCGTGGGAGCGCGCGATCCTCAAGGATCTGATCACCGTGCCGCTCGACGATCAGGTCGGTGCGCTGCAGGCCGTGGGCGCGCGGCACAAGGAGCTCGACCTCGCGCGCGTCGGCGTCTTCGGTTGGTCGTTCGGCGGGTACTTCGCCGCGATGGCGGTGCTGCTCCGCCCCGACGTGTTCAAGGCCGCCGTCGCCGGTGCACCCGTGACCGACTGGGCGCTCTACGACACGGCGTACACCGAGCGCTACATGAAGACGCCGCAGCAGAACCCGGACGGCTACAAGGCAACGAGCGCGCTCACGCACGCCGCGAAGCTGACCCGACCGCTGCTCGTCGTGCACGGCATCACCGACGACAACGTGCACTTCGCGCACACGCTCGCACTGGTCGAGCACCTCTACCTCGCCGCGAAGCGCGCCGAGGTGATCATGCTGTCGGCGACGCACATGGTGCCGGATCCGAAGCTGATGCTCGCGCGCGAGCAAGTGCAGATCGACTTCTTCCGCGAACATCTATCGCGCTCCACCCCGTGATCCTCCACAAGGACGCTCGCTGTGTCGCCGTCCACAAGCCGAGCGGGCTGTCGACGCATCGCGGCTGGGATGACAGCGACGATGCGCTGCTCCAGCGCGTCCGCGACGAGGTCGACCAGTACGTCTATCCGATCCATCGCCTCGATCGTGGCGCGTCGGGCATCGTGCTGTTCGCGCTCGACAAAGAGGCCGCACGCGCGTTCACGGATGCGTGGATGGGCGGCGAGGCCGACAAGCGGTACCTGGCGATCACGCGCGGGCATCCACCGGAGCACCTGGTGATCGACAACCCGGTCCCACGCGCACCGAACGAGGAGCGCGTCCCGGCGGTGACCGAAATCTGGCGCAAGGAAACGTTCGGTCGCTACGCACTCGTCGAGGCGCGACCCCACACGGGGCGCCTCCATCAGATCCGCCGTCACCTCAAGCACATCGCATGTCCGCTGATCGGCGACGTTCGCTACGGCAAGGGCGAGCACAACCGGATCTTCCGCACCGAGCACGGCCTGCACCGGCTCGCGCTCCACGCGATCAAGCTCACCGTGCCGCACCCCGATGGTGGGCTCCTCGTCGTCGAATGTGGGCTTGCAGACGACCTCCAGAGTGCGCTCGCAAGTTGCCGCGCTGCCTACGCGTAGGAGTACGATTGGGAGATGGCGAGGTGGTTGCTCTTGCTGTGCGCCCTCGCGAGCTGCGGCCGGATCGGCTTTGACGAGCGCGACGCGGGGTTCATCGGCCCCGATGTGGCGTTGCCGCGCCCGCAAGCTGGGATCGCGGCAGGTGAGACGTTCTCGTGCGCGTTCCGCGCCGACGGACTCGTGTGGTGCTGGGGCAATGGTCGGGGAGGGCAGCTCGGCGACGCGATGCGGAACAGCGTCGCGACACCACAGCAGGTGCTCGGCGTGACTGACGTGGTGGCCGTCGACGCGGGCGGGGTTCATGCGTGCGCGCTGACGAGTACCGGCGCCGTCTGGTGCTGGGGCGACAACACGTACAACCGGCTCGGCATCTCGTCCCCGGGGATTCTCGCGCCAGTGCTCGTGCCCCTCCCTGGCGCCGCGATCGCGATCTCGACGGGCTACTACCATAGCTGCGCCCTGCTCTCGGATCGCTCGGGCTGGTGCTGGGGCAAGAACATCGACGGTCGCCTGGGAGTCCCGGGTCCGATGGAGGGCCGCCTCCCGGTGAAGAGCTTTGACGACGTGATCGCGATCGCCGCCGGCGGCTCGCAGAGCTGCG
>JANOPP010000508.1:0-11419 GCA_031421915.1 Myxococcales bacterium | reverse complement strand
TCTAGTCGCCGCCCGTCGAAACCGGATGATTCGCCTTCGCGAGCTTTCGATACGCCCGCTTGAACTCGTCGGCGGACGCTTTCTCGGAGACGCCGAGCGTTTTGTAGTAGTCGGCGCTTGGATCGAAGTCGATCTGGGACGGCATGGCTAGGCAGCGGCTCCCTTGGGAGACTTGCGGAACACCAGCTCGGCGCCGAGATCGTCGACGACGAGGTGATCGCCGTTGCCGAGCTCACCGGCCAAGAGCTTGGTTGCGAGGGGGTCGATCACGAGCTTCTGAAGGGCACGCTTCAAAGGACGAGCACCGTAGATCGGATCGTAACCAGCTTCCGCGATGCGGGCGACTGCCTTGTCGGACAGGTCGATCGAGATCTGCCGTTCGGCCAGGAGCTTCTCGAACCGGCGGAGCTGGATCCGGACGATCGTGCCGAGGTCCTTCTCCGACAGGGGCTCGAAGAAGATGGTCTCGTCGATCCGGTTCAGGAACTCGGGGCGGAACGTTCCCTGGAGCTCGCGCATCGTCGCTTGCTCGATCTGCTCGCGGTTGTCCTTCGACAGCTTGAGGAGGTGCTGGCTGCCGACGTTGGTCGTCATGATCACCACCGTGTTCTTGAAGTCGATCGTGCGGCCCTGACCATCGGTCAGGCGGCCGTCATCGAGCACCTGCAAGAGGACACTCCACACGTCGGCATGCGCCTTCTCCATCTCGTCCAGGAGGACCACCGAGTACGGGTGGCGGCGGACCGCCTCCGTGAGCTGGCCGCCCTGGTCGTAGCCGACATAGCCCGGAGGTGCGCCGACGAGCCGTGAGACCGTGTGCTTCTCCTGGTACTCGGACATGTCGATCCGGATCATCGCGGAGTCGTCGTCGAACAGGAACTCGGCCAGGGCGCGCGCGAGCTCGGTCTTGCCAACACCCGTCGGACCGAGGAACAGGAAGCTGCCGATCGGACGATTTGGATCCTTGAGGCCGGCGCGCGCGCGACGGACGGCGGCCGCGACCGCGGTGATCGCGGTGTCCTGACCGACCACGCGCTCGCGCAGGCGGTCCTCCATCTTCGTGAGCTTCTGCGACTCTCCCTCGAGCATCTTCTCGACGGGAATGCCGGTCCACTTGGCGACCACCGCAGCGATGTCGTCCTCGGTGACCTCCTCGCGGAGGAAGCTGCCCGCAGCGCGGAGGTCGTCGACCTTCGTGGTCTCCTCTGCGAGCTCGCGCTCGAGCTGCGGGATCGAGCCGAAGCGCAGCTCCGACGCCCGGGCGTAGTCGCCGGTGCGCTGGAGGCGGTCCGCCTCGCCCTTGAGCTGCTCGAGCTTCTCCTTCTTGGTGCCGAGGCTCTTGATCACGTCACGCTCGTGCTGCCAGCGCGCCTTCATGCCGGACGACTGCTCTTTGAGCTCGGCGATCTCGCGATCGATCTCCTTGAGGCGCTGCTTCGAACGCTTGTCGCCCTCGCGCTCCATCGCGGAGCGCTCGACCTCGAGCGTCATCACGCGACGCTCCAGGTTGTCGATCGGCGTGGGGGTGCTCTCGATCTCCATCTTCAGTCGCGACGCGGCCTCGTCGATGAGATCGATCGCCTTGTCGGGGAGCTGGCGCGACGGAATGTAACGGTGCGAGAGCTTCGCCGCCGCGACCAATGCCGCGTCACGGATCCGGATGCCGTGGTGGACCTCGTACTTCTCCTTGAGGCCGCGGAGGATCGCGATCGTGTCGTCGACCGACGGCTCCTCGATCATCACGGGCTGGAACCGGCGCTCCAGCGCCTTGTCCTTCTCGATGTGCTTGCGATACTCGTCGAGCGTCGTCGCGCCGATGCAGCGCAGCTCGCCACGCGAGAGTGCTGGCTTCAACAGATTCGCGGCGTCCGCGGCGCCCTCGGCCGCACCCGCGCCGACGAGCGTGTGCAGCTCGTCGATGAACATGATCACGGCGCCCTCGGCCGCGGCGACCTCCTTGAGGACCGCCTTGAGCCGCTCCTCGAACTCACCACGATACTTCGCGCCCGCGATCAGAGCGCCGAGATCGAGCGAGCAGATCCGCTTGTTGCGCAAGGACTCGGGCACGTCGCCCTTCGCGATGCGCTGCGCGATTCCCTCGACGACAGCGGTCTTGCCGACGCCGGCCTCACCGACGAGGACGGGGTTGTTCTTGGAGCGCCGCGACAGGATCTGGATCGTGCGGCGGATCTCCTCGTCGCGGCCGATCACTGGATCGAGCTTGTCCTGCTGAGCGAGGAGCGTGAGGTCGCGCGTGTAGCGCTCGAGGGCCTCGTACTTCGCCTCGGGATCCTGATCGGTGACGCGCTGGTTGCCACGGACCGTGACGAGCGCCTCGAGGATCGTGGCCTTGGTCGCGCCGGCATTGCGGAGCGCTTCGCCCGCAGGCGTCTTGCTCGCCGCGAGCGCGAGCAGGAAGTGCTCGGTCGACGTGTACTCGTCCTTCATCCCATGCGCCTCGCGCACGGCCTCGGCCCACGTGTCCTTGAACACGCGGCCGGCGTCGACGTCGAGCGCCGCGCCATGAGCGCGCGGCACCTTCGTCAGGACGGTCTCCAGATCCGCACGAACGATCTGCGGATCCGCGCCGAGCTTCGCGAGGATGCGCGGCACGACCCCACCATCCTGGTCGAGCAGTGCGAGCAAGAGATGCTCCGTGCTGACCTCGGCGTGGTGCCGAGCCATCGCAACGTCGCGAGACGCCGAGATTGCTTCCTGGGCTTTGACGGTGAGTTTGTCCATCTTCATGGCAGACCCACCGTAACCACCCTTACATCTGCGTCAATGGCCCCGAGCTAATCCGGCCAGTTGACAGCTCGCGCGAATGCGCGGCGAAACTACTTCTTACAGGCGGCTTCCCACATCGTCATCCAGGACTTGCCGTTGTCCATGGAGCCTTCGCCCTTCAAGTTGATCTCCTTGGGACCCTTCATCTCCTCGGTGTTGCGCACCTTCATCGTGCCCATCGCGCTGCGGGCATCGCCATCCCAAACGGTCTTGCCGTCCTTGGCGCCGGTCGACCACGTGGTCTCGCTGCCGCCCCAGTTGTCGACCATCACGCGGTACCACTTCTTCGACGGGCCGTCGTAGGTCGTGAACATGCTCGCGTTGAACGGCATCTTGCCGGTCGCCTTCAGCGCCCCGGAGATCCACCACTTGTTCATCTCGAGCTTCATCGCCATGGTCATCTTCAGGTCGACCATGGTCTTCATGTCGGCCATGTCGGCGGCCTTGCCGGTGCACTTCCAGTTGCCGGCGAGCTGCTTCGCGAGCGCCTCCACCTCGGCGGGCGGCTTCGGCATCTCCATCTTCTTCGGCGCCTCGGGCGCCTTGGCCGCAGCAGCCGAACCGGAGCCAGCGCCGGCGGGCGCCTTCTTCATGTCGGGGGCCATCTTCTCCTTGTGAGCGTCGGCGAGCACGCCGCCCGTCATTCCAAGCGCCACCGCCATCGTGATCGAAACGTTCGTCAGGGTCTTCATGTTGTTCGTAGTCCTCCGCCGCGGACTGTTTCGCGGGCCCGGAGATCAGGTCAAGCGAACCGCAGGGGCGAAATGCCCCAAAGGGGCCCCTTACCGGTTCACGACGACGTGAGGAGGTTCGCGACAGGCGTGCCCGCGGCGGCGGCGCGGATCTTCGTGATGTCGAGGAGGCCGCGACGCGCGAGCTCCGCGATCGCCGTCGCCGCGGTCGAGAGCTGGAGGCGCCCCTCGCGTCCGGACAGCTCCGAGAGCGCAGCAGCGACGCGCCGCGGAGCGTCTTCGCCGAGTGCACCACCGAGCGTCGACGCGAGCTGGGTGTCGCCGAGCAGCGCGGCCGCGACCATCGCATGGGCGAGCGTGCTCTCGGTCGTGAGGCCGGTGGTGAGTGCGCCCTTGGCGGCGAGCTCGGACGCCACCTCGACGAGCGCGCCCGGATCGTCCGCGCGCCAGTAGACGTCGATCAACCGGCGCAGCGTCGGGACGTGCGTCGGATCGAGATCGGAGGCGCGGAGGAACACGTCATCGGCGCGGTCGATGTCGCCGAGGTGGAGGAGGACGGCTTCGCCGAGGCGATAGAGGCGCTCCGCACGCTGCTGCACGCTCGGCGCCAGCGGAACAAGCTGATAGAGATAGCGGGTCGCGGTCGGCCAGTCGCCGCGCGCGGAGTGGATCTCGGCGAGCGCCTCGAGCGAGCGCGCGTGCTGCGGATGCTCGCGCAGGACGCGCATGAGCTGAGCGATCGCACCGTCGAGGTTGCCGGCCTGGCGGAGCAGATCGACGAGAGCGAACTGCGCCGCGATCTTCGCCTCTTCGTCGTCGATCGGCACGAGATCGAGCACCGCACGCGCCGCGTCGAGCGCAGTGTCGAGATCGCCGATCCGGGTCGCGAGCTCCTGCACGCGCATCATCACGTCGCGGCGATTCGGTGCGGCCTCGGCTGCCTGCTGCGCCTGCGTCAGGGCGTCGGTGTCGCGGCCAAGCTTCTCGGAGATGATCGATCGGCGGAGGGCGAGCTCGTCGGCTCCGAGCACCGAGTCGCCGAGCGCGAGGTCGTGATAGATCGTGTCGGCAGTCGCGTAGTCACCGAGCGAGAACGCGAGAGACCCGCGCGCATCGAGCGCGCCGATGTGCGATGGATCTTCGGCGAGCGCGAGGTCATAGGCACGCGCCGCCTGGTCGAGTGCACCCAGATCCTCGGCGAGCCGTGCGACCTCGAGCCAGGCACCGGCGCGCTCGTCGTTGCCTTCCGCACGCGTCGCGCGCACGGAGGTCAGGTCGCTCAGCGCCGGGAGATCGCCGGACAGCCGGTGATGGTTCGCGAGGATGCGGAACGCAAACGGGTTGCCAGGATCGGTGCGCCACAGTCGTGTCGCGATGTCGAGCTGTGCATCGACGTCGCCGCTCTGCTCGGCGCGCACGAGCTGCCCCTCGAAGTTTGGGCGCAGCCCCGCACCGGGGCCCTCGCGCAGCGTATCGGGGCCGTCCTCGGCGGAGGCCGTGCTGCGACAACGGTTCGCGGCCTCGAGCAGTGCGCCACGCTCGGCGGCGCGCGCCGTGGCCGCGGCCTCGTCGTAGAGCTTCGCGGCGTCCACGAACCGACCGATCGTCTCGTAGCGGCGTGCGAGTGGCAGCTTCGCCGCGGGGATCGTGGGGTCGAACGCGAGGGCCTGCTCGAAGTTCACCTGCGCCTGAGCGTCGTCGTCGAGCCGCTCGTCGAAGATCAGCGCGAGCTCGAGATGGAGCGCCCCGCGATCGCGCGGATTGGAGGCCGAGGCGATCTCGCGATAGAGGAGCGACGCGGCGAGGGCCCACTCGCCGCGAACCATCGCCGCGGTGCGGAGCTGGTACGCGATCTCCGGATCGGCCGGCGCACATGCGTGCGCTTCCTTGAGGCAGCGATACGCCTCGGCGTCGCGGTTCAGCGAGTCGCGATACATCTTTGCGCGTCGGCGCCACAGCGCGCCCTTCGTGAGCTCGTCGTCGGTCATCACGAGCTGGCGGCCGATCGCCTCGGATGCCGCGGTGATGTCGCCGACCTTGAAGTACAGCGACTCGAGCAGCTCGAGCGCGCGCGGATCGCTCGGCACCGACTCGGCGACCTGTTCCGCGAGCACGATCGCACCGCGGATGTCGCCGGAGTCGGCGAGGTTCTTGGCCTCGGTCAGCTCGGGGCGCGGCTTCGGCAGGTGCGGCCCGGTTCCGCGAACGATCTCGCCCGAGACGATCGAGTCGTCGCGGTCGAGCGCGGCCGCCTGATCGGCGGCGAACGTCCGGCGCGCTGCATCGTATGCCTCGGACTGCGCGACGCGCTCGTAGAGGTCGCGCGCCGCGGTGACCTCGTCGGACGCGGCGAGCGCATCCGCGAGAGGCATCCACACCGGCGCGTACGACGGATCGACCTCGAACGCGCGCGTCCAGATCGCCGCGGCCGCGACGAGGTTCTTGTCCCCACGCGCGAGTAGCGCGAGCTCGTGCAGCGCGATCGCGAGCGCGGTGCCGTGGCCGGTCTTCGCTGCCTGATCGAGGACCTCGCGGCGCAGGCCGGGTTCCTTTGCGAGGTGTGCCAGGAGCGCGGACAGGATCGCGGCATCGTCGGGATCCGCGCGATGCGCCGCGAGCAGGCGCTCTCGATCCGAGCCCTCGGCCACCGCCGCGACTGCCTCCGTCGAAGTCACGAGCGGAAGGTCGGTGACGATCTCGTGCTGCACCATGATCGGTCCGGACTTGATCCGGGGATCGGAGACCGAGCGCCATCCCGCATCCTCAGCGGGCTCGTCGTCGACGGGGGCAGCATTGGGCGCCGACGCGGGGACGGAGACGAGCTTGATGCGGCCGAGGGCACGGCCGCCCTCGGGCTGCTCGATCGGTGCGGTCGGCGTGGTGTCGGGGTGCGCAGGCTCGACGGGCGTGACCGTGCCGGTCCCGGGGAGCGTCTTGACGCGCGACTCGGCCATGGAGTTTCGGATCCACGCCGCCTCCTGGCGCATCGCGGTCGCGTCCTCGGCGCGCACGGCCATCGAGGCGCGATCCTCGAGGGCCTGCGCGAGGTGTGCCTTGCGCTCGAGCTCGGCACGGACGGCGGTGAGCAGCACGCCGCCATCGTCGAAGCGGTGGAACGCCGACGCTTGCTCGACAACGACGAGTGCTTCGCCATCGCGGCCGGCACGGAGCAGCGCCGTCGTGAGATCGGTGACGTCGGCGGCGGTCCGGCGCTCCGCGGCCACCGCGGACAGCGCCTCGACGGCAACATTCCATGCGAGGTTGCCGCGCGCCTCGCTGGCGAGCATCCGCAGCGTCGCATCGCGACGCGACCCGGATCCGAACGCGTCGGCGGCGGCGCGCATCGCGGCGCGTCCACGTTCGGCGTCCTCGATCCGGTCGTAGTAGATCTCCGCGAGCTCGAGGAGCGCGTTGCCCTTGCGCGAGCCCGTCGTGAGATCGACGAGCGCAGCCATGTGGCGTGCCGCGGCCTCGTGATCGCCGGTCTCGGTCGCGAGCTCGACGAGCTCCTGCAGCACGCCGACGTCGCCAGGGTTGACGTGATTCGCAGTCTCGAGCGTCGCGAGCGCGTCGTCGAGCTTGCCGGCGAGGCGGGCGCGCGTCGCGGCGTCGCGCAGCGACAGGGCGGTGCCGTTCGCGGCGGTCGCTCGACCACTGGCGGTGTTCTCCTCGCGCGACTCCGCAATCGCGCTGTCGCTCGGCGGGACACGCACCGTCTCGCCGCGCAGCTTCGCGAGGCCCCCCGCGACGTCCGCACCGTCGACGCTCGCACGCTCGAGTGCAGGGCGTGCGAGATCGCGAATCGCGTCGAGCTGGGACGGTTCGAGCGAGATGACCAGCTCGGAGAGCGCGGCCGCGGCGAGGTGCCGCTCGCGGGCGACGATCGCGAGATCGACCCCGGTGTCTCCGGGGAGCTCGGCGGAGAGCTGCGCGAGCCCCCCTGCGGCGGCCACGAGCTGCCCGGCGGTCTGCAGCTGGATGGTCACGTAGCGCAGCGACGGTCGCCACGTCGGATCGATCTCGAGCGCGCGCTGGTGAGCGGCCAGCGCGACCTCCGGGCGCCCGAGCTGATCCTGCAGGTCGCCGAGGCGCGACAGGAGCGGCTTCTGCCGTGCGGGCTGACGGTGGGTCGCTGCGACCTTGCGGCCGAGGATCACCGAGACTCGCTCGATGTCGCCCCGCGCACGCCACTCGGTCTCGAGTGCGTCGAGCGCGGGCATGTGCGTGTCAGAGATCCGCAGCGCCGCTTCGAGGCAGCGGATCGCGTCCTCTCCGCGATCGGCGCGGCGGAACAGCTCGCCCGCGCGGTACATCGCGTCCGCGCGCGCGGTCGGTGAGCTGTCGTCGGCGAGCGACGCGAACCCCTCGAGCGCGATCGCGGCACCTGCGAGGTCCCCCGAGCGCTCCGCGAGATCCGCGAACAACCGCAGGGCCTGTGCCCGCAGCTCGGGCGTCGACCCGCGCGCTGCCTCCGGATCCTCGACGAGCGGGCGCAGCGACGCGACCGCGAGAGCCGGGTCGCCCGAGCGATCGGCGGCGACCGCGAGCCGATAGCGGAAGGTCGGGATCCGCGGTGTCTCGGCACCGGGGTCTTCGATCAGCCCGGTGTACGCGCGGATCACGTCGGGCCAGGCGCGCTGGCGCCACGCAGCCTCGCCGAGCGTGCCGAGCACCTCGCGGCGCAGGACGGGCGGCACATCGGCTCGTAGCTCGGCGTGCGCGCGCGCGCTGTGGGGCAGGGCGGTCGCCGGCTCGTCGGCGGCGAGCCACGCGGCCGCGGCCGTGGTCTCGACCGCGACGCGATCCGTATTGCGCTCCGCCATCCTCGCGAGCGCTGACAGCGCCTGCGCACGCGCACGGCGATCGCCGCTCTGCGACAGCAGCTCGGCCTCGAGGTGATAGGCGCGGCGGCGCAGCTCGTTCGCTTCTTCGTTGTCGCCGGCGTCCTCGTGCGACAGCGTCAGCGCTTCGTGGAGATCCGCGATCGCGGCGGCGATGTCAGGAACGCTCTCGCGGCGGCGAACCTCGGCGCGTCGCACGAGGAGGCCAGCGCGCTCGAGCTGTGGGGGACGCGTGGCGAGCACCGCGTCGATCCAGCGCCGCTCGGTCACGGCGTCGTCGCCGGAGCGCGCGAGGAGTGTGCGGGCAGCATCACGTGCAATCCCCGGGGCGTGCTCCTGCGCGAGGTCGTGTGCGCGCATCCAGTCCGCGCTCGCAGCGGCAGACTGACCCCCGCGATCGAACAGGTTTGCGCGTGCGACGGCGAGCTCGGCGGCGCGCGTGTACAGCCGATCGCCGGGACCGAGCTCGTCGGTCGCGAGGCCAACCAGCGATGCGATCGCCGTGTCGAGCTCGGCCGCGGCGTGATCGCGATCGCTCGTGGCTTCCGCGACCTCGGCGAGCACGGCGTGCGCTTCGGCCGCGGTCTCGCCTCCGGCGAGGGTCGCGCGGCGCAGGCTCGCGCGCGCCTCGTCGACGCGGCCGATCGCGACCAGCGAGCGTGCGAGCTCGAGCTCGTAGCGGGCAGCCGAGTGCTGCGGAAGGCCGAGGCCGCGCAGGCGCTCGTACAGATCAGCGGCACCCGCGTGATCACCGCGCGCTGCGGCGGCGGTGGCGAGGCCCGCGAGCGCATCGGACTGCAGCGGGTCGAGTGCGAGGGCGCGCGCCCACGCATCCTCGGCATCGCGGCCCGTGAGCATGTCGCCGACGATGGCCCACGCGCGCGAGCACGTGCGGTGATCACCGCGCGCCTCGGCGAGTCGCGCGACCTCGCGCCACGCATCGATCGCAGCGACGGGATCGATCGTCGCGAGCACCGTCGCGGCCATCTCGTGGACGGACGGATCATCGGGTGCGAGGTGTCGCGCGACCGCGAGCTCCTGCTGCGCGCTGGCCGGATCGCCGAGCTGGTGGATGAACACGTCGGCGAGCCGGAGCCGGAGCTGCACGGCGCGCGCAAGCTCCGACGTGATCACGGCGCGCGCGCGGACGAGCCGCACGAGCTCGGGCCAGCGCTGCTCGTCGGCGAGACGATCGACGAGCGAATCGGCCGCCTCGAGCGAGCTCGGATCGTGCTCGAGTGCGAGCTCGTAGAGCTGCGTCGCGGCCTTCGGTTCGAGGACGCGGAGCAGGCGCGCACCGGCGAGCGCGGCGAGCGCCGCCTGATCGTCATCGCCTTCGCCGCTCGCGAGCTGCGCGAGCTGCGTCAGGTGACCGGCGGCTTCGCGGGCGTCCCCCTGTGCGAGCATGATCGACGCGAGCGCTGCGTGCGCCGCGGGGAAGTGCGGCCATCGACCGAGGGCCTGCCGCGAAAGCTCGAGACCGTCGAAGAACCACGCAGGTCGCGCCGCCGCGAGCGCGAGGATCCGCTCGAGCAACAAGGGCTGCTCGGGACCGCCGGCGGCCAGGAGCGCGCGATATCCGCGCATCGCCTCCTCGAAGTGTCCCTCGCGAAGCTCCTGATCCGCCGTGTGCATCAGGTCGTGCGCCGCCGCGAGCTGGTGCGTCTGCGGCCGCACGCCGAGCTCGCCACTGCGCGTACCCGCGGGACCGTACCCGACGTCGAGTGAGCTGCGCCCGATGCGAATGCTGACGAGCTCGACATCGCCGACAGCCGGGAGCCGCCAGCCGCTCGGTGGCATCATGTGCCAGAGCAGTGCGCCGACGAGATCGATCTCCACGTCGCACAGCCCGCGTGCGTGCGGTCGTTCCACGACGTTCGGCGCATCGGTCGCACCGAACAGCGCGACGAGAATGCGATCCGCGATCAGCGGGCCGGGCGAGGGCAGGTGGCCATGCACGCGCACCGTGCTGGCGAGCGCGCGGAGGTGCGTGCCCGCACTGACGAAGTAGATGCGAAACGAGAGGTCCGCGGCGGCGAGGCCGTCGGCGGCGCGCGCTCGCAGCGAGATGAACCCGTCGTTGAGACGGGCCGTGATCTGCGTGACGCCGAGGCCGGCGAGGTGGCGGCGGATCTGCTCGAGCCGCTCGTCGAGCCGGCTCGCCGTGATCCGCATCGCGATCGAGCGCAGGCGGGTGCGGCGGCGTTGATAGCGCTCGGCCACGGCGGCACCTGGATCGGTGCCAAGATCCGTGACCTCGAGCTCGAGCCGATCGACGATCAGCGGCCCGACCGGCATGCTCTCGAGCGCGAGTCGGCCTACGCCGCCGAGCGCTTCGAAGCGAAAGGGCAGGCGCCGTGGGCCGACAGGGTCCCCCTCGTGCACGCCCCCGAAAATACTCCAGATCCGAGGCCCTTGTCCCCTTCGGGGGGGCGGGCCAGAGAAATCTCCCCGATGTCTCAGCTCAGCGGAAGCTCATGCACGGCTTGTAGACGACGGGCAGCGGGGCGCCCTTGTCGTCGGTCTCCGAGATCAGCTCGGTCAGCGGCTTGATCTTGCCGTCCTTGGCGAGTGCCTCGCAGCGATCCTTGAGCCACTGCTCGAGCGTGATCATCGCGCGGAGGTCGCGCATGCTCTTGAGCTCCTGGTCGGCAACCTTGTCGAACTCCTCGACCTTGGGTGCCTGCTTCGCGGTCAGCTGGAGCAGAACATAGCCACCGTTCTCGAGCTGATAGATCTGCTTGGCGATCATTCCCTCGGAGAGCTCGTCGAACAGGGCGGTGATCGCCTCCTTCGACGCGCCGATCACGGGGAGCTGCTTTTGGCGCGGGCTCGGGCCCTGGCTGACGACCTTGGCCTTCGCCATCTCGGCGAACGCGGGGAGGATGTCCTTGGACGGCGTCAGATCGGGAGCCGGTGCCTCCGCCGGAGCGGTGGTCGAAGGCGTCGCGACGGAGTTACTGCCGCTGCCGGCCGCGCTGCCCGCGGCCGGAGCCGCGCTGCCCGCGGTCGGAGCCGCGCTGCCCGCGGTCGGAGCCGCGCTGCCCGCGGTCGGAGCTGCGCTGCCCGCGGTCGGAGCTGCGCTGCCCGCGGTCGGAG
>JANOPP010000507.1:0-2358 GCA_031421915.1 Myxococcales bacterium | reverse complement strand
GCGCATCCGGATGACGTTTCCGTACGCGAACAACATCACGAAGACCGGCCTCAAGATCATCTGGCTCGGCGAGCATGCAGAGAATCCGGCGCTCGGCCCGGTGTTCGTGAACGGCATCGATCAGACCGCTGCGACGATGCTGACCGTGGCGCCGTTGACCGACGTCCCCATGGAGGTCGAGTTCGACGAGACCTACGTCGTCAACTGGCTGACGTCGTGCGGCACGATGCACGACTTCGATCTCGCGCGGTCCTACCTGCGCGTCGAGACCGAGGACGATCAGAGCGGAACGCTCGGCGTCGTCGTCCGCGACGAGCTCGGCGGCGTGGCGTGGAAGACCTGGCCGATCTCCGCGGAGTGAAGACCACGTGAAGCTCCACCTCTACTTCGATGATCCGGACACCGGTCCCGCCAAGAAGACGAGTCATCCCAACTTCGTGAAGCGGTGCCGGGGTGAATTGTTCTACGACTGCACCGACGAGTGGGGACCGTTTGGTAACGACAGCGGCGCCGACACGCTGGCGTCGCTCGAGGAGTGGTATCGGGCACCCAGGCCACGCAAGGTCATGGCGTTCATCAAGGAACAGCTCCAGGAATGGGGATTCACGATCCCGAGCCTCGGGGAGACCCGCGAAGCGACGGTCAAGCGCTGGCTCACCGAGGACGGCCTCGAGACCCAGATGATCGAGATCGACCAGGCCCTGATCGCTGCGGCGCTTGGCCAGCTGAAGATCACCGGCGGCGTCGATCGCGATGTGCTCGAGCTCGCTCGCGCGGCGAGCAAGCGACAGATCATCTATACGGCCTTCGCGAAGGCAACGTACGTCGGCTGGGAGCACGCGAAAGCGAAGGCCGCCGCCGATAAGAAGCTGCTCGCCGTGCTCGAACAAATGTAGCGGCGTCTCATAGGTGACCACGTAACGGCGCACTCCGACGACGCGCAGGGCGGCGCGGAGCCGGCCGGTTTTACGGTCGCGCTTCGGGTTGGCACGGCGGGCGTTCGCAAGCAGGAGCGCAATGCCGTCGCGAAATGCGGCGGCGATGCTGACGCAAGCGCTCAGGGCCGCCGTGCTCTCGTCGATGATGTGGCTCGAGCACATGGCCACGCGACGGGGGGACATCGGCTTGCCACCGACAAGCTGAGCGGCGTGGGCCAGGAAACGCAGTTGAGAACTGCCGCGCAGAGGCTCGCCCAGATGAGCCCGGCAGCAATGTGCTCGTTGGCGGTGTCGAACTTGTGGAGGTTCGCGTACGACTTCCATTCGTTGAAACCCACGGATCGTTCGAGCGCGAGGGACGCACGATGAACGATCCGCCTTCGTCGTCGACCGCCTCGAAGTAGTCCACAGCCGGGTATCCACGGTCGGCGAGAGGTAACCGATCCTTCAAGGTTGATGCAGTCGGTAGGAACTGTCGCTCGGCCTCCTTGTCGGGAGCGATCTCGACGCAACGAACCTCGTTGGAGAATCCGCGGTACGTAGCTTGGATCTCGACCGCCGCAGGTTCGATCGCCTTGAGCCGCGCGGGGAATCCATCACGCAGCTTCTTCTTGAGCGCGAACGACGAGCCGCTCTGGATCACGATGTCCTTGAATCGCGAGACGGCCGTGCGCCCCTCGGGCGCGAGCGTCTGGATGCACAGACGTTCGATGAGCCGGCCAAACATCTGGTGCATGAACGTTGCGAAGCCGGGCCTTGCCAGCCGGTTGTCAAACGCTTTGTACGCGCCGGTGACGCCGTTCTGATGATTGACCTCGCGCAGCAGATCCGCGATCGACTCGACGTGCCGCCGGCGAGGCCGGCGATCGTCGAGAGGAACAGGCGGTGCGGTGTGACCGTCCGCAGTCGCTCGCTCTGGCCGGTCTTGCGACCGCGCTGGTTACAGCGCGCGTGCGAGCGCCGACCGCATCTTGGTACGTGCGAGGTAGAAAACGCCGTCTCCGATCTGCTGGCCTGGTAACCGCAGCCTGGAGGCTGTCGTTGTCGCTTGTCGATCCCCTGGATCTCCCGTGTCCCCTCGACGACGTCGCGAACCTCCCGACGTAGAACGCGAACGTTCGCAGAAGCTCCGGATGAGAAGTGGGATGCCGATCAGGTATCGCGGTCGCGAGGTCTGGTCCCTCGACGGGACGGAAACGCTGCCTTGCACATCCACGAGGTCCGGAACGAGCACGGCGGCACAACGGATCCGTGGTCGGTGTTGCCGAATCGCGATCGCGCGAGCCCCGTCTGCCCCGTCTGCCACGTCTGCCCTCCGTGTCCGGATCCCGGACAGTACCCAGTCGACTTCTTGATCGTTCGGTCGATTTCACAGTTCGGTCGATTTCGGTCGATTTCTCTTGACGCTTATCCAGCCAGT
>JANOPP010000506.1:0-13220 GCA_031421915.1 Myxococcales bacterium | reverse complement strand
TGCTCGCTCTGGTCGGCTGCATCCGTTCACAGTTGGTTCCCTGTGACAACGGGCTCGCGTGTCCGGTCGGCCTGGTGTGCGACGAGGTGCATGCGGGATGCGTGACCCCGGAGCAGCTCTCGACGTGTGTCGGTCTTGCGGAGCTCGCGGCGTGTCCGGTTGGAATCTGCCGCGACGGTGTGTGCCTCCCGGTCGGCTGTGGCAATTCGCGGGTCGACCCGGGCGAGGCGTGCGACGACGGCAACACCAGTGCAGCCGACGGGTGCTCCGCAGACTGCAGCTCGACGGAGACCTGCGGCAACGGCGTTGTCGATCCGGTGAACCGCGAGCTGTGCGATGACGGCGACCTCGTGAGCCACGACGGATGTGACTCGCGGTGCTTGCCCGAGCAACCGACGTGGAGCGAGCTCACGCAGGTCGCGCATCCGACTCGCGACTTCGGGGCATACGCGTTCGACCAGGCGCGGCGCAGGTTCGTGGTGTTCGGCGGGTACGTCAGCGACGCCGTTCGAAGCGGAGCCACGCTCGAGTGGGCCAGTGGGAGTCGGACGTGGCTCGAGCGGACGCTGCTCGTCTCGCCGACCCCGCGCTTCGGAGCAGCGATGACCTACGACGCGGCGCGCAAGGTCGCGGTGCTGTTCGGGGGATCCGATCCATCGGGCCTGGTGTCCGACACCTGGGAGTGGGATGGCGATCGGTGGACGCAGCTCGCGTCGCCGGTGACGCCGCCGCGCCGCATCTATCACGCGATGACGTACGACCAGCGCCGCAAGCGCGTGGTCATGTTCGGCGGCCGCAATCCCATGCTCGAGCCGCTCGACGAGACGTGGGAATTTGATGGCGCGACGTGGACGCAGATCACTCCTGGGGACTCACCCCCCGCGCGCGAACGCACGATGCTCGCCTACGATCCCCTGCGTGATCGAGTCGTCGTGGCCGGTGGGATCGCCAACGGAACCGCGCGCCGCGATACCTGGGAGTTCGATGGTGTGACCTGGACGCCGGGTCCACCGATGCCGTTCCCGAACGTGGGTGGGACGCTGACGTTCGATCCGATCCGCGGCGGACTCGTCCTGGCGACGGCCACCGCAGTGGTCGGCGTCCCGTCGACGTATCTGTTCAATGGTATGAGCTGGCAGCCGATCGGACCGGTCGCCACGCCGCTCGCCCAGCGTTCGAATCACGTGGCGTACTTCGATCCAGACCTCGGGACGCTCGTCGTGGGTCTCGGTCGGAGGGCCTCGGAGTATCCGGCGGACCTTCATGTTCTCGGCAACGCAGGGTGGACGGCGCTCGCCGCAGATCCGGGACCCGTACCACTGACGTCTGCGGCCGTCACGTACGACGCTCGGCGCGGTCGCGTGGTGTTGTTCGGAGGCAACGACGGCATGGCCGACCGGGGCGAGACCTGGGAGCACGACGGCAACGGCTGGTCGCTGCGGACGGCGATTTCGAGTCCGGTCGGGCGCGACAGGGCGGCGATCGCGTACGACCACGGCCGTGCTGTGAGCGTGATGTGGGGGGCGCGCTTCACGGACGACGCAGTCTGGGAATGGACGGGGGGCGAGTGGAATTCCGTGACGCCGACGGGGGCGCGACCGCCGATCCGCTCGGCGTTCGCGCTCGCGTACGACGACGTGTCCGGGTGCGTCGTTCTGTTCGGCGGTGTCGACACAGTATCGATGACGATGAAGTACGCCGACACCTGGACGTGGGATGGCATGACGTGGACCGACGTGACTGGCACGGTCTCGCCGCCGGCGCGCTCGAGCCATACGCTCGCGTACGATCCGGTGCGTCGCGAGGTCGTGCTGTTTGGCGGGTCAGGCAGCGCAAACAACCGTCTCGGTGACACGTGGGGCTGGACCCTCGCCAGTGGCTGGACGCCGCGCGATCCCGCGAGTGCGCCGTCGCCGCGGGCTCGCCACGCGATGGCGGTCGATCCGGTGCGCGGGGAGCTCGTCGTGTTCGGCGGCACGCAGGCGTCCGCACCACTCGCCGAGACCTGGAGCTGGAACGGCGTGACGTGGTTGCGCGTGTTCGCCGCGGTGGTGCCGGCCGCACAGACCGATGCCGCGATGGCGTACGACGCGTCGCGCGGTCAGATGATTGCATTCGGGCCCGCCGGGACCTGGCGGCTCGAGTGGTCGGGATCCAGCGCCGAAGATAGCTGCCCACTCGCGATCGATCGCGACGGCGATGCGCTCGTCGGGTGTGCGGATTCAGACTGTGACGCGTTCTGTGCGGCGTGCGGCGACGGCGTGAGCGATCCACTGGAGACCTGTCGTGCGTGTCCCTCGGATGTCGGCGCGTGCGTCGCGCGGTGCGGCGACCTCGTGTGTGATCCGAGCGAGGTGTGTCCCGGCGACTGCGGCCCGTGATACAGCAGACGCGTGAAGCGGCTCCTCGGTAAGTTCGCGATCGTCACGGGTGGGTCGAGTGGGATCGGTGCCGCGTGCGCCGAGGCGCTTGCGGAGGAGGGTGCGGCGGTGATGGCGACCGGTCGTCGCTACGACCACGGGCCCGCGATGCAGCCCGCACTCGGCGAGGTCGTCCATGCCGGGCTCGATGTCACCGACGAGGTCGAGGTCGAGCGCCGGTTCAAGGAGCTGCCCGAGGTCGATATCCTCGTCTGCTCCGCTGGCGTTGGTACGTTCGGTCCCGTGATCAACGCGTCGGCGCACGAGCTACGCGCGATGCTCGACGTCCATATCGTCGGGACGCTCCTGTGTGCGAAGGCCGCGCTGCGCCGGATGCAGCCGCGCCGCAGAGGGCACATCGTCGTGATCGGATCGCACGCCGCGCATCGCGCGTTCACCGACTGCGCCGGCTACACGGCGGCCAAGGCCGGGCAGCTCGGCCTCACGCGCGTGCTCGCCGAGGAAGCGCGACCGTACGATATCCGCGTCACCGCGCTCCTTCCCGGCGCGACCGACACGCCGATCTGGGACGATCGACCCGGCTTTGATCGCACGAAGATGATGAAGCCCGAGGACGTCGCGAGCTTCCTGATCGCGATCGTCGCGCGACCGGGCATCGCCGTGGAGGAGGTCATCGTGACGCCGCCGGCCGGTATCCTCTAGCGTTCGCGGCTGGCGAGCTCGACGACGGTGGCACCGAAGCGCGGTTAGTTCTCGCCGCGAACGGTCGCAGACGCCTTCTCCTCACTACGGCGGAGCGCCATCTCGCCGGCGGGGCTCGGCGAGGTCAGCGGGTGTGGGAGCTTGTGCTGCAGGTCGGGCACGTTGTTCGGAGGCACGATCTGCACGACCATCTGCGCGAGCTCCTTCGCGACCGCGGCGAGCTCGCCGAGCACGGCGTCGAGACTCTTCGTCTTGAGCTTCGCCTGTGCGGCGCGCACCGCTTGCACGGCCTGTGCGATGCGCTGCTTCGCCGGCCCGAGCTGGCCACTGCGCGCGAGGTTCATCGCCTCGAGGATCGCGCTCGCCGTCGAGGCGCGAACGCGGGCGACCTCGAGATCGATCTTCACGGACGCGGTGATCGCGGCGGTGTCGTTCGACGCGCGCGCACTCGCATAACCGGTGCGAAGCTGCTGGCCCGACTGGCCGATGATGTCGGTGAACGACAGCGTCGCGTCGACGAGCTCGGCGGTGGAACCCGCGGTACGCGCGATGACCTTGATCGGGAAGACGAAGTCGCGCACGCCGCCGGCAGGGATGTCGCCGATCGTCGCGTGCAGGCGACCCGCGGAGAGGGTGTAGCCCGCGAGCGGCTCGAACATGACGCCAGGGCCGGGCGCTAGCTCGAGCTGGAGGTTGCGGGCGACGACCGTCTGCATCTTCGTGAGCTCGTCGTCGTACACGGCGGCGATCTGATCGGGGCTCTCGATGTAGTAGAACCCGCCGCCGGTATCGGACGCGATGCGCGTCATCAGCGTCGTGTCGTAGTCGAGTCCCAGGCCGAGCGTCGTGACGGAGTAACCGGAGGCCTTGATCTGCGCGAGGAGCGTGGGTAGTTGCGTTGTCGTGTTCGGCACGCCGTCGGAGAGCAGGACGATGCGCGTGATGTCGGTCGCGCCACGCTGATGCGAGAGCTGCGTCGCGGCTTCGCGGAGGCCCGCTTCGAGATCGGTGGTGCCACGCGCGACGATGCCGTCGATCGCCGTGTGCGCGGCGAGGCGCTCGTTGATCCCGATCACGGTGCTCGGGTAGAGAACGCGCGACGTCGAATCGAACGTCACGATGGCGGCGCGATCACCGTCGCGCAGCTTGTCGACGAACGCGTGCGCACTGGTGCGGAGCGAGTCGATCGCCTGGCCTTCCATCGAACCGGACGTGTCGAGCACGAGCGCCACGTCGAGCGGCGGGCGGCGCGCTTCGGGCAGCGACTTCGCAGTGATGCGCACGTGGATGCCGAGCTCGTCGGTGGCATTCGCGAGGATCATCGATGCGGTCGGCTCGACGAGAAGCTCGACGAGCTTCGGGTCGGTGCGCTGGATGATCGGGTCGTGGGCGACCAGCCTCTCGCGCTCGATCACCTTTGGTTTGTGGTGACCGCAGCCGGTGAACGTGAAAGCCAGCGCCAAGGGAACAATGCCGAACCGTGTCATGCGGGATGTTCACGTACGAGCGCGTGCGATCGGTCTGGCGAAAGTTCGGCACGCGATGTAGGTGCGAGGGCCGTGGCCACGTTGCGGTGTGGATGCGCCTGGCTGGCGGTCTCGGCCACCTCACGCATGAACGTCGAATCGCGAGCGAGAGGTTTCGCGTAGAGTCGCGACGATGGTCGCTCGCGCGCTGAGCGTCGCCATCCTGCACACGCTCGGCGCGTGCGGGCGACTCAACTTCGATCGCGTGGATCCACCAGGCGCCGACGCGGGGATCGACGCTGTGACCGACGCGCTCGCGCCGTGCGCGGGGCCGTTCGGCGCGCCGACCCGCCTGGTCTCGATCAGCTCGTTGTTTACTGACGAGGGAGCCTCCCTCTCGGAGGACGGACTCGAGATCTACGTTGGCTCGAATCGTCCCGGCGGCGCGGGCGGAGCCGATCTCTACGTCGCCACGCGCGCAACCAAGGCAGACCCGTTCTCGACCCCGCAACGGATCGTCGAGCTGGCGAGTGCGAGCGATCAGGTCGCGACGAGCTCGGGCGCGACCGGGACAGGGTGCGCGATCGCGAGCGCGCGATCCTGGCGCCAGTGCCACGCGACGTCGGTGACGCCCGGGTGTGCCGTGAGCGCTGCGTGGAGCTGCACGAGCAGCAGCCGGGTGGGCTCGCCGAGGTCGGCGCCGGTCCACGCGCGCGTGAGCTCGAGGGTGTAGAGGGCTTCCCCGCGACACACGAGGCGCAGCACCTCGACATCGTGCGTGGCACCCGCTCGGCGCGCGCGAACGACGTCGCCCTCGACCACCCAGCTATCGATCGCGGGCAGGGCGCCGGCGAGCGCGGCGAGGAGGTCCCGAGGCTCTGCGGCGCCGGTGAGCGAGAACCGCGCCAGCGTGCGGACCTCGGGAGGATCCTGGAGGATCACGAAGACCTCATTGCCGTGCCGATACCGCGCGTAGAGCTTCCTCGCGAACCCGACGGTCGCGCCGACAGCCATCACGGCGATCCAGGGAACAGGCACACCTCCAGGATAGCTCGAAAACTCGCATCTGCACCGAGGACGATCGATCCTCGGAGAGCATGGACTGGGACAGCGCGCTCGCCGCGTTTCGCAGCTACCTCGAGATCGAGCGCAACTACTCGCCGCGCACGGTCGAGGTCTATCTGCGCGACTGCATGGCCCTGCGGACCCACCTGACCGAGAAGCGCGGCAAGGATGTCCCGCTCGCGAAGCTGTCCGCGATCGACGTGCGCAGCCAGCTCGCGGCGCTGTTCGGGCACAACGGCCCGGCGACGATCGGTCGCAAGCTGTCGAGCGTGCGTGCGATGTGCCGGTTCCTGGTCAAGCGCGGTGTGATTCCCGGCAACCCGGCGGCGGCGATCCGTGGCCCCAAGAAGGGCAAGCCGCTGCCGCGTGCGCTCGATGCGGACGATGCCAAGCGCCTCGTCGAGGGCCCGAGCACGACGGGGCGCACGAGTCACCGGCGGTTGTCGGTGACCGAGGAGGCGCGCCATGCGGTGCTGCGCCTGCGCGACACCGCGGTGCTCGAGCTGCTCTACGGCACCGGGCTGCGCGTCTCCGAGCTGTGCGATCTCGATCTCGCGGACATCGATCGCGCGCGCCACGCGAACCCCATGTTGATCGTTCGTCACGGCAAGGGCGGCAAGTCGCGCCAGGTGCCGATCGGCGAGCAGGCCGACGACGCGATCGTCGCGTACCTGAAGGAGCGCGCGCAGCTCGGCTCGACGCAGGCACTGTTCGTCAACGCGGGAGGTTCGCGCCTCACCCCGCGCTCGGTGCAGCGGATGGTCAAGCGCTGGATGATCGCGGGCGGCGTGCACGCCGACGCGACACCGCATGCGCTGCGCCACTCGTTCGCGACGCACTTGCTCGATGAAGGTGCGGATCTGCTGTCGATCCAGAAGCTGCTCGGTCACGCGAGCCTGTCGTCGACCCAGATCTACACGAAGGTCTCGCTCGATCACCTGCAGCGGGTCTACGACGACGCCCACGCCTCGATGGCAAAGGGGCGCGCTCGTGGTACCAAGCAACGGTGAAGACGCCGGAGATTCACTCGACGACGATCCTGTCCGTTCGCCGCGGTAACACCGTGGTGGTCGGAGGCGATGGCCAGGTCACACTCGGTACCACCGTCGTCAAGGGCGGCGCACGCAAGGTCCGTCGACTGGGAGAGGGCAGGGCGATCGGCGGGTTCGCCGGCTCCGCCGCCGATGGCATGGCGCTGTTCGAACGGCTCGACGAGAAGCTCCGCGAGCAGCGCAGCCCGCTGCGCCGCGCGGCGGTCGAGCTCGCGAAGGAGTGGCGCACCGACCGCGCACTGCGCCGGCTCGAGGCGATGCTCGTCGTCGCCGACGCCGAGGCGACGTTCATCCTGTCGGGCACCGGCGACGTGATCGAGCCCGACGATGGCGTGTGCGCGATCGGCTCGGGCGGCAGCTACGCGCTGGCCGCGGCCCGCGCACTGATCCGCCACACCGAGATGCCGGCGCGCCAGATCGTCGAGACCTCGATGCAGCTCGCCGCGGAGATTTGCATCTACACCAACGCGAACCTGACGATCGAGGAGCTCGCCTCGTGACGCTCGCCGAGTCCGATCTGACGCCGGCGAAGATCGTCGAGGAGCTCGATCGCTACGTCGTTGGCCAGCGCGACGCCAAGCGCGCTGTCGCGGTCGCCTTGCGCAATCGCTGGCGTCGCCAGCAAGTCCCCGGCGATCTGCGTGAGGAGATCGCGCCGAAGAACATCATCATGATCGGCCCGACGGGCGTCGGGAAGACCGAGATCGCGAGGCGCCTCGCGCGGCTCGCACGCGCGCCGTTCCTCAAGGTGGAAGCGAGCAAGTTCACCGAGGTCGGCTACGTCGGTCGCGACGTCGATTCGATCGTCCGCGATCTCGTCGAGGTCTCGGTCAAGCTGGTGCGCGACGAGGAGGCCGCGAAGGTTCGCCCGCGCGCGAAGGAGGCCGCCGAGGAGCGCGTGCTCGATCTCCTCCTGCCGCGCGCCGGTGGCCGTGCGTTCACCGATCGCCCGGACGAGGCACCCGCCCCGGGTAGCGACGCGACCCGCGAGAAGCTGCGCGTGATGCTGCGCGACGGCCGGCTCGACGAGCGCGAGGTCGAGGTCGAGCTGACCGACGACTCCAATCCGTTGATGTCCGTGCTCGGCGGTCAGCCCGGCATCGACGAGAACGCGCTGTCCGGGCTCAAGGACATGTTCGGCTCGTTCAATCGCGGCAAGACCAAGCGGCAGAAGCTCAAGGTCCCCCAGGCGTGGGTCGCCCTGACCACCCAGGAGGTCGAGAAGCTGATCGACCACGAGGCCATGACCCGCGAGGCCGTCAGCCGCGCCGAGAACGCGGGCATCGTCTTCATCGACGAGATCGACAAGATCGCGACCAACCGCGAGCGCGCCGGTGCCGACATCTCGCGCGAGGGCGTCCAGCGCGACCTGTTGCCGATCGTTGAAGGTTCCACCGTGACGACCAAGTACGGTCCGGTCCGCACCGATCACGTGCTGTTCATCGCGGCCGGCGCATTCCACATGAGCAAGCCGAGCGACCTGATCCCCGAGATGCAGGGCAGGTTCCCGATCCGCGTCGAGCTCACGCCGCTCGGCGCCGACGAGTTCGTGCGGATCCTGACCGAGCCACAGAACGCGCTGACCCGGCAATACGCGGCACTGCTCCTCACCGACGGCGTGACGATCGAGTGGACGCCCGAGGCCGTGAAGGAGCTCGCGGAGATCGCCGCCGACGTCAACCGCCGTACGAACGACATTGGCGCCCGCCGCCTGCACACGGTGCTCGAGCGTCTGCTCGACGATCTGCTCTACAACGCGCCCGACATCGGGACACAGACCATCCCGATCACGCCCGCGTACGTTCGCGAGCGCCTCGGTGCGCTGGTCGCCGACGAAGACCTGACGCGCTACATCCTCTAGAGCGCGTGGTACACCAGGATCGATGACGCAAGCCGAGCTTCTTGCCCTCGCTGACAAGGTCCTCCTCAAGAACAACAAGCCGCAACCGATCGTGCTCACGCGCGCCAGCGGCTGCGAAGTGTGGGACGTCGCGGGCACGCGCTTTCTCGACATGACCGCCGGCATCGCGGTGTGCGGTCTTGGCCACGCGCACCCGGTGTTCACGGAGCGCGTGCAGGCGCAGCTCGCGCGCCTCGTTCACATCTCGAACCTCTACTACAACGAGCAGCAAATCCTCGCTGCCAAGTCGATCGTCGATCACTCGTTCGCCGACCGCGTGTTCTTCTGCAACTCGGGTGGCGAGGCGAACGAGGGTGCGCTCAAGCTCGCTCGGCGCTATCAGGCCATCGTCAACAACGCGCCGGAGCGCACGACGTTCGTGTCGACGATCGGCAGCTTCCACGGCCGCACGTTCGCTACCGTCGCGATCACGGGGCAGCCGAAGTACCGCGAGCACTTCGGGCCGCTCGTCGGACCGGTCGAACACATCGTCTACGGGGACATCGAGGCCGCGACACGCGCACTCGAGAACAAGACCGCCTGCGCGATCATCGTCGAGCCGATCCAGGCCGAGGGCGGCATCGTCATCCCGCCGCCGGGCTACCTCGCGGGGCTGCGCAAGCTGTGCGACGAGACCGGCACGATCCTGATCTTCGACGAGGTGCAGACCGGAGTCGGCCGCACCGGCAAGTGGTTCGGGCACGAGCACGACAACGTGATCCCCGATGTGATGACGCTCGCGAAGGGCCTCGGCGGCGGCGTGCCGATCGGTGCCGTCGCGATGAGCGAGAAGGCCGCGGCGGGGCTCACCCAGCAGCTGGGCGGAGCTGTCCCCCACGCGACGACGTTCGGTGGCAACGCACTCGCGTGCGCCGCTGCGAATGCGGTGTTCGACATCATCGAGAAGGAGCAGCTTCTCGCGCGCGTGACCGAGTCCGGCGAGTACCTCGCGAGCAAGCTCGCATCGCTCGTCGCTGAGTTCCCGGGCCATGCGACCGAGGTCCGGGGGCGCGGTCTCTTGCGCGGCCTCGCCGTCGCCAACGCACCGGCGGCGGTCGTCGCGCGCGCTCGCGAGAAGGGCGTGCTGCTCTCCGTCGCGGGCGACAAGGTCGTGCGGTTCGCGCCGCCCTACATCGTCACCAAGCCGCAGCTCGACGAAGCGGTTGCGATCCTCCGCGGCGTCCTCGCCGAAGGCGTGGGCAAGTAGTGCCGCGCGGATTTCTCACGCTCGCCGACGTCCCGGTCGCCGACTGGCCTGCGCTGTGGGACCGGGCGGCGGTGCTCGAGGCGAACCGGTCGATCCCGTTTTCGGCGACGACGTTCGCGGGCAAGACGATCGCGCTCGTGTTCGAGAAGAACTCGACGCGCACGCGCGTGTCGTTCGAGGTCGCGGCCTACGAGCTCGGCGGTAACTCGGTCGTCCTGTCGAGCGAGGGCAGCCAGATCGCCCGGGGCGAGCCGGCGGAGGACACCGCTCGTGTGCTGTCGAGCTACTGCCACGCGATCATGATCCGGACATTCGGGCAGGAGCGCGTCGCGAAGTTCGCGCACGCCGCGAGCGTTCCCGTGATCAACGGCCTCTCGGATCAGCACCACCCATGTCAGGTCGCGACCGACCTCTACACGGTGCGGCAACACTTCGGTCGGATCGACGGCCTGCGTTACGCGTGGATCGGCGACGGCAACAACATGGCGCAGTCGTGGCTCGAGGCCGCCGGCATGTTCGGCCTCGACCTCGTGCTCGCATGCCCGTCGGGCTACGCCCCCGATCCCGATCACCTGAAGGCCGCGCGTGCGGCGCAGCAGGCGCTCGGCAAGGGCTCGATCGTCGTGACCACGGATCCGAAGGAGGCAGCGAAGGGCGCGCACGTCCTGTCGACCGACGTCTGGGTCTCGATGGGGCAGACGGACGAGGTGGCTCGCAGGGCTGCGTTCAAGCCCTACTGCATCGATGCCGCCCTCGTGAAGACCGCAGCCCCCGACGCGATCGTCCTGCATTGCCTGCCGGCGCACCGCGGCGAGGAGATCACGGGCGACGTGCTGGATGGGCCGCAGTCGCTCGCCTGGGTCCAGGCGGCGAACCGGCTCCACATCGCGAAGGCCATCCTCGAATACGTGATGCGCTAGCGCGTGATAGGCTTTTTCCTGTGAGTACGGTACCGGCCGAGATCGCCGGGATTGGTTCGACAGCTCAGAAGCTGAGGGTCAGCCCGGGGTTCGATCCGCTGTCGGGGCTGAAGGCCCCCGACGAGTACTTCGTCCTGTCCCGGATCGATGGCTCCCAGTCGCTGCGCGAGGTCCTCCTTGCGACTGGCCTCCCGGTCGAGCGCGGCATCGCGATCGTCATCCGGTTGCGCTCGATCGGTGCACTGCTCCTTCCCGGCGAGACCGCCGCGCCGGCCGCCGTCCCCATCGCCGCGCCGATCGCCGCTCCGCGCTCGACGACGCAGCCGCTCGCGACCCAGAACCGCGCCTCGGCTCCACCACGGACGACGACTGCACCCGCGGTGGTCGCGAGCGGTACGCGCCCGCTACCCAGCCACCCGGAGATGCCGGACTCCCTCCACGATCTGCGGCTCTCGAACCCGTCCCCTGACGAGCTCGCCGCGCTCGCCGAGAGCAACGATCTCGACGACACCGAGCGCCGTCGGATCCTCGCGATGGAGCGCCTCCTCGAGAAGGCGGATCCGTACTCGCTACTGGGCGTCAGCCCGGCGGCCGACAACAAGACGCTCAAGCGCGCCTACTTCCTCCTGTCCAAGGAGATCCATCCCGACCGGTACTACGGCCAGCGCCTCGGCAGCTTCGCCGATCGAATGTCGACGGTGTTCGAGGCCGCGAGCCGTGCGTACGCGAGGTTGACCAACAGCGACAAGTCGCGCTCGTCGGGCGCGACGCCTGCGGTCAAGACGGGGCCGCGCGATCAGCCGCAGACCCCGCAGGAGTACGCGGCGGAGCTGTTCGATCGGGCGTGTCAGCTCGAGGTCGGTGGCGATGCGATGGCCGCGATGAAGCTGTTCGCTGCGGCGGTCCGCGTCGATCCGCAGACGCGTTACCTGCGCCGCGCGACGAGCTGTGCGCTCGCGGCGAATCAGCCGCGCACCGCGGTCGAGTACGCCAAGAAGGCGAACGCCCAGGCACCCAACGACGTGTCCTCCGCACGCCTGCTCGCAGCCGCGTTCCGCGCCGCGGGCAAGCTGTCCGACGCCGAGGAAGTCCTCGTGATGGCGATGGCGATGAAGAGCGAGAACGACGTCCTGACGTCGGAGCTGCGCAACGACCTCGCCGAGGTCCGCAAGATCCTCGCGAACGCCTGACTCAGGGCGTCGTCAACGTCACGGCCGCGTACGGAACGTAGGCGGACGATCGGCGTGAACACCGGGAATCGAGGTCATCTCGACCCACGGATCCCGGCGCACGTACCGCACGCGGCACCAGTCATCGGCGTCGGCAGGCCGGCGAGGCGATCATCCGGTGCATGGACACCGCCCGGGCTCGGGGGTTCCGGACGTCAATAAAGCCGCCCCAACACTGGCAAACCTCTCGGAAACGAGGGGAAAATGTCCCGCCATGGCTACTGAAAAGGTGATCGGCATCGACCTCGGCACCACGAACTCGTGTGTGGCAATTGTCGAGGATGGGACGCCGTCCGTGATTCCCAATCGCGGCGGGTACAAGAAGACCCCGTCGATGGTCGCGATCGCCGAGAACGGGAAGCGGCTGGTCGGCCACATCGCCAAGCGACAGGCGATCACCAACGCCGAGAACACGGTCTACGCGGCCAAGCGCCTGATCGGCCGCAAGTGGGGCTCGGCCGCCGTTCGCAGCTCGCTCGAGATCATGCCGTACCGGATCGTCGAGGGACCGCACGACGACGTCCGCATCATGCTCCGCGACCAGGTGTTCAGCGTCCCGGAGGTCTCGGCCTACATCCTCCAGGAGATGAAGCTGATCTCCGAGGAGTACCTCGGCGAGGAAGTGCAGAAGGCGGTCGTCACCGTCCCCGCGTACTTCAACGACGGCCAGCGCCAGGCGACCAAGGACGCAGGTCGGATCGCCGGCCTCGACGTCATCCGCATCATCAACGAGCCGACGGCTGCGGCGCTCGCGTACGGCTTTGGCCGCAACATCGAGCGCAAGGTCGCGGTCTATGACCTCGGCGGCGGCACCTTCGATATCTCGATCCTCGAGATCGGCAACGGCGTGTTCGAGGTCATCTCCACAGCCGGTGACACGTTCCTCGGCGGCGAGGACTTCGATCGCCGGATCATCGATTGGCTCGTGTTCGGGTTCGAGAAGCAGCACGGCATCGACCTGCGCAAGGACAAGATGGCGTTGCAGCGGCTCAAGGACGTCGCCGAAAAGGCGAAGTGCGAGCTGTCGAGCGTCAAGGAGACCGAGATCAACCTGCCGTTCATCATCTCGACGGGGCGTAACGAGGCGTTACACCTGCAGACGATGCTGACCCGCGACAAGCTCGAGGAGCTGACGAGCGACCTGATCGAACGCACGATCGAAATCTGCGCGCGAACGCTCGCAGAGGCCGAGATCGAGAAGACTGGGATCGAAGACGTCATCCTCGTCGGCGGCATGACGCGGATGCCGCGAGTGCAGGCCGCGGTTGCCGAGTTCTTCGGGCTGGAGCCGTGCAAAG
>JANOPP010000505.1:0-12678 GCA_031421915.1 Myxococcales bacterium | reverse complement strand
GATCCCGGATCCGATCCCGGATCCGATCCCGATCCCGATCCCGATCCCGATCCCGATCCCGATCCCGATCCCGATCCCGATCCCGATCCCGATCCCGATCCCGATCCCGATCCCGATTCCGATCCCGATCCCGATTCCGATCCCGATCCCGATTCCGATCCCGATTCCGATTCCGATTCCGCTCGGTTCGGTGTCGGGGTCGGTGTCGGGTTCGGTGTCGGGGTCGGTGTCGGGTTCGGTGTCGGGTTCGGTGTCGGGTTCGGTGTCGGGTTCGGTGTCGGGGTCGGTGTCGGGGTCGGGGTCGGTGTCGGGGTCGGTGTCGGTGTCGGGGTCGGTGTCGGGTTCGGTGTCGGGTTCGGTGTCGGGGTCGGTGTCGGGTTCGGTGTCGGGTTCGGTGTCGGGTTCGGTGTCGGGTTCGGGCTCGGGGTTCGCGCCGGTGGGCTCCGCGCGATGCGCGCGACAACCGCGCCCGCTTCTCGTCGACGCGTGACTCGCTTCAGGGTACGGCCGCTACGTCGCTGGAAGGAACGGTCGTGCGTCTTCGGCCATGGTGGCTCCGCGCGGTGGGTTCTCCCCCACTGCGAGAGAACCGCGCCGCGCTGCGAGGGAGCCCGCTCCATCGAGAGGCAGCCATACGCGCGCGTCACGGTTCTCTCGCGGTCGCGGGGCGAAACCCACCTTCGGAGAACCACCATGGCCTTTGACGCGTACGACCGTTCCCTCCAGCTCCTCCGCTGCACCGCTCCTCTGATCGAGCAGCTCACCACCCGCGACTCGGACCTCGTCAAGCAGCTGCGCCGCGCGGGTGCGAGTGTCGCGCTCAACATCTCCGAAGCGAACCGCCGCGTCGGCAAGGATCGCCCTCACCTCTTCCGCGTCGCGCTCGGCAGTGCCGCCGAGGTCGCCGCGTGCCTCGAGGTCGCGGTCGCGCTCGGCTACCTCGAGGCTGCCGCCATCGCGCCGGCGCTCGAGCTCGTCGATCGAGTCCGCGCCATGGCGTACCGGCTCGCGAACCGGTAGCCCGCACCCAGGGCCGGCGAGCCCGCGCGACTCGCCGGCCTCGCGATGTCTGCCGAATTCAAACCGGTGCGTTGCCAGGATCAAGCGAGCATCGGTGCCCCGATCAAGACGAGATGAAGTCCGGCTGACGGTCGATGCATGGAGCAGCACGCTCCACCGGAGCGGTCGAGGACTGCGGGAACCTGCGATAGGTTCGCGCGCATGAGGTCAGTCGTGGCGCGGGTTGCAGTCCTCGTTGTCGTCGCCGCGTGCGGTCCCGGGCTCGGGCCGGTCGCCGCGCCGGCCCGAGCACCCAGCGCGCTGGAGAAGGCGGCCGGCAAGCCCGCCGAGATCGAGAAGCTGCTGCACGGCACGGTCGTCAACGGCGGCATGTGGTGGAACGACCCGGACTGCGTCCGGAAGTTCCCGGTCTCTTCGGAGATCAAGCCGGACCTGTTCTCAGCGTTTGCGCGCTGCCTCGCGGGACTCCAGCTCGTACCGAGCGAACGCGTCGACGCCCTGCCGGACGTCACGGTGCTCCGGTACGAACCGGGCTTCGAGATCGAGGCGCGCATCATCCACGATGGCAGTGGTCCGCGCCTCGCATGGATCGGTTTCGTCGCGCGCAGCGGCCCGAATGATCCACTCCCTACCATCACGCCCGCAGCTCTCGAGGCACTGCGCGTCGCCGGCGAACCCAACGGTCCGACCGCTCCGTCGCCCCCGGGCCTGAAGCTCGACACGAAGCCCGGTGACTTCACGTGGTTCAAGATCTGCCTCGATACCGACGGCAACGTCACACGGCTCGATCCGCGTCAAACGACATCGCCCACGGTGATGCGCATGTTCGAGGCAGCCGCGACCTCGTGGCGCTTCAGGCCGTTCGTCGCGAACGGTCAGGCACAGCCCGTGTGCTCGATGATCCGCATGCGGTATCCCGTGAGACCGCTCACCGAACCCGAAATGATCCCGATGCCCGTCGGTGAGGGCCGGCCGTTGATGATGGCCGCTGCGGGGATGAAGCGCGTGAGTGGAGAACGTCAGGTCGTGCCCGACGATCGCGACAAGATCCGGGTGCACAACTCGGGCGAGGTCACGCTGATAGGCGTGTTCCGCGCGTGCATGGACGAGACGGGCAAGGTCGTCGAGCTCCAGCCACTGCGCTCCACGGGCCTGCCCTCCTACGATCGACAGATCCTCGCGGCGATGGCGAAGTACATCTACGAGCCTGTACTCGACCAAGGACGCCCGATTCCGGTCTGCACGATCATCACGTTCATCTACACGCAGAAGTGAACGCGCTCGCACGGAGCCCCGAGGAAATGGTGGTCCGGACCCCATTTCCTCCTCGCGACGCGCGAGGCGCGATGAGCGCCGAAATCAAGATGGCGCCGGCGCGCTAGCCGAGCACTCGCGACGAGCAACGGGCGATGAGCGCCGAGATCAAGATGGCGGCGTCGCGCTCTCGCGACGAGCGACGCGTCGCTGCGCGAGCTCCTGCAACGTCTCGCGATGCGCGATGAGCGCCGAATTCAGATGGGCCGTCACTGAGTGAGCACTGCGCGGTGCTCACCGACGTCACGGCTCGAGCAGCCTCTCGCTTCGCGCGCTCCTCGGGGCCGCGAGCGCAGGCAAGGCGGGGTGGTGCTCCGAAGGCGACTAGCTGGGAGGTGGGTGGGTCGAGCGCCGGTGGTGGGGGCGCGCTTGGTGGACCGTTCGCTACATCCCCTCCGACCCATGCGGGGAGCCGAGGGGCACCAACCCCGCCTTGCCAGCGAGCGGCTCCCGAGGAGCGCGCGAAGCGCGGGGCGAAGCCCCAGCACACGTACACAAGTGCACGACGCGCGGGGCGAAGCCCCAGCGAGCGCGAAGCGCGAGGCGCAGACTTACGGAGACTTCCGCGGCACGACGCGGATCACGACGGACTTCGACGTCGGCGTTCCGGATCGATCTGCGACGCTATCGAGCGGCACCAGGCAGTTCGCTTCCGGGAAGTAGGTCGCTGCGCAGCGGCGCGGCAGCGCGAACGGCACGACGATGAACGCCTCACCGACGCGGTCTCCATCGGTCCACTCGGAGACGAGGTCGACGACCTGCCGCTCGATCAGCCCGAGCTCGACCATATCGGCGGGGTGGATGAACACGACGCGACGCTCGTTCTTGATGCCACGGTAGCGATCATCGAGGCCGTAGATCGTCGTGTTGTATTGATCGTGGCTGCGGATCGTCATCATCCGCAGGCGGCCCGGTGGGAGGGTGAGGTCGGCGGGCGTGGCGATCGTGAACTTCGCGCGGCCACCGATCGTCGAGAACGAGCGATCGCGACCGGGGTTGGGGAGCTGAAAGCCATCGGGCGTGCGGACGCGCGTGTTGAAGTCGTCGAAGCCGGGGATGGTGAGCGCGATCAGATCGCGAATGCCGTCGTAGTCCGCTGCGAGGTCGAGCCACGGGACCTTGGTGGAGCCGATGAGGGCAGCGCCGAGGCCGCACACGATCGAGATCTCGGAGCGGAGCGAGGGGGCGGCGGGCGGGAGGACACCCTGCGAGCGGTGGACCATCGACATCGAGTCCTCGACCGTGACGAACTGCTCGCCCGAGGATTGGGCGTCCTTCTCGCTGCGGCCGAGGCACGGCAGGATCAGGGCGTGGGCACCGGGGTAGAGGTGCGTGCGGTTGACCTTGGTCGAGACGCTGACGGTGAGGTTGCAGCGCTCGAGTGCGCGCATCGTTCGCTCGGTGTCGGGGACGGCCGAGACGAAGTTGCCGCCGAGGGCGACGAACGCGGTGAGCTCGCCGGCTTCGAGCGCGTGGATCGCGCGGACCGTATCGACGCCCGGGGTGCGGGGTGGCGTGAAGTCGAACGCGTCGCCGAGGGCGTCGAGGAACGCGGGGCGCGGCGCGTGATGGATGCCCATCGTGCGATCGCCTTGCACGTTGGAGTGGCCGCGCACGGGGCACAGGCCGGCGCCGGTGCGGCCGATATTGCCGCGCAGGAGCATCAGGTTGACGACCTCCTGGATCGTGACGACCGCGTGCTTGTGCTGGGTGAGGCCCATCGCCCAGCACGCGATCACGGACCTCGCGGAGACGTAGAGGTCGGCGATCGTGCGGATCGTGGCCTCGTCGACACCGGAGCGCTCGACGAGCGTGGCCCACGGCATGGCGAGCACGTGCGCTCTCCACGGATCGAGGCCCTCGGTGTAAGAGGCAAGGAACGGACGATCGAGAGCATCGTCGCCTCGCTCGAGGACGGCCTTGCTGACGCCGAGGAAGAACGCGTGGTCGCCGCCGATCTGGACCTGAACGAAGTGCTTGGCGAGCTCGACACCGCCGAGGAGATCGAGCGGCTTCTGGGGGTGGCTGAACTTCGCGAGGCCGACTTCGCGCAGCGGGTTGATCGCGACGATCGTCGCGCCACGGCGCGCTGCCTCGCGGAGCGTGGTCAGCATGCGCGGGTGGTTGGTGCCCGGGTTCTGACCGACGACGAGGAGCAGGTCGGCGTGATCGAAGTCGGTCAGCGAGACCGTGCCTTTGCCGATGCCGACGACCTCCGAGAGCGCGACGCCACTCGAGTCGTGACACATGTTCGAACAGTCGGGAAAGTTGTTCGTTCCGAACATCCGACCGACGAGCTGATAGAGGAACGCGGCCTCGTTGCTCGTCCGGCCCGACGTGTAGAACATGCTTCGATCGGGGCCCGCGGTGCGAAGATCAGCGGCGATCATCGCGAACGCGTCATCCCACGCGATCGGGCGGTAGTGACGACCTTCGAGAACGAGGGGATGGGTGATCCGCCCGAGCTGGCCAAGCTCGAAGTCCGAGAGGAGGCGGAGCTCGTCGATGGACATCTCGGCGAACAGATCGGGCGTCGCCCGCGCGGTCGTAGCTTCCTCGGCGATGGCCTTCGCGCCGTTCTCGCAGAACTCGAACTTCGAGCGGTGGGTCGACGACGGCTCCGGCCATGCGCAGCCCGGGCAGTCAAAGCCATCGGGCTGGTTCATCGCGAGGAGCGTGCGCGTGCCGCGGATCAGGCCCGCGTCGCGACGGAGGTGACGCGCGGTGGCCCACAGGGCGCCGAGGCCGCCGGCGGACCTGGGTGCATCGACGAGGTGGACGTCCGCGCGTGGGACGTCATGTGGTGCGTCGTCGTCTACCACTCGAAGCGCAGCGTGGCCCCGCCGCCACCGGGCGAGAGCGTCGGCGTGATCGCCACGCGGCTGCGCGGCTCCTTCTTGCCACCGCCGTGAACGAACGCGAAGTAGCCGGCGACCAGAGCGACGGCACCGACGCCGCTGGCGATGATCGCGAACCTCACGTGGAGGTCGTACGACTCACACCGCGACTGGAACTTCTTGTCCGCAACCATCGCGCTCGCGTTGTCGATCGCGCTGAACACCTCCGGTGTGCAGTCGTCATAGTCGATCGTCTTGTCCATGCCAGTTGCCGCCTCGATCGCGCTCCGCTCTTCGTCAGAGAGCGACGAGTCGCGCGTGCCGAACCACTTCACGGCCGAGAACACGCCGAGGCCGATCGCGGCCGCTGCGGTTACGCCGAAGATCGGCTTCCA
Organism: Myxococcales bacterium; assembly: GCA_031421915.1. Classification (GTDB taxonomy): domain Bacteria; phylum Myxococcota_A; class Polyangia; order Haliangiales; family Haliangiaceae; genus JABFXX01. The sequence continues at coordinate 7,112 of JANOPP010000505.1, read as the reverse complement.
GGGGCTGATGCCACCACCACCGCCGCCACCCGCCTTGCTCAGCTCGAAGGACTCGGTGGCGCTGTCGTCCTCGGTCAGCTTGACCGTGAGCTCCTTGCGCTTGTAGCCGTCGGACTCGACGGCGATCCGGTACCGCCCCTCTGGCAGCGTCAGCGTCGCGCGACCTCCGGACAGCGTCTCGCGGAGCTCGTCATCGACGAACACGCTCCCGGTATCGACGTTCGCCGTGACCACGAGCTTGGCGCTACCCGACGCGGCGGGGGCGAGCTCGAGGTACGTCTTCTTGGCGATACCGCGAACCGTGTCACTGCTCGCACCGGGTGGCACGGTGACGAACGTGGTCTTGATCGTCGTGCGCTTCTTGACGTCGAGCATGACGATCGTCGCCTGGAAGCCGCCGCCGTCCTTCTCGAGCTTGCCGTAGACGAGGACGTCGGCATCCATGTCTTTGCCGATCTCGGACATGCAGCTCGGCTCCTCGTTCTCGCACTGCTTGATGACCTTCTCGTCGATCAACTCGCGGTCGCTGTTCGGTGCGAGCGTGAAGGGACCATTGCCGCCCTTGGCGCGCGTGCGCATACCCTCGGTGAGGTCGCGGGCGACCGTGGTGGCCGCCGCGTCGACGGCACCGGTGACCTCGAGGCCGAGGATCGCGACCTTGGGCTTGGCGAACGCGGAGGTCGAGGCCAGCGCGATCAGGGCCAACGACAGGAGTACGCGGAGCATCGATTCCCTCACCAGTCGATCTGGAACGTCGCGCCGCCACCGTCGACTGACACCACAGGAGTCACCGAGAACTGAGCCTTCTTGCGCACGCGGCGCGCCTGGGTGCCTGGGGGCGGTGGCGGCGGCTGGGTCTCGGAGCTACCGCGGAAGAACGCCATGTACGCGGTGCCGACGACGACGACACCAATGGCGCCCGCGATCCAACCGGCCTTGATGTTCCTGTTACGCCACTTGCAGAGGTGGGCGACCTTGTGGATCTCGGTGCCTTCGAGATTGGTGCTGGGCGCACCGTTCACTCCACGGCCGTCGATCGGGTCCGGCTGAGAGAATGCGCCACCGTCGCAATCCCCAGGGCCGACGGGCGTCCGTCCCGCCTGGAGAGCCCATTCTCCGCTGTCGAACTTGCTCTTGTCGCCGCGCCACATGTTGAACGAGTACAGCGAGACGCCGGCAACGCCGAGGCCCGCGACAAGCGCGACGCCGAAGACCGGCTTCCAGATGTTCATGCCGCCCGAGGACGTCGTCCCCGTGATCTCGTGCTTGAGCTCGTCCGGCTTGCCCTCGACGAGGGTCACCGGCTGCGTCGCGGTCTCGCCGCTGCGGATCGTCACGACGATCTCGTCGCTGCGCTTGAAGCCGTCTGCCTCGATCGCGAGGCGATAACGGCCTTCCTTGAGGCCCGTCAGCGTGATCGTGCCCGAGTTGAGGTTGCCCTTCGGTTCATCGTCGAGGAGGACCGTGCCGCGCTGCGCGTTGGCCGTGATGACGAGGGTGCCGAGCTCGGTGGTGCCCGTGAGGTCGTTGTAGGCCTTGCGGGCCGCGGCCGCGATCGTCGTCGGGTCCTTCTGCGCGATCGTCAGCGGCGACTTCGCCTTCTCCATCACGCGCTTGTCGACGTTGAGCAGGTTGATCGTGACGGCGAAGCCAGCCGCCTTCTTCTCGAGGCGGCCGTAGATCAGGTAGTTCGCGCCGAGGTTCTTGCCGATCTCCGCCATGCAGGCGATCGCCTCGGTATCGCAGTTGTGGATCAGCTTCTCGTCGATCAGCTCCTTGTCGCTGCCGATCGCGAGCTGGTAGGGACCGGCACCCGCCTTGGCGCGCGAGCGAAGGCCCTCGGTCAGGTCACGTGCCACGGAGGTCGATGTGGCATCGATGCCGGTGGGGTCGACGACCTCGAGACCGAGGATCGCCACGGTCGGCTTGTTCGCGAGGGCATGCGAGCTGGTCAGCGCGATCAGAAACAGCGCGGCCAGCAGGGTAGCCACGGAACGCCAACTCGATGAAAGTGCACGCGTCATGGGGACCTCGAGCCCTTAGTATACACAGTCCCCCGCGCCGCTGAACGTCTGGTGGCTTGCGGGATCAACGCGGGTTACGGTGTGGGCCTCCCCCCCATGCGCACCCTGTCGGCGCGGATTCTCCTCGGCTTTGCCGCGCTCACAATCACGTTCGGTGTGATCACGGCGTCGGTCGTCTACCAGATGACCCAGGTCGAGGAGCAGGTCATCGTCATCAGCAAGGGCTACGTGCCCCTGGCGCTCGGGACCAAGGATGTCGCCCGGAGCCAGGAGGACCTGCGCAACTACCTCGAGGAGCGCCTGACCGACGAATCGAACGTCCAGGTCGCCCGCCTGGCGCTGACGCGCAGTCGCAACAACCGCGACAAGGCGCTCAAGACCACGCGCAAGGTCCTCGACTCCGTCGAACGGATCGCGGACGTGAACCCCAAGCAGTTCGCCGTGACCGGGCCCACGCTCGAGGGCATCGAGCGCAGCGTGGCGGGGCTCGATCCCCTCTACGCGGACGTCCTCACCGCGCCTCCTCTCGGGCTTCCCGAGACCTGGGATCCAACGCAGAAGCTGGCGTTCGAGTCACTCGGCAAGCTCAGGAACGAGGAGCGCAAGCTGATGCTGAAGGCGAACAACCTCTCGGAGCAGCTCGACGGCTACGTCAACCGGACGACGTTCACGCTCGAGCAGAACGAGCGCACGTTGCGGCTGCAAACGATCTACCTCGGGCTCGCAGCCGTCATCCTCGGCCTGTTCATCACCGTATGGGTCGTGATCACCCTGCGCCCGCTACGCCGGCTGCGCGACGGAGCGCGGCGGATCGCCGCCGGCGACTACGCGAGTCGCATCCCGGAGGGCGGTCCGTCCGAGGTTGCGGATCTCGCGCGCGAGTTCAACTCGATGGGGCGCGCCGTCGAAGAGCGAGAGCGAGAGCTGGTGCGCTCGGAGCGTCTCGCTGCGGTGGGCAAGATGGCGGCGATGATCACGCACGAGGTGCGCAATCCGCTGTCGTCGATCGGGCTCAACACCGAGCTGATCGAGGAAGAGCTGGCCGAGGTTCCCAACGCCGAGGAGGCGCGCGGGCTGTGCCGCTCGATCCACCGCGAGGTCGATCGACTGACCGCGATCACCGAGGAGTACCTCGCGTTCGCGCGCCTCCCCAAGCCGAAGGTCGCGCAGGAGCGAGTCAACACGATGGTCGGCGCGCTCGCGTCGTTCGTGCGCGAAGACCTGGCCGGCAAGCAGGTCGTGCTCGCCACCGAGCTCGCGGCGGAGGATCCGATCTGCCTGATCGACGCCGGCCAGATCAGACAATGCCTGATCAACCTGGTGCGAAATGCATCCGAGGCCGTGACCGCCAAGGGCGGGGGCACGGTCACCCTGCGCACCCGCCGTGACGGAGATCGCGTCGCGATCGAGGTCGAGGACGACGGTGTGGGCATCGCTCCAGACGTGCTTCCGAGGCTGTTCGACCCGTTCTTCTCCACCAAGGACACCGGCAACGGCCTCGGGCTCGCCCTGACCCAGCAGATCGTCCGCGACCACGGCGGTGACCTCAAGGTCACCAGCACGGTCGGTCGGGGTACGACCTTCACGGTCCGGGTACCCGGGACGCGCGTCTGATTCGCTCACTTGCGATCCGCGGGTGGCCCTGAGATCATTTACGCGCGAGATGTCTGACGACGACAAACGGAGCGACGGCCGAGAGCCGGTCATGCTCTTCGTGGAGTACGACGGAGCTGACGATCTGGTCGGCGACTTCACGGAGAACCTATCGACCGGGGGCACGTTCGTGGCGACCAACCGCGAGCTGCCGATCGGCACGCGCGTCCAGCTCGTCCTCAGCTTTCCCGGCCTGCTCGAACCGATTCCCGTCGAGGGCACGGTGCGCTGGAAGCGCGGCACGGGTGGCGAGGGCGATGCCGGTGCCGGGATCGAGTTCGAGCCCGGGCCCGCGCGCGACCAGCTCGCTGCCCTGATCGAGAAGGTCCGCGCCCGCGATCCCAAGACGGTGACGCGCCTGTTCCGCGTGCTGGTTGTCGAAGACAACAAGCACGTCGCGCAGCTGATCACCGAAGGCCTGCGCGGATCTGCCCGTCGCGATTTCGGGGGCGTCTCGTTCGTGTTCCGCGCCGCGGAGGATGGCCGCGCCGCGATCGAGATTCTGCGGCGCGAGCAGTTCGACGCGCTGATCATCGACGTCTACCTGCCGATCCTCGACGGTCCACGCGTGATCCAGCAGGCGCGAGGTGAGCTCGGCCTGAGCGATCTCCCGATCATCGCAGTGTCCGCGGGTGGCGAGTCGGCCCGGCGCTCGGCGCTCGAAGCCGGCGCCAACATCTTCCTCGACAAGCCGATGCGCCTCCGTCAGGTCATCGACACGATGCAGCGCCTGCTCGGCAGCTGAGCGCGCTACTTGAGTGTCTTCTGCAGCTCGAGCACGTCGGGGTGCTCTGGCTCGGTCTTCGCGGCGAGCGCGACCGCTGCCTTGGCCTCGGCCTTCTTGCCGAGCTTGATCAGCGCCTTCGCGCGACCGACGTGGACGAGCGCGGGCCGTCGCGGCGCTGGCTTGAGCAGGAGCATGGTGTCGTACGTGTAGAGAGCCTTCGCGCCATCCCCGTTCTCGATCGACGAGCGACCGAGCGCGGCGAGTACCTCCGGATCGTGCGGCGCGATGAACATCGCCATGTCGGCGTAGGTCTTCACCTTGGGCCAGTTCGCGAGCTTGCCGTACTCGGTGATCAGCTCCTTGAGGGGCGCGAGCTCCATCTGCTCGAGGAATGCGTAGTGCTCGAGCTCGACGAGTGACTTCTGGATGCTCCCCTGCTTCTTGTAGAGCTGCGACAGCTCCTGGTACGGGTAGCTGCGCTCGGGGTCGAGCTTCTTCGCGGCGCACAGCTGCTTCTCGACCTCGGCGGTGTTGTTCTCCATCTGCGCGAGCTGCGCGAGGCGAGCGCGAAGATCGTAGTTGTCGTGACCGTCGGAGATCAGGCCGACGATCAGGCCTTTCGCCTTGGGCACGTCCTGCTTGTGGATCGCGACCTCGGCCTGGATGTAGCGCGCGAACGGCTGCTTCGGATCGAGCGCGAGCGCGGCCTGCGCGGCGACGATCGCCTTGTCGGCTTCGCCACCGTAGTAGTGACCGAGCGCGACGTTTGCGCGCAGACGTGCATCCTTCGGCGCCGCGTCCGCCGCGATCTCGAGCTTGGTCATGTCGTCGAATCCGCGGGTCGGCAGCTTGAACGTGCCGGCGTACGGCTTGAGGCGGAGGTCGAGATAGGCGCGGAACTCGCCGTCGAGCTGCGCGATCGACTTGCCGGTGATGATCTGCAGCACCTCGGGCGTCTCCTTGCCCTTGCCGAACAGCTTGAGCGCTTCGACGATCTTCGGGAACCCGTACGCCTGCACGAGGTACTCGATCGTGACCGCGGACTGGTAGTACGCGACGATCACGGCGTTGGTGTCGGGCTGCATGAACTCGGCGTTGAGCCCTGCGATCGATGGCAGCGTGCCGTTCGCGACCGCACCGTAGAGGTCGGCGTCGTTCTCGCGCCGCCAGTCGGGCCGCGCGATCAGCGTCTCGTACTCGCTGAGCCCCTCGGTGAACCACCGCGGCACGCGCGAGTTCGAGAGCTGGATCGCGAACACGTGGCCGAGCTCGTGCCACAGCACCATGCCCCAGTTGATGTCACCGGTCTGGGGCGACATCGCGGTGATCACCTGGCCGAAGCACACGCCGAGCGCGCCGAGATCCGGGAGCCCGACGGTGCGGATCGCGTAGTCGGTGCGGTCGGCGTAGAGCTCGAGCGTCGTCGGGTTCTTCGGCGTGAAGCCGTAGCGCTTCACCATGTCCCCGAACGCCTTCTCCATCGTCGGCTCGAGGTAGCGCGAGAGCACCGGCCGCTCGTCGTTGTGATAGCGGATCCGGAAGTTCTTGGTCATCGCGATCGAGTAGTCCTTGGGGATCGTCTTCTTGAACAGATCGCGCGTGTTGAACGTCCGCACGTTGTACTGGTCACCGGCCCACGACTTCTCGATCCACTCGAGGCCTTCCTTCTCCATGCCGAGGCGGAGGTAGCCGAGGCCGGCACCGGCCATTGCCTCGTAGAACGAGGGACGCAGCTTGACCGCCTCCTTCTCGAGCTCGATCGCCTCGACGTAACGGTGCTCGCGAACGGCCGAGCGCGCGACGATCCGGTAGAGCTGGGCGTACGAGGGATCGATGGCAAACGCCTTCTTGCGCTCGGCGTCGTAGGTCTTCGTGTCGTCACGCAGCCAGGCGATCGTGGCCTTGAGCGAGATCACCTCGACGTCCTCCTTGTTGATCGCGAGGATCGCGTCGAGCGCCTTCACCGCATTGTCCCACTCGTTGCGATCGATCGAGATCGACGCGCGAACCTTGAGGGCGCGCGCGTTCTTCGGATTGACCGCGAGCGCAGCATCGACGTGGTGGTTGACTGCGGCCAGGTCATAGCGGGTCTCGACGATCACCTCGGCCATCGCCGCATGCGCGTCGGGGTGGTTCGGGTTCACCTTGAACACGTCCTCGAGCGTCTGCTCGGCGAGTGCGGCCGCGTACTTCTGGAGGAACAGGTCGGCCCAGTCGACGCCGGCGTCGGTGCTCTGCGGGCGGATCTGGAGCGCCTCGCGAAACGCCTCGTTCGAGAGCTGGAACTGCGACGTGTAGCGCGCGGCGACCGCGAGCTGGGTGAGCTGATCCGGATCGTCGAGGTTGAGCTTCTGCTTGTCGGACTCGGCGATGGTCAGATCGAACAGCGCCTTCGAGCCCAGCATGTCTCCCTGCGCGTAGCGGATCTGGCCGAGGGACGTGCGCGCCGCGCGATCGTCAGGCCGCTCCTTGAACAGCGCCTCGAGATCCTTGCGGGCGTCGGCGATCCGTCCCGTGTCCTGCCGCAGCTCGGCGAACACGATGCGCGCCTCGGCACCCTGCGCATCCTTGGTCTGGGTCAGCGGGGTCAGCGTGCCCTCGGCCCCGGCGTAGTCACCGGTTGCGATCTGCGCGCGCGCGAGGAGGAGGCGCGCGGTCGAGCGGTCCTTCCCGACGACCTTGCCCAGCTCGCTGATCGCTGTCTTGTA
>JANOPP010000504.1:0-5186 GCA_031421915.1 Myxococcales bacterium | reverse complement strand
GATCCTCATCGCGGGGAGCTGTTTGGACAGGGGCATCACGGCCGGGAACGACGACGGCGGCGTCACGAGCATCGACTGCGCACTCGGTGCGGTCGTGGTGGCCACGTACTGCGCGAGCGTGACGCCGCCCTCGATCGCGCGGTCCCATGCTGACATCGCGTCGCTGAACAGCTCGCGCATGTACCGGCTCAGCGACTTGGGCGACACCCACAGCTGGTGCTGCGCCATGAATGGATCGAGCTCCTGCAACATCTGCTCGGCGGTCTGGTAGCGATCTTCGAGCTTGGGCTCGAGCAGCCGCATCACGATCGCGTCGAGCTCGGGCGGATAGTTGCGCATCAGCGTCGACGGCGCTTGAGCTCGCCCGTGAACGATCTGCTCCATGATCGCGAAGTCGTTGTCGCCCTGGAACGGACGTCGCCCGGCGGTCAGCTCGTACAGCATCACACCGAGCGAGAACAGATCGCTGCGCCGATCGAGCGCGTGTCCTCGACACTGCTCGGGTGACATGTACGGGATCTTTCCCTTGAGCATGCCGACCTGCGTCTGCTGCGAATGACTCTTCGCGCGCGCGATCCCGAAATCGATCAGCTTGATCGCGCCCTCGTAGCTGACGAGGATGTTGCTCGACGACACGTCGCGGTGAACGAGCCCGAGATTCTTGCCGTCGCTCCCGCAGCGATCGTGCGCGTAGTCGAGTGCCGATGCCGTGCCATGGATGATCGCGAGGGAAACGGCGAGGGGAACCTGCTCCTTGCGCTGGCGTGCGCCGTAGCGGATCGCGCGAACATCCTGGCCATGGATGAACTGCATCGCGAAGAACGGTGAGCCCTCGTGCTCTCCGACCTCGTTCACATCGGCAATGTTCGGGTGCTGGAGTGTCGCCGCGAGCCGCGCCTCGTCGAGGAACATCCGCACGAAGTTCGGATCATCGGCGACCGACGGGAGGATGCGTTTGATGACGACGAGCTTCTCGAAGCCGGCGGTGCCGCGAACTCGCGCGAGATAGATCTCGGCCATTCCTCCTGTCGCCAGCTTGCGAAGGATCTCGTATTTCCCCAGCATCGTCCCGACAGCGAGATCGAGCTGCGCGAGCTTGGGCCGCACGATGTCCAGGGTACCATTCCCCGAACGGCGTGACCAAGACGCACACCAGAGCACCTTTGGCGCGGGCCGCCGTCATGTTGGCGATGTGCGGTGCATGTCAGCGAGACGCTCCGGCACCGGTCGCACCTGCAAGACGGACGATCGAGCTGGTGCTCGATGACGGTGTCCCCCGCACGATCCCCATCGACGGGGCGATTTCCCTGGCCACGCTGATCGCCCTTCCGCCGGCGATCTGGCTCGAGGTCCACGGCGAGGCCACCGACGATCGCGAGCTCCAGCTCGACGGGCCGGCTCGCCGCTATCCGGGCAGCGAGGTTCGCGTCTATCTCGAGCAGGGGCGGCCGGCGCTCGGCGTGTTCCCCCCGGTCACGCCCGACATGCCGCCCGAGGTTGCGGCGCTCGCCCGGCAGCCGTCGGCCTCTTTGACCGGGCTCGCACGGGTGCATGTCGTGACCAAGCGGACGGCTCTGCCCGGGCTGATCGTCGTCGACGGCACGCGCGAGCTCGCGGTCACCAGCGATCAGCTCGTGATGCTGGCAGGCATCCAACGTGGAGAGTCGCGCGCGCAGGGGTGGGCGCTCGTGGACGTGATCGGCCTGGCTCGTTCCACCACCGGGATCCAGACGTTCCAGATCTTCGGTGCAGGCGATCCGATCACGCTCGCGGGCAGCGCGCTGCGTGACGCGACGCAGATCCTCGTGCTCAAGCAGAACCAGCGAGGCGAGTACGTGTTCCGGGTGTGGGCATCTGACGGTCGACGGCCGAGCCGCGAGCTGCGGCGTGTGACGAAGATCGTCGTCGACTGACCCACATGGCGTTTGGCCCGGGCTCGTGAGACCCTGGAACCAGCATGATCGGGGACTTGCTCGTCGTTTCGGCGTGCCTCGCAGCTGCGGTGCTCCAGGCAGGATGCGCGGGCGGTGATTGCGGGGACGGCACGGTGCGCTACGGCGACACCTGCCTCGCCGTCGATCCGTTCGACAAGATGCCGCCGCAGATCGTGGTCGATCCGCCGCGCTTCACGCGTGAGGTCGGCACGGTGCGCATGACCTCCAACGAGCCGGCGATGATCTACTACGCGGTCGACGGCACGCAGCCGACGCTCGACAGTCCGCACGAGCCCGACGAGGTCGTGATCGCTGACGTGCCCGACGGTGCGCAGCTCCGCTACTTCGCGGTCGACCTCGCGGGCAATCAGAGCGCAGAGGAGCTTCGGGTCTGGATCATCGATCGCGAAGGCCCGGGTGCTCCGCTCGATTTTCGCCTCGCCCTCACGGGGCCCAATCGCGCGCTCAGCTGGACGCCACCACCCGATCCTCGGTTCGGCGGCGTCATCGTCGTACGCATCGAGGGGCAACTCACGTCGTCGCCGATCTCAGGGCAAGCGTACGTCGTCGGCGACACGTTCAGTCCGGGCACGACGGTCGTCGCGGTCGAAGGACCCGACGCGGTGGGCATTCGCACGTTCGCGGAGTCGATGCCCGCACGCCCAGGGCTCGTTCGCTATGCGGCGTGGGCGTTCGATGATCTCTACAATTACGGTGCGCCGGCCGGTGATTACACACTCGTCGCGATTCCGGTACAGACGGGGAGCATTCTCGCGAATGCGGCGACAGGCACCGTCTCCGTGATGTCGGCACCATCGTCCGTCACGCTCGGCGGGACCGCCGATCTGAACGGCTCCACCCTGACGGTCAACGTCACGCTGCGCAACGACACGACCCGCGTGCTCTACGCGCCGAAGCTGGTGCTCGGCAACACCCTTCCCGGCGGCATCACGTTCACCAACTCCGACGGCCTGGTCACGGCGCTCCCGTACCGTGCGTACGGCGCGGCGATCACGCCCGGGACGACGGCGACCGCAACGTGGACCTTCGACGGCGCGTCTGCATCGACCATGCTCCAGCTCGATCTCGCGCTGCGCGACGGTCACATCCTGACGACCAATCGCTGGGACTACAACCAGACGTCCGCGGGCGAGGTGGTCGACGCCGAGACCGGCTTGCTCGTGCTCGCGCTCGCAGCCGCGCCCGCGGGGCAGGGCGGTGGCTCGCACACGCAGCAGGGTGGCATCACGCCAGATGGCCGATTGATCGTCGGAGGCAAGACGGCGGGTACGGTGTCGAGCTTCGACCTCGTCACCGGCGGCCGGCTGTTGACCGCGAATCTGCGGAAGCAGAAGGCTCAGGTGATGCAGGTGATCCTCGATCGCGGCGGCGTCGCGGCGTACGCGCTCGTCGCCGATGGCCACCCGCAGAGCCTCAATCGCAACGGCCCGGTCGGCAGCGAGACCGAGCTCGTGCGGCTCGACACGTCGACACTCACCGAGCGTGGTCGGCTCGACATCGGCGTCAGCAAGAATCGCAGCATGGACCTCTCGCCGGACGGCAGGTCGATGCTGATCGCGACCGGTGTCACGGCACAGGGTGTGATCGTCGTCGATCTCGCGACGTTCACGATCAAGCAGCGGATCGTCACGGACTTCCGCCCGCAGCTCGCTCTGTATGCCCCGGTGACAATCGAGGCTGCGCCGTCGATCGTCATCGTCGGGGAACAGGTCGCGGTGTTCACGAACGCCGGGGTGCGCACCGTCGCGTATCCGACGCCCGGTACCAGCGGCAAGGTGCTCCGCGCTGGCTTCGGCACCAACAACCGGCTGTGGGTCGGACGCAAGACAGATCTCGTGAGCATCGATCTTGGCACTGGTGCGGGCGTCGTGATCCCGGCGACGACGGGCTACGGCCGGATGCTGCAGGTGTTCGGCGACAAGCTCTACATCGACTCGAACATCACCGTGAAGCGTCTCGACGCTGACGGTGTCGAAGAGGCAGTGCTCCCTGGCTTTGCCAATCGCGACGGTCACTGGATCGGACGGAGCCCATTCTGATGTGGAAGCACATGCTCGCTCTCTTGGCCGGAGCCGTGACCACCGCAGGGTGCCGCGGCGTCGAGTGCGGTGAAGGAACGTTCTCCAGCGGCAATGACTGCGTCGGCTTCGATCCCAGCGACAAGACGGCGCCCGTCACGACCATCACGCCGGCTGGCGGGCGCACGCGCAATCCGCTACCCGCCACCGTGATGCTGGCGACCGACGAGCCCGCGAGGATCTTCTACACGACCGACGGCAGCGATCCAGATCCGATAGCCGGCGCCGGCGAGACCAGTCCCGTCACCATTGTCGGCATCACGCAGAAGATGACCGTCAAGTACGTGGCGGTCGATCGGGCCGGCAATCAGGAGGCGGTGGGCTCCACGACGTATGACTCTGACACGGCGCCCCCGGCGCCGGTGACTGGCATGACCGTCACGATGAACGGCACGACCGCGAATGTCACATGGACGAATCCGACCGACACCGACTTTGTCGGGACGGTCCTCGCGCGCGTTGGCGATATCATCGATGTTGCGCCGACGCAGGGCCAGATGACCGGCGCATCGACGGCGCTGTCCGCGTCGGTGCAGGTCACCACCGTCGGTACGAGCAGCCAGTTCGCCGATCCAGCGCGCCCGCCGGGGCCCGTTCGCTACGTTGCGTGGGCGTTCGACGACCTCGGCAACTACAGCTCGCCGGTCGCCGTGCTGACCGAGGTTCCACTCGGTGCACTGACCGCGACGCTGACGTTCACGACCGCCGGCTCGTCGCTCGCCATCACGCAGGCACCCGACAACCTCGACCTGGCCGGCACGACGGCATCGCTCAACGGCACGACGCTGACGCTCCAGCTCTCGATCAAGAACAATACGAAGCGCTACTTCCAGAACCCCAAGGCCGAGATCACAGCGACGGCGAACGCCACCTTCTCGAGCTCCGACGGAACCGCCGACGGATTCCCGTTCAAGTCTCTCGGCGAGATGATGCTCGCGCCGGATGCGACGGTGACGGCCACGCTGACGTTCACCGGCGTGGTTGCTGCGACGGCAACGATCGATCTGGCGTTCGCTCACCACGCCTCGATGCTGTCGAACGCACGCACCAACGAGCAGAACATGATCGATCTCGGCTCGGGACGGCTCCTGACCGCGCTGACCATGACGGGGCGCGGACCCAACGATCGTGCCGGTGGTCGGATCCGCCCGGG
>JANOPP010000503.1:0-27948 GCA_031421915.1 Myxococcales bacterium | reverse complement strand
GAACAGCAGCTCGGAGAGCAGCGTCCCGACGACGGCCGAGCCGAACCGGCTGTAGCCTCCCCACTGGTGGAGCAGCTCGGTGCCAGCGCGAGCGAGGCCCATCGTCGCCCATGCGTGCCCGAACTTGTCGGCGCCGCCGGCATAGCGCTGCTTGCCGAACCAGCCGTCCTCGCTCCACAGCTTCCAGTTCCCGTCGCCGCCCGCTTTGAACGGATGGGTCGGGACCCGGTACCACGCGAGGTACGTCCAGCCGATGAAGCCGACGTAGAGACCGGCGAGGGTCAGGGCGGAGGCGACCTTCGCGTCGCGAGGCGGCGGCTCGGCAGGTCCCGAGAGCACCTTCGAGGGGGCGAGGTCGAGCCAGGGCGAGTCCGGATCGCCAGACGTCCGATGTGTGGCGTCCGGATCATACGAGCTTCCCTCGCCGACCCCTGGTCCGGCCACTGCGGGTAGACGCAACCACGCGATCAGCAAGACAGCTGTCACGATCGACCGCACGGTCACGCGCATCTCATCCGCCCTGGGTGAAAACCAGCAGAGTCCCTCAGGTTCCTGAGGTTCGGTGACGGTGGTACGGCCAATGTGGCAACCTGCGTCAAGCAACTAGACTTGCTTAGCGAATCATAATAGTAATCGACCATCTACTAGACCTCTGTCGGCAGCACCTTCGCTGACGACCTACTCGAATAGCTTCTTACACCGTGAACCCCCGCCTCACCCGAACTCTGTCGGTGATCTGCGTCCACCCCGGGGTGGGCGCATGACAACCGGAACCCTCTGGGTGATCTGCCACTGCCTCGCAGTGGTGGTGTTCGTCAACCGCTACGTCGGCGGCATCTTGATGAGGCTCGTTCGGGCCCACAAGTGGGACGAGACCCGGGACGACTACGAGCCCACCGTCACGGCGATCATCCCGATGTTCAACGAGGGTGCCGCCATCAAGGAGACTCTCCAGAGCCTCCTCGATTCCGACTACCCCCACGCCAAGCTCAACGTCATCTGTGTCGATGACTGCTCGACCGACGATAGTTACGAGCAGGCGCGAGAGATCGCAAAGAAGAGCAACGGCCGGCTCAAGATCCTGCGCAACCGCACCAACATGGGCAAGCGCCGCTCGATCATCCGGGCGACCCGCGAGGCCCAGAGCGAGATCATCGTCTCCGTCGACTCCGACGTGGTGGTCGACGCGAACGCGGTGCACCAGCTCATCCGCCGATTCACGAACGACAAGATCGCAGCCGTCGGTGGCTGGGTCGACGTCCGCAACAAGCACGAGAACTGGCTCACCCGGATGCAGGTGGTGAAGTACTGGTACTCGTACTTCTTCATGAAGAACCTCGAGTGGGGGTTCAAGCGGATCATGTGCCTCTCGGGGTGCCTGACCGCGTACCGCCGCTCGGTCCTCATCGAGCTCGAGCCCGTCCTCGAGGAGCGCCAGGTCCTCGGAGTGCCGATCAAGTACGGCGAGGATCGGTTCCTGACCCGCCAGATCGTCAAGGCCGGTTACCTGACCACGATGACCCTCGACGCGCGCTGCTGCACGTTCGTCCCCAACACCCTCTCCGGCTATTTCTCGCAGCAGCTCCGCTGGCGCCGCTCGAACATCGTCGACTACGCCGGCGGCTTCAGCCACGTCTGGCGCTTGAACCCGATCCTCGCGATTCACTTCTTCTCGCTGTTCGCGCTGCTGCTCGTCTATCCGATCGCCGTCTCGCGTGCGCTCGCATCGTTCAAGTTCTTCCCCGCGCTCGTCCTCCACATCGAGGTGGTCGTGGTGTTCGGCCTCATCTACCGCTGGCGCACCCGCAAGCTGCCCAAGTCCGAGCGCGTCGGTCCGCTCGCGTTCATCCCGCTCTCGTTCCTGATGCCGATCACGTACGCGCTGCTCACGCCGCTCGCGCTGTTCACCCTCGACACCGGTAGCTGGGAGACCCGCAACCACGAGGATACCGTTCCCGAAGGCGCCGCCGTCCCCGAGCCGGTCGCCGAGCTCGTCAGCGAACAGATCGTCCTCGCCGCTCCTGCGGCTGCCCTGACCACGACCGGCAGCTTTGCCCGCGCGAATTCTCAGGCACAGCAACCCGCTGCTTAGTGGTAAGGAACCGCCATGGAAGCCCGTCCCACCCCGCGTCCGAGGTTCTGGATCGCGCTCCAGCCGTCGATCGTCCGCATCTACAAGGTCGCTGGCCTCGTCGCGCTGACCGCGATCCTCGTCGGACTGATCAGCTTCCTCGTCGTCAACGTCTTCTACTTCTTTGACCACACCTGGGTTCGCCCGGTGGTCCTCGCTCCGACGCACCAGAAGGTCGTCGAGGCCTCGACGCAGCTCGCTGACGCCAAGCTCCGCACGAGCCAGCTCGACACCGAGAAGGTCGAGATCGACGCGCAGCTCTCCGAGATCGATCGCTCGGTCATCGTCAACGACAAGTTCATCACCGACCTCGGCGTCACCGCCGACAAGCCCTCGACTCCTGACCTCTGGCTCGTTCATCGCGAGCTCGAGAAGGCCAAGCTCGAGAAGGAGAACGCGACCGGTCGTCGGGCTCCGCTGATCCAGCGCCTCGACAGCCTCAAGCTCCGCAAGGTCGAGCAGGACGCCCTCGTGAAGCGCCTCGAGCAGTCGCCGTACCTCCGCGCGGTCAACAACAAGATCGTCCTCGCATTCGTGCCGTACCAGAACCTCCGCAACGTGAAGCTCGGCACGCGGCTCTATGGCTGCTCGTGGGGCCTCGTCGCATGCAGCAACGTCGGCAAGGTCACCACGGTCCTCGAGGGCGAGGTTCAGGATGTCCATCCGCACGACGAGAGCATCCAGCGCGGCGTGATGGTCGAGATCGACGTGTCGTCGTCGGCGGCCGGCGAGACCGTGCTGTTCGCGGGCGGCAAGCCGCTCTGGCTGTTCTGAGCCTGTCCATCGCACACTGTAGTCCTGTGATCGATGCCGCTTCGTTAAGCGCCGATCTGGTCCAGGTCCAGTAGCGACGGCGAGCCAGCGTTCTGGATACAATCGTCGACGATGAGCCGGCTACAGGTCTGTGTACTGTCTGCGTTGGTGGCGTTGGCGGGATGCGGTGACGATGGGGTCGTCCCACCCGGTGATCCGCCGGACACGGTTCTCGACGCCACACCAGCCGCGCTGTCGAACCAGACGCTGGTGACCTTCGAGTTTTCCGCGATCGGAGAAGCGAACGAGTTCCAGTGCTCGCTCGACAGCGGCGCCGTCCAGCGCTGCACCTCTCCGCGCGAGATCACGGTCTCCGATGGTCCACACACGTTCGCGGTGAGTGCGCTCAATCGCGGGACCCCAGACGAGAGCCCTGCCCTGTTCGCGTGGACCGTCGATACGATCCCGCCCGACTCGCAGATCACGAACGGCCCGCCGTCCTTCGACAACTCGACGATGGTCGACTTCACGTTCACGGGATCTCCGATCACCGATATCGCGCGGTTCGAGTGCGCACTCGATGGCGGCACGTTCGCGACCTGTACATCACCCAGCACGCTCACGTCCCTGGTCTCCGGACTTCATAGCTTTCAGGTCCGCGCCGTGGACGCCGCCGGCAACAACGATCCGACGCCATCGGTGCGGAGCTGGACCATCGACACGTCGACACCCGACACGATGATCACGAGCGGCCCCGCCGAGGGTTCGACCCAGGCCAGCACGGCAACCCTCTCGTTCTCGTCGCCCGACGCTGCGGCGGTCTTCGAGTGTTCGTTCAATGGGGGGCCGTTCTCGGCGTGTACGTCGCCCACCGTCTTCAACAATCTCACCACCGGCACCCGCACGTTCCTGGTCCGCGCGAAGAACGTGACGACCAACGTCGTGGATCCGACGCCCGCCTCCCGGATGTGGACGGTCGATGCGACCCCTCCGACGGTCGTGATCGACACGACGCCGTCGAACCCGACCAACGACGCCACACCGGACTTCACCTTCAGCTCGCCAGCAACCGATATCGCCAGCTTCGAATGTCAGATCGATGGCGTGGTGACCTTCGCGCCGTGTACCTCCCCGTACGTCGGCGCCTCGACTCCTGACGGCACACGCACCTTCCGCGTCCGTGCCACCGACAACGTCGGCAATCAGGGCACGACCTCGCATACGTGGATCATCGACACCGTCGCTCCGACCGTGACGATCACGGGCGGCCCGAGTGGGACGATCGGGACCGGAAGCGGCACGTTCACGTTCTCGACCGCAGGATTTCCGACCGGGACCGATTGCAGCATGGATGCTGCCGCGTTCACCTCCTGCACGTCTCCCTACCCGTTCAGCGGTCTCGCAGACGGAACCCACACGTTCGTCGTGCGCGCGACCGACGCAGCCGGCAACAGCAACCTCGACACGCGGATGTTCGATGTCCTCACCATCGGCCCGACCGTGGCGATCACCGGTGGGCCTTCCGGCCTGACCAACAATGGCTCCCCGATGTTCACGTTCACGACGACGAACGCGAACACGATCGATTGCCGGATGGACGGTGGCACCTTCGCGGCGTGTACCTCGCCGTTCAGCACGTCGACCCTGACCCAGGGCATGCACACGTTCCAGGTCCGCGTTCGCGATCTCGCGCTCAACACGGCGACCGACAGCCGGTCCTTCACCGTCGACACGATCCCGCCGACCGTGACGATCCTCGCCGGTCCGTCAGGTCCGACCAACGACGTCTCGCCGACGTTCACGTTCCTGACCGGTGGCTCGCCGACGTCGACCGAGTGCCGGTTCGACACCCAAACATTCGCCGCATGTACCTCGCCCTATACCGCGGTGCCGGACCTCGGTCCCGGCAACCACGTCGTCGAGGTTCGTGTCACCGACCTCGCAGGAAACACCAGCTTCGACACCCGGACCTTCTCGGTGATCACCGTCGGACCGACGGTGACGATCGACTCGGGTCCGACCGGCGCGACGTCCGATAGTACGCCGTCGTGGACGTTCACCACGGGCGGCGCTCCGACCGCCGTCGAATGCCGACTCGACGGCGGCGCGTACACCGCCTGCACGTCGCCCTACGATGCTCCTCTGCTCGTCGATGGAGGGCACACGTTCGAGGTTCGCGTGACCGACGCGGCGAGCAACTCGAGCTCGGCGTCTCGCTCGATCATCGTCGATACGATGCCTCCGACGGTCGCGATCAACGCTGGCCCGAGCGGACCGACCAACGACTCGACCCCGACTTTCGGGTTCGTGGCGAACGGTGCGACGACCATCCTGTGCCGGATCACGGGCGCCTACCTGCCGTGCACGTCGCCCCATACCACCGCGATGCTTCCCGATGGGCCGTACGTGTTCGACGTCCTGGTCTCCGACGACGCGGGCAACTCGACGCTCGACTCGCGAGCGTTCTCGGTCGACACCGACGGCCCGATCGTCACGATCAACAGTGGCCCCACCGGCAGCACCACCGACAACACGCCGACGTTCGGCTACGCGATCACGGGCGCCTTCGTCACCGAGGAGTGTCGCATCGACACCGGGACGTTCTCGCCGTGCAGCTCTCCATTCACCGCCAACCCGCTCGGCGGCGGGATGCACACGTTCGAGGTGCGGGTCGTCGACGACGCCGGCAACGCCGATACAGATACCCGGACGTTCGACGTGATGTCGAACGCGCCGACGGTGACGATCACGATCGGCCCCAACGGCAACTGCGGCACGTCGGATGGCGCCCCTGCCGCGACCTGCAACCCGACCAACGTCACGAGTCCTTCGTTCACGTTCACCGCGGGCGCCGGCTGGTCGACGATCCAGTGCCGGTTCGACAGCAACTCGTTCGTCAACTGCAACGGCGCGATCCCGGCGGGCCAGGCCGGCACGAGCTCGTTCATGGCCGGCACGGTGCTCGGCAACGGCGGACACTTCTTCGAGGTCCAGGCCTGCAACGCGTCGAGCAACTGCGCGAGTGACGTGCGGCCGTTCACCGTGGACTCGGCGACGCCCAGCGTGTTCTTCACCGGCGGCCCGATCGACGCGACGTCTGGACCCGCGACGCCCACCAACTCGCTGCCCCAGAACTTCACGTACGGAACCGCGGGCACGCCGGCGATCCGCGAGTGCCGCGTGGCTCCCGGTGCGTCGGCCGGCGGCACGTTCGCGGTGTGCACCACGACCACGACCTACGTGACCAACCAGAGCACCGACGGCCAGTACACGGTCCAGGTCCGGGTTCGCGACGCCGCGTTCAACTTTGCGGCGGTCTCGCGGACGTTCACCGTCGATCGCACGGCTCCGGTGATCAACATCACCGCGGCGCCTCCGTCGGTGACCAAGAGCCCGGCACCGAACTACGTGTTCTCGACGAGCCTCGCGCAGGAACCCCACCCCGGCGTCTTCCAGTGCTCGGTCGACGGTGGAGCGTTCGCCACGTGTACCTCCCCGTTCACCCCGCCGTCGACCGAGGGCGCGCACACGTTCCAGATCCGGATGACCGACCTCGCCGGCAACACCGGCACGACGGCGATCCAGAGCTACATCGTCGACACGATCGCGCCGACCGTCACGATCACGCCGCTGTTCCCCAATCCGCTGATCACGAACAACCTGCAGCCGGCGTTCAACATCAAGGTCGTCAACACCGGTGGTGGACCACTGCCGATCACGGTGACCTGCGCGTTCAACGCCGCGCCCGGGAACTGCTCGATCCCGATGGGCGCAGACTTCCTCTCGGTCGCCGGCGTGAACATCACGCCCTCCGGACCGCTCTCCGATCTCGGCGGCACGCTGACGCACAACCTCACGATCACCGCCACTGACGTCTCGCAGCCGGGCGGCAACCAGGGCAGCGCGAGCCGCAACTTCACGATCGACACGGTCGCGCCGACCGTCACCGGGATCTCGCTCAGCCCCCCGACCCCGAGCCAGGTCATCCCGACCGTCAGCTTCACGCCCGGCGACGACCGCCTGCCGACGTTCCCGCTCCAGTCCGTGACCTGTAGGGTCGACGCGCAGACGCCGGTCGCGTGCACGACCAGCTTCACGGCGACCGGGATCACCGACGGCCTGCACACCTATCAGATCACCGTCGTCGACGCAGCCGGCACCTCGCACACCACAAACGTCGGCTTCCGGATCGACAACACCGATCCGAACGTCACGATCATGTCGGGCCCAGGTCCCGGCAACCCGACGAACAACGTCAGCTCCGCGTTCGGATTCTCCGTGGGCAACCCCGGGACGGATCCGTCGAACATCGTGTCCGCGACGTGCAGCTTCAGCGGTCCGACGCCAGTGACCTGCGCCGTGACCGGCGTGGCGCCGTTCACCACCGCGACGGCGGCGCCGGTGGGGACGTTCTCGGTCAACGGGACGTACACGCTCACCGTCACCTCGACCGACGAGGCCGGCAACTTCGATACCGACACGCGGGTGTTCCTGGTCGATACCGTGCCGCCGGTCATCACCATCGGAAGCCCGGCCGACAACGGGCAGTTCGGTGCACAACCCAACCTCGCGTTCAGCATCAACGACGGCGCCGGCGCGGGCGTCAACCCCGCCACGCGGCTGTGCTCGGTCAACGGCGGGACGGCCGTGGCGTGCACCTCACCGCATACGTTCGCCGCCCTACCTGACGCCAACAACCACACGTACACCGTCTCGGCCTCCGACCTCGCCGGCAACGTCGGCACCCCGATCACCGTGATGTTCACGCTCGACACCGCGGCACCGTCGCTGATGGTCATGGGCGGTCCGACGAGCGGCCAGGTGTTCCCTGGCGCCAACGCCGTCCCCGCGTTCAACATCTCGGTGACGGATCTGACCAGCGGCACCCTGACCTGCACGCTCAACGGCGTGCCGGTCGCGAGCTTCGGAGCTCCGAACACGTACGCCGCCGGTAGCGACACGGACACCTGCACGCTGCCGACCAACCTCGTCGAGGGCAACTACACCGTCGCGATCACGGCGACCGATTCGCTCGCCCACACCACGGCTCCGGGCTTCAGCCGCTCGTTCTCCGTCGACACGACGCCGCCGACACTCTCGATCTCGAGCCCGCTCGAGAACGCGTGGGTCACGACGGGATCCCCGACCATCACGTACGCGACCAATGGCTCGACCTGCGCCGTCAATGGCGGTGCGTTCGCCGCCTGCGGCACGTCGGTCGTCGTCGGTCCGCACGCCGACGGCAACCGGTTCGTCACGATCGAGTCGCGCGACTCGGTCGCCAACGCGACCACGCTCGTCCGCAACTTCAAGGTCGACACGATCAATCCGGTGGTCACGATCTCGGCACCGGCGGACGGCAGCTCGATCGCGATGACCACGGTCGCCGCGTTCAACGTCATGGAAGCCAACGGGACCACCGTGACCTGCAAGCTCGACGCGGCAGCGGCCGGACCGTGCACGGCGTACACGGCCCCGAACGGCACGTTCAACCTGACCGCCCTGGCGGCCGGATCACATACGCTGGTGGTGACGGCGACCGACGAGTCCGGTCGCATCGGCAGCGACACCAACACGTTCACTGTCGTCGACACGCGGCTCGCCGCGGCGGCGGGCTCGCTGGTCGTCCGCGATGCGACGACCTCGGCCGTGCTCGCGCTGACGCCGACGTATGCCCAGGGCACGCTGAGCTACACGATCGATGTTCCGCTGTCCGTCGACGATGTGACGATCACCGCGAGCGCGTCGGATGGCGGCACCACCGACATCGAGGGCCAAGCGAGCGTCGCGTTCAACACGCCATCCGCGGCGATCGCGCTCGCCCTCGGCGCCAACGCGCTCGAGATCGACGTGACGCGCGCCAGCCTGACCACGACCTACACGGTGACGGTCACGCGCGCGGCGCTCCTACTCCAGCAGACCCTCAAGGCGAGTAACCCCGGAACCAGTGACCTGTTCGGTCTAACGGTCGCGATGTCCGGCGACACGCTCGCTGTTGCCGCACGTACTGAAGACAGTAGCTCGACCGGGATCAACGGCGTTCAGGCGGACGAATCGGCCAACGCCGCCGGCGCCGTCTATGTCTTCACCCGCAGCGGTTCGACGTGGACACAGCAGGCCTACCTGAAGGCGTCGAACACCAACGCAGACGACTTCTTCGGATTCTCCCTCGCCATCGATGGAAATACGCTGGCGGTCGGGGCTCCGTTCGAAGACAGCAATGCCACGGGCATCAACGGCGACCAGGCAGACAACGCCGCGATGGACGCCGGCGCCGTCTACGTGTTCACCCGGTCGGGCACCACGTGGATGCAGGAAGCCTACGTCAAGGCATCGAACACCGGAGCCGGTGACCGGTTCGGACAGTCCGTGTCGTTGTCAGGCTCGACCCTTGCGGTCGGATCACGCTGGGAAGCGAGCAACGCAATCGTCGTCAATGGGAACCAGGCCGACAACTCCGCGCCATCTGCCGGCGCGGTCTATGTCTTCACGCGCAGCGGTGTGACCTGGACGCAGGAGGCGTACCTGAAGCCGACGAACACGGCGTCCGGTGACGAGTTCGGGTATGCGGTCGATCTGGATGTAGACACTCTCGCAATCAGCTCGCGCCTCAACGACCTGACCGCGAGCAACAGCGGCGCTGGCTACATCTTCGTTCGAAGCGGAGTGACCTGGACACAGGAAGCGTTCATCAAGGCCTCGAATCCGGGCGCCGATGATCAGTTCGGCGCCTCCGTCGCACTGTCCGGAAACTCGGTCGTGTTCGGGGCACCCCTCGAAGACAGCAGCGCCACCACCATCGGGGGCATCCAGGCAGATGAAGCCGCAGTAGATGCCGGCGCAGCGTACGTGTTCACTCGCAGCGGGATGGTCTGGACGCAGCAGGCGTACATCAAGTCGTCGGGCTCCTCGGCATCCGACTTCTTCGGTAGCGTAGATCTCGCTGGTGACACCTTGGTAATCGGTGCGGCGGGTGAGTCCCGTGCCTACGTCTTCGTCCGCAACCCGAGCTGGACCGAGGCGAAGGTGCTCGTCGGTACCGGATCGCTCGGTGACAGCGTCGCGATCTCGACCGCTGGTGACTACGTCGCGTGTGGCGCCAGTGCGGAAGGCTCCGTCGTGCCAAATAGTGGCGGGTCTCTGGTTTTTCACTAGAGATTTCTGCTGCTTGGATTCATCCTATCTTCGTCCTACCGGGTCCCGAAACTTGACGAGGATCTGAGGCGCCGAGGCGGGGCGTCCTGTACGATGGTGAGAGGCGTGGGGGTACCGGTGCGGTGGGTCGTGCCGGCGGGGGATTTCGTTGGAGGTCAGCGACGATGAGTAACGACAAGACCAGGCAGGGGGTCACCCCATCCGAGCTCAGTGGTGCTCGTCCGCTTCCGACCAAGGAGGCGCCGACCGCTGTTGAAACCGCCGCAGCTCCCGCCGAGGGCAGTGGAGTGATCCGCCCACCGGGCGACGCGACCATCGTGCTCACCACCGGCAACGGCAGCAACGGCAACGGACACGAGCCGGCCGCGCCCGGAAGGTCGCGCACGCTCTCGGGTGTCCAGGCCGTGAAGTCGCCATCCGGCGACGCGACGATGGTGCTCGGCAACTCCGGCATGGCAACCCTGCCGACGGGGAACACCGATGCGGCGACGACGCCGGTCCAGTCGACGCCGCAGGCGCAGACGATCCAGCGCGCGAAGAGTCCGTCGCAGGCGGGCAACAACACGCAGGGCAACAGCAGCGGTGGCTCGGCGGCGAAGAGCGCGTGGGACACGTTCGATGGTGTCTCGACGGGCGTGCACGCGGTGTCGGCGATGCCGCACCCGGGCGTCCGGATCAATCAGTACGAGATGATCAAGATGATCGGCGAAGGCGGGATGGGGACCGTGTTCCTCGCTCGCGATCTTCGTCTCGGTCGTCGCGTCGCGATCAAGTTCCTCCAGAGCAACCAGGGCGAGCTGACGCAGCGGTTCCTCGTCGAGGCCCGCACGACGGCGCGCTGCCAGCACGACAACATCGTCGTGATCTACGAGGTCGGCGAGCACAACGGCGCGCCGTACATCGTCCTCGAGTTCCTCAACGGCAAGCCGCTCACCGAGTACACGCAGAACGGCCAGAAGCTGCCGTACGCGCGCGCCGTCGAGGTGATGTGCCAGATCCTCAAGGCGCTGCAGTGCGCCCACGAGCACGGCATCGTCCACCGCGATCTCAAGCCCGACAACGTCTTCGTGATGGAGTCCGGGAACCTGAAGGTCCTCGACTTCGGGATCGCGAAGGTCCTGCAGGAGAAGCAGGGCACCGGCTCGCCGGCGCAGCAGGTCTCGCAGGGCCAGATCCGGATGCCGAGCCCCCTCGAGCTCGCGACCGGAACGAACACGAGCCTCACCCGGGTCGGCACGATCATGGGGACGCTCAAGTACATGTCCCCGGAGCAGTGGGGCATCGGTATCGAGATCGATCACCTCACCGACATCTGGGCGGCCGGCGTGCTGCTGCACCGGATGATCTGCGGTCGCCACCCGCTGCATCCGCTCGACGGCAACCAGCTCGTCGTGACGGCGATGCTCGAGCTGCCGATGCCGTCGATGCAGGAAGCTGCACCGCCGGATGTGCCGCGCGAGCTGATCCAGATCGTGGATCGCTGCCTGCTCAAGATCAAGGAGCAGCGCTGGCAGAGCGCCGCCGAGCTCCTCCGCGCGCTCGAGCCATTCCTCCCCGGCCGCCGCGCGCAGGAGCTCCAGCTCGACGAGAGCCCGTACGCCGGTCTGTCGTCGTTCCAGGAGCACGACGCCGGCAAGTTCTTCGGCCGCAACAAAGAGATCGCGGCGATGGTCACGAGGATCCGTGATCGGCCGCTGATGGCCGTGGTCGGTAGCTCGGGCGTCGGCAAGTCGTCGTTCGTGCGCGCCGGTCTCGTGCCCGCACTCAAGCGCTCGGGCGAGACGTGGGAGACTCTCGTGATCCGTCCGGGTCGCAAGCCGCTCGAGTCGCTCGCGAGCGTCATCCAGCCGATGGTCGCCACCGCGGTCAACCTCGCCGACGAGATGGACGAGGCCAAGAAGCTCGTCGAGACGCTGCGCAAGGAGCCGGGTCACCTCGGACACGTGCTGCGCGCCCGCGCCCGCCGCGACAATCGCCGGCTGCTGCTGTTCGTCGATCAGTTCGAGGAGCTGTTCACCCAGGTCGCCGATCCTGCCGAGCGCCTGGCCTTCATGGCGTGCCTGTCGGCCGTCGCCGACGATGCGACCAGCCCGCTGCGTGTCGTCCTCTCGACCCGCTCGGACTTCCTCGATCGCATCGCGGAGGATCCGCAGTTCCTCGGCGAGCTGACACAGGGCCTGTTCTTCCTCGGCCCGCCGAACCGCGATGGTCTCCGCGAAGCGATCACACAGCCGGCCGAGATGGCAGGCTTCCGCTTCGAGCTCGACGCCACCGTCGAGGACATGCTCGATCACCTGGAGACCACGCCCGGCGCGCTGCCGCTGTTGCAGTTCGCCGCGAGCAAGCTGTGGGACTCGCGCGACAAGGCGCGCAAGCTCCTCACGCACTCCGCGTACACCGCGATGGGCGGCGTCGCCGGTGCTCTCGCCAGCCACGCCGATCGCGTCGTGTCCGATCTCGGTGCGTCCAAAGCGGGCCTGATCCGCGCGATCCTGATGCGCCTGGTCACGCCGGAGCGCACGCGCGCGATCGTCCCGATGGCCGAGCTCCGCGAGCTGTCGCGCGAGGTCGGTGAGGTCCAGCGGCTCGTCGATCAGATGGTCGACGCCCGCCTCCTCGTCACGCAGACCGTCGAGGGCGGCAAGGGCTCCACGGTCGAGATCGTCCACGAGTCGCTCGTCCAGGGTTGGCCGACGCTGCGGCGCTGGCTCGACGAGAACCAGGACGATGCGGTCCTCGTCGATCAGCTGCGCACGGCGGCACGCCAGTGGCACGCGAAGAACCGCGACGTGGGGCTGTTGTGGCGTGGTGACACCGCCGACGAGGCGAAGAAGTTCCGCAAGCGCTACAAGGGCCCGCTCTCGGACGTCGAGCGCGCATTCCTCGAAGAGGTCGTCAACTACGAGACCGCCCAGGCGCGCAAGCGCCGCACGCTCGTCATCGCCGGCTTCGTCACGCTCGGCGCGATCGTCGTCGCGACGATGGTGTTCCTCGTGTTGATCCAGAAGTCGCGCACCGACGCGCGACGCGCGCAGCGAGACGCCGAGTCTGCGACGAACGTGGCCGAACAGCGGCTCGAAGAGATCCTCAAGGAGAAGCAGGCGCGCGACGCCGCCGAGCAGGGCAAGGTCAAGGCCGAGCAAGCGACGGCTCAGGTCGAAGTGGCCAAGCAAGCTGTCGACGTCAAGCTGGGCAGCGCCGAGGAAGACCTCAAGAAGAAGAACGCCGAGCTCGAGATCAAGATCCAGGAGGCCCTCGCGGCCGAGGAGAGGGCACGCGGCCTCGCCGTTGCCGCCGACGCGAGCGCGAGGAAGGCCGAGAAGGCCGCCGCGGAGGCAGCCATCCAGCGTGACGAAGCTCAGAAGCAACGTGACCGCGCCGATGCCCTGTACCAACAGGAGAAGGCGCGCGCGGAGCGCATGCAGAAGCAGCTCGGTAGCCCGATCGTCAACGATCTCAAGTAACCGGCCAGGGACGAACAACCATGATCAAGGTGATCGCTGTGGCGCTCGGCATCGCGCTGAGCTCTGGAATCGCATCGGCTCAGCCGGCGCCTACCCCTCCGCCCGTGCCTACCCCGGGGGAGCCCGCGCCGGACGAAGTACCAAAGACCCCCAAGACCGACGAGAAGGCGGGCAGCAACGAGTCCCTCCAGCACGGCGGAGATCAGCGTCCATGGGCGGCAGGAGTTCCGCCCGAGAAGCAGCGGATCGCTCTCGACAAGTTCCGCGAGGGCAACGTCCAGCTCAATGACGGCCTGTTCGCGAACGCTGCCAAGCTGTACCGGGAAGCGCTCGTCCACTGGGATCACCCCGCCATCAACTACAACCTCGCCCTCGCCCTCTTGAACCTCGACCAGCCGATCGAGGTCTACGACAGCCTCGAGAAGGCGATCAAGTTCGGCACCGCCCCCCTCGAGAAGGACAAGTTCGAGCACGCCAAGGAGTACATGCTGCTCGTCGCCAACCAGATCGCGAGCGTCGAGGTCAGCTGCGACAAGGAGGGCGCGAAGGTCTCGGTCGATGGCAAGGAGGTGTTCACCGCACCGGGCAAGTACGCATCGCGCGTCCGGATCGGCAAGCACACTTTCTTCGCCGAGAAGCAGGGGTACATCGCCCGGATCAAGGCGCCGTTCATCGGACCCGGCGAGAAGTTCCGGATCGAGCTCAAGCTGTACACGGCCGAGGATCTGACGCGTTACAAGCGGCGCTGGGAGCGCACGTGGGTCCCGTGGGCCGTCGTTGGTGGCGGTGCCGTGATCGCTGGCGTTGGCGGGCTCCTCCAGCTCTCGGCCAAGAGCAGCTATGACGACTTCGACCGGTCCGTCGAGCAGTGCAGCATGAACAACTCGGGATGTACGATCACACCGGAGCTGCAGTCCGTTCGCGACAGCGGCGACTCCAAGCGCACGGCGTCGTACGTCACGTACGGCATCGCAGGCGGCACCATCGCGGTCGGTCTCGCGATGGCGTACCTCAACCGCCGCCAGTCGTACGAGATCCGCCCCGAAGAGCTCAGCGAGGATGACGTGACTTTCGCCCCGATCGTGGAGCCCGGTATGGCCGGCGCTTCAGTTCAGGGCCGGTTCTAGGAGATCTGATTCATGGCTTTCAAGTCTTCGTGGTGGAGCTTCGGTGCGGTGATGGTCGCTGTGGCCGGTGCAGCAGGGATCGCGAGCTGTGTCGAGAGCCAGCAAGCCATCCAGTGCTCGACGGGCATCTTCTGCCCGGATGGGACCTCGTGTGCGGCGGTCCAACCGATCTGCATCATCAACCTGTGCGGTAACGGTCTGCTCGACGTCGGCGAGATCTGCGACGACGGCAACATCACCGATGGAGATGGCTGCTCGCGCGACTGCCGCTCGCTCGAGGCGTGCGGCAACACGGTCGTCGATAGCGCCGCCGGTGAAGTTTGCGACGATGGCAACAACACCAACGGCGACAACTGCTCCGCCAACTGCCGCTCGCTCGAGGCGTGTGGCAACAACGTCATGGACGTGGGCGAGGCGTGCGATGACGGTGACAACGAGAGCGGTGATGGCTGCTCTTCCGATTGCGAATCGAACGAGACCTGCGGCAATGGTGCGGTCGATCTCGCGATCGGCGAGGTCTGCGACGACGGCAATACCGCCAACGGCGACAGCTGCGCCGCTGATTGTCGGTCCGGAGCCGGTTGCGGCAATGGCTCGGTCGATCCCCTCGCGAACGAGATCTGCGACGACGGCAACGTGGTGAACACCGACGATTGCCGCAGCGACTGCAAGCCGAACGTCTGCGGCGACGGCGCTCGCAACATCACGGGGACCGGCGCGGAAGATTGTGATCCGGCCCCCGTTGGCGCGGTCAATCCGACCCCGCTCGAGACCACGACCTGCGATCTGGACTGCACCACGCGCGCGTGCGGCGACGGCGTGACCAACCAGAGCGCTGGCGAGCAGTGCGACAGCGGGACGACGACCGATTCGCTGACCTGTAACAGCGATTGCACGGCGGCGGTTTGCGGCGACGGCAAGGTCAACGCAGCAGCAGGCGAGCAGTGCGATCCGGGAGCTCTTGGAGAGAGCGCCACCTGCAATCTCGACTGCACCACACGGTCGTGCGGTGATGGCAAGATCAACACCACCGCCGGCGAGACCTGCGACAACGGTGGCGCCAACAACGGGGATACCCGCAACTGCCTCTCGACGTGTCAGCTCAACAGTTGTGGCGATGGCAAGACCGACGGCGAGCAGCCGCGGCTCGAGACCTGCGACGACATGAACTCCAACAACTCGGATGGCTGCAGGAACGACTGCGTGGTCTCGACCTGCGGGGACGGCGTGCTCCAGGTCGGCGAGCAGTGCGATGACGGCAACGCGAGCCAGACCGATGCGTGTCTCGGTGGTTGCACCATCGCGGTGTGCGGCGACGGTCGGGTGCGGGCCGGAGTCGAGGAGTGTGATGACGGCGGCGTCCTCAGTGGCGACGGCTGCTCCGACCTCTGCTTCGAAGAGGTCTGCGGCAACGGCATCAAGGACCCGAGCGAGCAGTGCGACGACGGTGGCACTGCCGGGAACGACGGCTGCAGCCCGACCTGCGCGTACGAGCGCTGCGGAGACGGCGTGATGAACAACGGCGAGGCGTGTGACACCGGAGGCGAGTCAGCGTCGTGCAACGCGGACTGCACGCTGGGCATGTGCGGCGACGGCAAGGTCAATCACGTGCGGCTCGAGCAGTGCGACGATGGAACCGCGAACAACGGCAACAATCGGAACTGCCTTGCCACGTGCGTGAACAACGTGTGCGGCGACGGCAGGATCGACATGGACCTGCCGGGGATCGAGATCTGCGACGACAACAACAGCAACAACAACGACGCGTGCAGCAACGCGTGCGTCCCGATGACGTGCGGCGACGGCGTGATCCAGGCTCCCGAGCAGTGCGACGATGGCAACGCCATCAACACCGATGCGTGTGCGGGCTGCGCGATCGCCACATGCGGAGACAATCATCTGTGGACCGGCGTCGAGCAGTGCGACGACGACAACGTCGCGGGTGGCGATGGTTGTTCCGCGCTGTGTCGCTTCGAGCAGTGCGGCAACGGTTTCCGCGATCTCCCGTCCGAACAGTGCGACGACGGTGGCGTCGCCAACAACGACGGTTGCTCGAGCCTGTGCTTGTTCGAGCGCTGCGGTGATGGCGTCCGGAACAACGGAGAGCTCTGCGATCCGGGCCTCAACGTGTTCGAGAGCACCACCTGCAATTCGGACTGCACGCCGCGCGCGTGTGGTGACGGCAAGGTCAACCGCGCGAGCGGCGGCGCGGTCGTGTCCGAGCAATGCGACAACGGCGGCGCGAACAGCCTGACCGGCGACTGCATCCCGGTGACCTGCGTGATCAACGTATGCGGTGACGGCAGGAAGGACTCTCAGGGAGCCATCCAGGAGGACTGCGACGACGGCAACCTCAGCAACGCCGACAGCTGCAATAACTTCTGTGACTTCCCGTCCTGCGGGAACGGCGTGGTCGACGGTGTGGACGAGTGCGAGGATCCCAACATCATCAATACCGATGCATGTGTCGGCTGCCAGAACGCGACGTGCGGCGACGGCTTCGTGTTCTTCGGCGTCGAGGACTGCGAGCCACCCGGCACGGGTGGTTGCGACCTGACCTGCCAGCTCTAGCTCGCCTCCGGACTGTGCAGCGCAGCATATTTGTTGCGCTGCACAAGCGTGGTATAGGGCGGACATGAACCTGTCCGCTCTGAAGATCATCGTCACCGGTGCCGCCCAGGGAATGGGTGCCCACTTCGCTCGCCGCCTCGCCGAGGCGGGTGCTCAGGTCGCCGCGGGCGATGTCCTCGAGGAGGGACTCGCGCAGCTCGCCGAGTCGACCAAGGGGCTCCCCGGCAAGGTGCACACGAAGAAGCTCGACGTCGGCAGCGAGGCCGAGGTCGGCGCGTTCGTCGACTGGGCGTACGGCGCGATGGGCGGCCTCAATGGCCTCATCAACAACGCCGGCATCCTGCGCGACGGTCTGCTCGTCAAGAAGGACAAGACGACGGGCGAGATCACGAAGCTGTCGAAGGAGAAGTGGGATCAGGTCATCGGTGTGAACCTGACCGGCGCGACGCTCATGGTCCGCGACACCGTCGCCAAGATGGTGGCGACCGAGCAGAAGCCGGGCGTGATCGTCAACCTGTCCTCGATCGCGCGCCACGGTAACCGTGGCCAGTCGAACTACGTGTCGGCCAAGGCCGCGCTCGCGGCGAACACGGTGACGTGGTCGCGCGAGTTCGCGTCGTTCGGCGTGCGCGTCGGTGCGGTCGCGCCGGGCATGATCGAGACGCCGATGACGCAGGGCATGAACCAGAAGGCCCGCGACGCCCTGGTCGCGAACATCCCGGTCGGCCGCATCGGTCTGCCCGAGGACATCTGGGTCGCCGTGAAGTTCGTCCTCGAGTGCGAGTACTTCAACGGCCGCACGATCGACGTCGACGGCGGCCTCGCGATGTAGTTTCGCTACTGGACCGTGAATGCGACGGTGCCGATCGAGGCGCCGTCCGCGGTCTGGACCTCGACCTCCCAGCTGCCGGCCTTCGGGATCGTGCGGCGCGAGGAGGTCGACCACTTCTTGCCGCCGACGCCAAGCGTCGCGGTCCACACGGCTTTGCCGTCGCGCTTCCACACGTGCTTGACCTTGCCGGAAGCGTTGGTCAGCTTCGACGACACCCAGACGGTGGTGCCGGCTGGGAACGTGGCGGCCTCGCCGACGATCTCGCGCTTCTCGACGCCTGTGCCAGCCTTGACCTCGGCGGTGGCGCTCGTCGGAACCGCGGTGGCGGGCGGCGGTGCGGGCTTTGCTTCCTCCGCGAGGGCGACACCCGAGACGAGACACGTGAGCGACAAGGCGAAGGAGAGAAGCTTCATTGCAGTCATGAACGCTGCAACGGTACGCGCCTATTCGCGGGCGATCAGCCGCGCGAGCGTGCGGATTCCGTCGGCAACGCGGTCGGACCAGGGAGTTCCCGCGGAGATCCGGATGAAGTTGGTAAACCTCTGCCGCGCCGAGAACAGCGGTCCGGGAGCGACCACGATGCGTTTGCGCAGCGCTTGCTCGTGGAGCTGCAGCGCATCGACACCCGGTGGCAGCTCGACCCACAGCACGAAGCCACCGCGCGGCGCAGAGACGCGCGTACCGTCGGGGAACTGCGTCGCGATCGCCTCGCGATAGCGCTCGACGTTGCCGGCGACCGCGGTGCGCAGACGACGCAGGTGACGATCGTAGCCGCCCGACGCCAAGAACTCGGCGACGGCCATGCCGAGCAGCGTCGGACACGCGAGCGACTGCGAGTACTTGATGCGAACGATCTGATCGTGCCAGCGACCGCCCGCGATCCAGCCGACGCGGTAACCGGGCGCGAGGGTCTTCGACACCGAGCTGACGTGGAGCACGTGGCTGTCCTCCGAAGGACCGGCGAACGCACGCAGCGGGCGAGGCCGGGATCCATCGAACACGAGCTCGCCGTAGACGTCGTCCTCGATCACCGGGATGTCGAACCGCCGCGTCAGCTTGACGAGCTTCTCGCGATCGTCGTCGGGCATGATCGAGCCGAGAGGATTGGACACCGTCGGTGCGACCATCAGCGCGCGCACGGGCTGCGCACGGATGATCTCCTCGAACGCCGAGACATCGAGGCCGGTACGAGGGTTCGCGGGGATCTCGAGCGCACGCATGCCGAGGCCCTCGATCGCCTGCAGCACACCGAAGTACGCGGGGGACTCGACGGCGATCACGTCGCCGGGCTTGGCCACGGCACGGAGGGCGAGCGAGAGACCTTCCGTCGCGCCGATCGTCGTGCACAGGTCGTGCTCCGTGAGCGCCATCCCTGCGTCGACACCGCGGCGTGCGATCTGGCGGCGTAGCGTGAGCAGGCCCGGGGCGCCCTCGTAGCGTGCACCGACCGTGGTCATCTCGCGCGTGACCTGCGTGATGATCCGGTTGAGCGCGGCGATCGGCAGGTAGGACGGATCGATCGTCGCGCAGCCGAACGCGAGCAGCTCGGGGTCACGCATCGCTGACAGGATCTTGGTGTAGGCGTCGGAGACCGTCACGCGCGACGGCGTCGTGCAGGCGCGCGGTGTACGTGGCTCCGCGGTCAGCGCCTGCCGGCGGCGCACGAAGTGCCCGGACTTCGGGCGGACCTCGATCAGGCCCGCATTCTCCAGGCGGAGGTAGGCCTCGAGGACCGTCGCGACGCTGACGCTGCGTTCCTGCGCGAGGCGGCGCACCGAGGGGAGCCGATCTCCGGAGCGGAGCGCGCCTCGATCGATCGCCTGCCCGAGCTCGTCTGCGAGGTGCTCGTACAGGAAGCCGCTGGTTGCCACCACGAGATCGAGTGTACTCATCGATCGGCCAGGCGACCAGCACAGATCCCGGAGCCTGAACCAGCACAGCGGAACTGTACTGGTCTCGTGTCCAGATCCGTGTCTCTGTACTGTTCGCGGGACGTTGTCACGATGAAGCGCATGATCGCCTCGACCACTGCTCCTTCGGTTCGCGCGGCGATCGACGTCCGGCTCATCCTGGCACTCGCGGCCGTGTATCTGATCTGGGGCTCGACCTACCTCGGGATGAAGATCGCGATCGCCGAGCTACCACCGCTCCTGATGGCGAGCGTGCGGTTCGCGACGGCGGGTCTCGTGATGCTGCTGATCGCACTGCGGCGCGGAGCAACGTGGCCGAGTGCCCGGGACTGGCTGCAGGTCGCGCCGATCGGCGCACTACTGTTCGTCGGGGGCAATGGCTTCATCGGAATCGGTCAGCAGTCGATCTCGTCCGGAGGCACCGCCGTGGTCGCCGCGATGATGCCGCTGTGGGTCGGCGTGCTCGGCTTCATGTACGGAGAGCGCCCGAGCAAGCGCGAGTGGCTGTCACTGACCGTCGGCTTCGTCGGGATCGTCGTGCTGATGGGAGGACCATCGCTCACGGGCAAGCCGCTGCATATCGGACTCGTGATCCTCGCGCCGGTGTGCTGGGCGCTCGGCTCGGTGCTGGCCCGCCGCCTGAAGAGTCCTGTCGCCAAGGACACGTTCATGCTCCCGGCGCTGGAGATGTTGACGGGCGGCCTCGCGCTGTTCGTCGTCGGCGTGGTGCGCGGAGAGCGAATTCCGCTCGATGCGAGCGCGACCTCGTGGCTGGTCGTGGCGTACCTCTGCGTGTTCGGATCGATCATCGGGTTCACCGCGTACACCTGGCTCCTCCGCAACGCGCGTCCCGTCGTCGCCACGAGCTACGCGTACGTCAATCCGATCATCGCAGTGATCCTCGGAGCCCTGATCACCGGCGAGACGCTCGGCTGGACGACGGTCGTCGCCAACGTGCTGATCGTCGGCGCGGTGTGGCTCGCGCTGACCCGGCGGGCTCCCACACCGACTGTGCGCTGACGCACCCGGGGGAATGGCGGGCCGGGCGTCCTACGCGTGGTCGGCCACCAAAGTGGCGCGATGCCGTCGGTTTAGCTACCCTTGGTAGGATGTTCCGTCGAGTGCTCGGGGTCTTCGTCGCTGGCGCGTTGTTCGCCACGACACCGAGCTGTGGCGCCGCCGAGAAGGAGATCAAGGCGCAGAAGGACAAGCGCAAGAAGGGCAAGACCGACAAGCGCTCGTTCCTCGCTCAGGCGCGCGATCACGCCGAGAACGGCGACACGGACAGCGCGGATGAAGCGTACGCCGCCGCCTACGAGGCCGAGCTCGAGTTCGAGATCCTCGAAGAGCGCGTCGACTTCTTGATCCACGCCGGTCGCGCGAGTCGTGCGCAGGCCGTGGCCAAGGCGTACTACGACAAGAAGGCGACCGACCCGCAGGGGTATCGCCTGTACGCGGAGGCGCTGCTCGCCGGCAACAAGGGCCAGGAAGCGCTCGAGGTCGCCGATCAACTGATCTCCCTGGACGAGGACGATCCGACCGGCCACGAGAAGCGCGGCCGCGCGTTGCTCATCCTCAACAAGAATCAGGAGGGCGTCGACGCGCTTCGCAAGGCGGTGCAGCTCGACACCAAGAACGCTACCTTCCACAAGGCGCTCGGAACGGCTCTGCACAAGCTCAACGAGATCAACGAGGCTGCACTCGAGTTCCGCGCTGCGCTCAAGCACGCGCCCGACGACGCGGAAGCCAACGTACTGCTCGGAATGGCGCTACGCGATCAAAACGAGCTCGACGAATCGCGCCAGTACCTCGATCGCGGGCTCGAGCTCGACAAGTCTAGCGGCCGCGCGTACTACGAGCTTGGCATCCTCCTCGAGAGGCAGGGCAAGCAGGCAGATGCGGAGACGGCGCTGTCCAAGGCGGTGCAGAAGTCTCCGAACGAATCGCGATTTTGGTACGTGTACGGCGAGATCTTTCGAGTCCAGCAACGCTTCGAGGAGGCGATCACTGCGTACCGCAAGGCGGTGGAACTCGATCCACCGTACCCGAAGGCGATCGCGAAGCTCGGCCTCCTGCTGGTCGAACAGAAGCAGTTCGACGTGGCCGAGACGTTTCTGATCCAGGGCATCCGCAAGGACGACAAGAACGCGGGCAACTACCTCCACCTCGGCGCGGTCGATGCGGCCAAGAAGAAGTACCGGCTCGCGATCGAGAACTTCGAGAAGTTCCTCACGCTCGCGCCCAAGAACGACCCAGATCGGGGCCGTGCCCGCAGCGCGATCAACGAGCTGAAGCGCCGATAGCTCCGGCGCTGCCCGGGGAACCCCGGGGCATCCGTTATCGTTGACAGACCATCCGTTCGCGTTGTAGACATGTATCCGTTATGACGGATGCAGCCCCGCACCCCAAGGGTGTTTGCTCGCCTGGCAGCTCGCTGGCAACGCTCGACGGTCAGCGCGCCGAGGACATTCTTCGCTGGGCGAGCCGCGAGTTCGGGCCGAAGCTGACGTTCGCCGCCGCGCTCGGCGCCGAGTGCTGCGTGATCATCGACCTCGTCGCGCGCCACGAGCTGCCGATCGACCTGTTCACGCTCGACACGGGCGTGCTGTTCCCCGAGACCTACGCGCTGTGGCGTGCACTCGAGGACAAGTACGGGGTGAAGATCCGTGCGGTCCGTCCCGAGCAGACGATCGACGTTCAGGCGCTCACGCATGGGCCGACGCTGTGGGAGCGCGAGCCCGACCGCTGCTGCAACCTGCGCAAGGTCGTACCGCTGAAGAACGCGCTCAGCGGGTTCGGTGCATGGATCACCGCGATCCGCCGCGACCAGACGCCCGAGCGCGCGAACGCGCAGATCATCGAGGATGATCGCAAGTTCGGCCTCGTGAAGATCAACCCTCTCGTCGCGTGGACCCACGACGATGTCTGGGCGCATATCTACGCGAACGACGTCCCGACCAACGCGCTGCATGCACTCGGCTATCCGTCGATCGGCTGCCAGCCGTGCACGTCACCGGTCGCGCCCGGCGAAGACCCGCGCTCCGGGCGCTGGCGTGGTGCCGCGAAGACCGAGTGCGGCCTGCACGTACCGTCGATCCCGGGGCAGGAAGTGAATTCTAGCCCCTCCACCTCGGGCGGCGGGAAGCTCGCATGACCGCGCTGTACCCCGCGTTCCTGAAGCTCGACGGTCTCGCGGTCGTCGTGGTCGGTGGTGGCCTGGTCGCAGCCGGCAAGCTCGACGGTCTGCTCGTCGCGGGCGCGCGCGTCTCCGTCATCGCGCCGCAGATCACGCAGGAGATCCGGGCGCGCGAGAACGTCATCCTCGTCGAGCGCGAGTTCACCGCGACCGATCTCGACGGTGCGCGCTGGGTCGTCGCCGCCGCGCCGCCCGAGATCAATCGCGAGGTCGCCGCCGCGGCAACGGCGCGCGGCCTGTTCGTCAATGCGGTCGATGACACGGCATCGGCAACCGCGTACCTCGGCGGTGTCGTGCGTCGCGGCGCGCCGGAGGCCGCTCTCGTCGAGATCGCGATCTCGACACGTGGCGTCGCGCCTGCACTCGCGGGCCTCCTGCGCGAGGCGCTCGATGCAGTCCTCCCCGAAGACCTCGACCGCTGGATCGAGGTCGCGACGTCCGAGCGCGTTGCATGGAAGCGCGCGGGGGTCCCGATGGCCGAGCGCCGCCCTCTCCTCCTCGACGCCCTCAACCGGTTGTACGCGCGGCGCGCACCCCGGCGTCGCCCGCTCCTGCTGCGCGCGATCGATCGCCTCTATCAAGACCTCGGTCCGAATGGATGGTCCGCATGACCGGCTTCGTATCTCTCGTCGGCGCGGGCCCTGGAGACCCAGATCTACTGACGCTGCGCGCGCTGCGCCGGCTGCGCGATGCCGATCTCGTCCTCAACGACGCGCTCGTGCAGACCGAGCTGCTCGAGCTCGCGCCCACCGCGCAGAGGTTCTACGTCGGCAAGCGCGCCGGCCGACACTCGATCGATCAGGACGGCATCCATCGCCTGATGGTTCGCGCAGCGCAGCGCGGCCAGCGCGTCGTCCGCCTCAAGTGTGGTGACCCGTTCGTCCTCGGCCGTGGTGGTGAGGAAGCGCTCGCACTCGAGGCGGCCGGCATCGCGTACGAGATCGTCCCCGGCATCAGCTCCGCACTCGCCGCGCCCGCGCTCGCCGGGATCCCGCTGACGCACCGTGGCCTCGCAACGGGCTTCGCCGTCGTCTCGGGCCATGCTGCCGAGGCGTACGCACCGATCCTCGACGGCATCGCGCCCGGGTCACTGACGCTCGTGGTGCTGATGGGCATCCGGGCGCGCGGTGCGATCGCAGCGCATCTGATCGCCCGTGGCTGGTCGCCGAGCACGCCGACCGCGATCATCTACGGCGCCTCGCACCCGGACAGCATCACGTGGATCGGCGACCTCGCATCGCTCGGCGAGGCGTCGTTCGCGACCGAGCTGCCCGGCATCATCGTCGTCGGTGAAGTGGTGTCGCTCGCGTCCCAGATCGGGGCATCGCAGGTGCGGCCGCCGCTCGCAGCGCAGAGGGTGATCTGATCATGCCCACGCCCACACACTGGATCGTGACAGGGAATTTCACCGAGGACGGTGCCGTCGCCTGGCGACGCGCGGACGGCACGTGGTCGCGAACGATCGCGGACGCGGGCCTCGTCGACGAATCGACCGCGAAGGCGCAGGCAGCCACCGCAGGCACCACCGAACAGCGCCTGATCTGCGATCCGTACGGCATCGAGGTCGCGGCCGTCGCCGGCACCATCGATCCACTCACCGCCCGCCAGCGCATTCGCGCCAACGGCCCCACGATCCAGCTCAGGCGCCCGGATTGATATGTACCAGTACGACGACTACGACCGCCGCATCATCACGGACCGCGCCCAGCAGTTCCGCGGCCAGGTCGCGCGCCGCCTCTCGGGTGAGATCACCGAGGAGGAGTTCAAGCCGCTCCGGCTCCAGAACGGGCTGTACATGCAGCTCCACGCGTACATGCTGCGCGTCGCGATCCCGTACGGCTTGCTCAGCTCGACGCAGGTCCGCAAGCTCGCGCACATCGCGCGCACGTATGACCGCGGCTACGGCCACCTCACGACGCGCCAGAACATCCAGTACAACTGGCCGAAGCTGACCGACGTCCCCGCGATCCTCGACGAGCTCGCGAGCGTCGAGATGCACGCCGTGCAGACCAGCGGCAACTGCGTCCGCAACATCACGGCGGATCACTTCGCCGGCGTGGCGCGCGACGAGCTCGAGGATCCGCGGCCGTACTGCGAGATCCTGCGCCAGTGGTCGACGTTCCACCCCGAGTTCGCCCACCTGCCGCGCAAGTTCAAGATCGCGATCACCGGCGCGCCTGCCGAGGATCGCGCCGCCGTCCGCTTCCACGACATCGGCCTGCGCATCGTCGAGAACGCGGCCGGCGAGCGCGGGTTCGAGGTCCTCGTCGGCGGCGGGCTCGGCCGCACGCCAGTGATCGCCGAGGTCGTCCGCGAGTTTCTGCCGAAGCGGCACTTCCTCTCGTTCATCGAGAGCATCCTGCGCGTCTACAACCTGCACGGCCGCCGCGACAACAAGTACAAGGCCCGGATCAAGATCCTCGTCACCGCGCTCGGCATCGACGAGTTCCGTCGCCGCGTCGAGGAGGACTGGGAGGCGTCGCGCACGCCCGAGCTCGAGCTGACGGACGCCGAGATCGAGCGGGTCAGCGCGTTCTTCGCCCCACCTCCGTACGAGACGCTGCCGGCGACCGCGCGCGTCGACGGGATCGTCCTCGGCCGCGACCGCGAGCTCGGCAACTGGGTGCGCAACAACGTCGTCGGGCACAAGGTTCCCGGATACAGCGCCGTCGTGATCTCGGTGAAGAAGCAGGGCATCCCGCCCGGCGATGTCTCCGACACGCAGCTCGACGCGATCGCCGACCTCGCCGACCGTTACTCGTTCGGGCACGTCGTCGTGACGCACACGCAGAACCTCGTGCTGCCCGACGTGAAGACGTCCGAGCTGCCGGCACTCCACGCGGAGCTCCGCGCGCTCGACCTCGGCGAGGCGAACGCCAACAAGGTGACCGACGTGATCACGTGCCCGGGTCTCGACTACTGCGACCTCGCGAACGCGCGCAGCATCCCGCTCAGCCTCGAGATTGCCCAGCGGTTCGATCGCATCGACTACCTCAACGATGTCGGCGACGTCAGCATCAAGATCAGCGGCTGCATCAACGCGTGCGGCCACCATCACGTCGGCAACATCGGCATCCTCGGCATCGACAAGCGCGGCGAGGAGTTCTACCAGCTCATGCTCGGCGGCAGCCCGGGCAACGATGCGTCGATCGGCAAGATCCTCGGACGCGCTCTCGCCCAGGACGAGATCGTCGACGCGGTCGAGAAGGTCCTCGACCGGTACCTCGAGACGCGCGAGTCGCCCGAGGAGCGGTTCCTCGAGACCGTGCGTCGCGTCGGCTTCGATCCGTTCAAGGTGGCGGTCTACGGCACGGCGGATCCGCTCGAAGCCACTGGAGACGCAGCATGAAGATCATCCGCGACCGCGCGATCGTCGACGACGACTTCGTCCATGTCGCAGGCGGTGACGAGCAACCGGCCGAGGCAAAGCCGATCGTGCCGCTCGCCGCGTTCGTGAGCTCGCGCGAGACGCTGTTCGCGCGCCACGCGGCCGTCGGCGTCCGCATCGCGAGTGACAAGCTGCCCGCGGACGTTCCCGACCTGACTCGCCTCGCGTTGATCGCGATCGAGTTCCCGAAGTTCACCGATGGTCGCGGCTACTCCGTCGCCCGGATGCTGCGCCAGCGCCACGGCTTCCGAGGCGAGCTCCGCGCGGTCGGCTGGGTACTGCGCGATCAGCTGCAGTACCTCGAGCGTTGCGGCTTCAACGCGTTCGAGCTTCTGCCCGGCAAGCCGCTCGAGAGCGGACTCGAGGCGTTCGGCGAGCTCTCCGTCGCGTATCAGGCGGCCGTCGACGAGCCGCGCCCGCTCTATCGGCGACGCTAGCTACTCGAGCGTCGGCGGCGGCCCGTTGGTCTGACTGCCGCTGATCGTCGCGCCCGCGAAGTTCGTCGTCCGACCGTTGAACCGGATCCGACCGAGGCCACCGCCACCACCACCGCGGTCGGACAGGGTTCCGCCATCGGTCGGGTTCAGCATCTGACCACAGCCGCCGTTCCCTCCGGGTGACCCCAGGGTGCCAGACACCAGGCCACCGGCTGCACAGGTGCGATCGAGATGGGCGTCCTCGCCATGTCCGAGGGGGATCGTCACGTGGTGACCGCCGCCGCCGCCGCCGTTCGCCGTCACGCTGCCGCTGACCACCAGGGCGCCGGCCTCGAGCAGGATGCCGCCGCCGGATCCACCACCGCCGCCGCCGCCGTTGAGGGTGCCGCTCATTCCCGTCGGGTATCCGTTCTCTCCACCAGCGCCGCCGGCATCGACCGTACCCCGTTGCGCGAGCGTGCCCGCGGCGGTGATCTGCAGGGCGCCGCCGCCACCCCCGCCGCGGCCGCCGCCACGCATGTTGGTCATCGAGATGCCGCCGGCACCGCCGCCGCTTCCACCGATCAGCGGCTCGAGCGCCGAGGTCCCGCAGGCGTTACCGTGGGCGCCCTCTCCGGGCGCGATCCCGCCGCTGTTTGCCCCGTCGCGCCCAAACCCGCCGCCACCGCCACCCGCCTCGCTGGGGGCGAAGGCGTCGACGGCACCGTTCTGACCGGGTCCGCAACCGGTCGCGAGGTCGGTGGTCAAGCGCCCACCATGACCACCACCCGGTCCGTTGCAGGTCGGATCGAACGTGCCGCTCGCGCAACCGCCGCCGATCAGGATCGCCGCGCCCACGTTCACGGTCACGTCACCATCGGCAAGGATCGCGAGTGGACGTGATCCCGTGACGGTCAGCGTCGCGCCGCTCGCCATGGTGAATGTTCCGAGTGCGAGCACCATCATCGGCCCGACCACCTGCGCGGTCACCGCCGACGGCAGCGG
>JANOPP010000502.1:0-10593 GCA_031421915.1 Myxococcales bacterium | reverse complement strand
GTGCTGGTTCTCCTCGCGGACGCCCTCCTTGCCGAAGAACGCCCACTGGCCCTTCTTGTACGAGGCGTAGCTGCCCTTCATGAACGGATAGCTCGGCCAGTGCATGCGGATCGCCGTGTTCGGGATGTACTTGGCGGCGGTGCCCGGGAACACCGAGTCGATCCACGGCAGGACGATCTGCGCCTGCGACTCGGCCGTGCCCTCCCCGATCGACATGCCGCGATCGCCGCCGACGAAGTTGGTCAGGATGCCCTCGGGCTCGCTCTGCCCACGCGACGTCGCCCACACCGTCTGCAGACCGGAACCGAGCGCAGAGCCGTCGCGCGGCATGTCGCCTGCGTCGGTGATCGCGCCGCCACCGGAGCCGTTGGGGCGCGCACCGGTCGGCACCTCCCAGTGGCGCGACGAGAACTGCAGCATCAACTTGGCGTTCGTGCCGTAGCCGAGCTCGTTGATGATCGTCAGCTTCTCGGCCGACATCCCGGCCGCGGCGAGATCGACCTCGCGCAGCTTGGTGAACGGCAGCGCGTAGATCACGTGCGCGGCCGCGATGACGTGCGGGCCCGCCGACGTCATGAACGTCAAGTCGTAGCCGTCCGCGGTCTTCTCGACCTTGGTGAGGGCGTGGTCGAAGTGGAGCTGATCCTCCATGCGCGCCGCCATCCGGTTCGGGAGCGCGTCGTTGCCCTCGTGGACGTGGAAGCGCTCGTCGGAGTCGCCGAACACGCGGAACGGATCCGGCGTCTCGAAGTCGATCAGCGTGATCAGATTCCACGCCGACTGCTGGTCGACCTCGAGCCCGAACTCCTCGAGGTACGACAGCTCGAGGATCCGGCGGATCAGCGAGCTCGGCGCGAGGCTCGCGCCCATCGGATCGGGCGCCTGCAGCCACTCGGGGATCGACATGTTGTCGATCCGGTCGAACTCGGCGACCGACGCTGCATCCAGGCCTTCGGCGCGCATCACGGCGGCGGCCATCTTCGTCGCGACTGGCATGAACGCGGTCACGATCGTCGACTCGGCGATCTCGACGCTCGGTGCGCCGACGCCGTCGGTGCTGAAGAAGAACGTGTCCTGGTTGAGTCCGGCGGTCGCCTCGATCAGATCGTCGAGGGTCAGACCGTGGCTGCGCAGCAGCACGGGGACCACGACGTGATCGGAGTCGACCAGCTCGCCGCCGAGCTCCACGAGCTGGCCGTTCGCGAGCGTCTCGCGGTCAGTGTACATGCGGCCACCGGCGCGCATCGAGGCCTCGTAGATCTCCGCGCGGACGCCCGCCTGCTTGAGGAAGTGGGCCGCGGTCAGGCCGGCCAGACCTGCACCGACGATCACGGTCCCCGGTCCGTCGGTCGCCGGCTGGATGTTGTCGCCGCACGCCGAGGCGAGCGGGATCAGGGCCGCGGCAGAGGCGCTGCCGAGGAAGAAGTCGCGGCGGGAGACGCCCTTCTGCCCGCGCGCGGCGGCGCGAAGCTCGTCGGGATCCTTGCCGAGAACGTTGGCCGCGTGGGCGCGGCGCATGAGACGACGGACCGTACGAAAGAGAGGCGAGCGGGCCATAGGCCGCGACTATAGACCGAG
Organism: Myxococcales bacterium; assembly: GCA_031421915.1. Taxonomy (GTDB): domain Bacteria; phylum Myxococcota_A; class Polyangia; order Haliangiales; family Haliangiaceae; genus JABFXX01. The sequence continues at coordinate 9,015 of JANOPP010000502.1, read as the reverse complement.
CACGGCCGCTCTTGCGCAGGGCGGGATCACCGAACGAGGACGAGCATCTCGGTCTCCATCACGTCCTCCGCCCACCGCCGCTTGTAATCCATCTCGGTCCCGAGGTCGTACCGGGCGATGCCCTCGACGCACAGCTCGAGGATCTGGTGGTACTGGAGCAGACCACCGAGGCCGAGGTCGGCGTGATCATCGTCGTACGAGAACTGCAGCCCGCGATACTCGTCGCCGGCGACCGCACCGAGGATGTAGCCGATGTCGCGATCGTCTCTGCGCGCGAACAGCGTGCGCTGCTGGCCGAGCTGACACAGGCGCGGCAGCATGTGGCCGTAGAACGCGCGCATCGAGCCCGTCGAGATGCCGACGCCCTCGCGCGCCTTCCAGCTCGTCGCCTCGACAATCTGGATCCGCTCGTAGAGCGCTGGTGCGCCATCGGGACCGACTCGCACGCTCTCGAACGTGACGTGCTGATCCACCGCCGCGCGCAGGCTGCGGCGAAGAGACTTGCGAAGGTCGCGCGACCGGCGCGACAGAAAGCCATCGATGCCACCGTCCAGGCTCGCGACGTGGCGCGTGGTCGGCTGTCCGCGCCGCCGCTCCCAGTGCCCGGGCAGCGCGCGCTCGAGAGCGATCCGCTGCGGACCGTCCGCCGTCATTCCCGCGAGGATCGCGAGCTGCCAGTCACGGCGTGCGGCAAGCACCGGCACGACCTCCTCGGCCAGCGCCTGCGGATCACGACCGACGAGCGGCGACGCGAGCCCCCACGCGAGCTCGATCGGCTCGATATACGGAAACCCTGCCGGGTGCACGCCGCGCGCTGCCGCGAGGTAGCCGTGCTCGCCGCGAAACGAGAACGGGGCGCGCGCAGGCATCAGCGCGGCAGCGGCCGCGAGGATCCACGCGCTCGACGAGCAAAACCGGTCGATCGCCGGTGTGACCGCGATCTCGCGATCGAAGTCGTCGGCGTGGGCCGCGAGGTCGACCGGTTGCACGGAGCGAAGCGTAGCAGCGCCAGTGTTGTTTGATCGCTACACCGTACCCCTCGTCAGCATCGCAACCTGGCGCGGCCACACGAGTCATCCCGGGCACACGGATTGCTGAGATACTGACGAACCATGCGTCGACTACTCTCGCTGGCCCTGGCCACACTCGTCGTCGGCACTGGCTGCGCTGCCCAGAGCTATCAGATCCCAGCCACCGAGCTGCAGCGGCTCAGCGTCGCGCCGCCCGAGACACGCGGTGCACGCGTGTTGGTCTCCCAGGAGATCGGCGGCACCGTGACCAACTCGGCGGAGACCGTCGGTCCCGAGACCGACATCATCCTGGTCCCCCGGATCTACATCGGCGGCACCTACACGCGCGGCGAGCGTCGCGGCGGCTACTCCGGCGGCGGCGGTGGCGGCAGCGTGGGTGGTGGCAGCGTGAGCGGTCCGAACAGCTCGGGCGGCGGCGGTGGCGGCAAGGGTGGCGTCGGCAACATGAAGCTCGGAAGTGGTGCGGGTGACGGCAAGGCGGCGGCGGTCGTCGTCGTCGCCGCAGCAGTACTCGCGCTGTTCGTGATCGCGGGCATCGAGGGATCCCGGTTTGACGGCTGGGTCCAGATGCATCCGATGCACCCCGTTCACCTGATCGGCAAGGACGGCAGCCAGACGACCGTGCCGCTCGCGTGGCTCGATCCGCAGGCGGTGTCGTGGGCGGACAAGGCGATCGTGAAGCCCTACGAGGGACCGTGGTTGCAGCTCGAGCGCAAGGCACTGACGCGCGGCGCGACCTACAGCATGTACGGCGGCAGCGGCTCGTCGCGCTCGGTAGCCGGCGACGTCAACTTCGGACCGTCGTTCGTCATCCAGGCCGGCTACTTCCCGATCCAGCAGGTCGGCATCGTCGCGAACATCGGCCTGGCGTGGCGCGAGAACCAGTTCGGCGGGATCCTGTACGACTCGCGCTACATGGCCGAGGTCCAGGCGCTGCCGCTCGTCCTCGGGCCGATCCACGTCGGCGGCTACGCGGGCGCAGGCCTCGCGTATCGCTGGGAGGACGTCCCCGGCGCGACGATCGAGGGCAACAACGGCTCGATGGCGTACTCGGGCGGCGCGATGCTCCAGCTCGACATTCACACCCGCCTCGCGCTGACGGCGCGGTTCGGCATGGTGAGCGCGCATGACGATCGGATGACCGACATGCTGTTCGGGCTGTCGGTCTACTGATCGCTTGGCGGGGCTTCCTTCTGGTACTTCGCCTTCCACTCCTCGTACGCCATCCCGTAGATCGCCTCGCGTGCGTCCGGGTCGGTCATCTCGAGGCCGTGCTCGACGGCCGCCTGCCGGTACCACTTGGAGAGGCAGTTGCGGCAGAACCCGGCGAGGTTCATGACGTCGAGGTTCTGGACGTCCGTGCGCTCCTGGAAGTGCTTCACGAGCCGGCGGAACGCCGCTGCTTCGATCTCCACGCGCGTCTGATCTGGAATCTTCGTGGCCATCCGCGTGGTGTAGCCCAACTTCGCCGCAAGCGCGTGCTATGCCAGCCCCGTGGACGTCGTTGAAGGCCTTCCCGCGTCGGTGACCGAGGTCGTCCGCGGCGACACCCGCTACTTCATCATCGGCACCGCCCACGTCTCGTCCAAGTCGGTCGACGAGGTCCGCGCGGTGATCGATCAGGTCCAGCCCGACGTCGTCGCGGTCGAGCTGTGCAAGGCGCGCCATGATGCGCTGACCAAGGACAGCGCGTTCCGCGACCTCGACGTGTTCAAGGTCGTTCGCGAGGGCAAGACGCTCTACCTGCTCGCGCACCTCGCGCTGTCGTCGTACCAGCGCAAGATCGGCGCGAGCCTCGGCGTCAAGCCGGGCGCGGAGCTGCTCGCCGCCGTGCAGGCCGCGAACGAGAACGGGATCCCCGTCGAGCTGATCGATCGAGATATCAACGTCACCCTCAAGCGCACGTGGTCGAACCTCGGCCTGTGGAAGCGGTCGACGCTCCTGACGTCGCTGATGGTCGGCTGGGACGACGGCAAGGGCGAGGTCGTCGACGAGAAGACGATCGAGGACCTCAAGGAGCCCAAGGCGCTCTCGGAGATGCTGACCGAGCTCGGCAAGGCGGTACCCGAGATCAAGGCGCCGCTGATCGACGAGCGCGACACGTACCTCGCCTCCAAGCTCACCGACGCCGGTGTCCAGGTGACGGACGCGCCGTACCGGGCGAAGGAGAAGCGCGTGGTCGCCGTCGTTGGCGCCGCGCACGTTCCCGGAATGCTGCCGCAGATCGGTCAGGTGATCGATCGCGCCCCGCTCGACCGCATCCCGCCGCCGTCGAAGATCTGGACCGCGATCAAATGGCTCGTGCCGATGCTGTTCGTCGCGGCGCTGATCTACGGCTGGCAGTGGAGCGACAATACGAGCCTGACGGCGATGCTGCTCGCGTGGATCCTGCCGACGTCGATCGGCGCGGCGGGCCTCACGCTGCTCGCCGGCGGCTCGATCCTGTCGGTGCTCACGGCCCTGGTCGTCGCCCCGATCGCGGCGATTCATCCACTGCTCGGAACCGGCATGGTCGTCGGGATCGTCGAGGCGTGGCGCCGAAAGCCAAGTGTTGCCGACTGCGAGCGCCTGCCCGAGGATATCCAGTCACTGAGAGGTTTCTGGCGGAATCCGGTTACAAGAATTCTGCTGATCGCGGTCGCTTCCGGCCTGGGAACCGCCGGTGGGTTCTGGGTCGGCGTCGGCTGGGTTGCGAGCCTGTTGTAGCGTTCGTCATAGACCCGTCACAGGAAGCCGGTATTCTTCGCGCCTATGACCATGAAGCGGCGCGACGCGCTCAAGACACTCGGTGGGCTCGCCGGCATGGCGAGCATGGCCAAGTTCCTCCCTGGCTGTGACGACGGCGACCCGGACGTCAACCCGACGATCGTCTACGTGATGCTCGAGAACCGGAGCTACGACCACGCGTTCGGCGCGCGGTCGACGATGGAAGGTCTCCCCGGGAACGGCATGACCTCGGCGTTCCTCCAGCGCGACAGCGCAGGCAACATGGTCGCGCCGTACGCGCCCACCACACGCGAGGCGTCGTGTGTCCTCGATCCGCCGCACGGCTGGGACGCCGCACACCGCCAGTTCAACAACGGGGCGATGGACGGCTTCCTCGCCGAGCACCAGGCCGAGCACCCGGGCTCGCTCGAGGCGATCCAGTTCATGACGCGGGCACAGATGCCGGTCAGCTGGGCGCTCGCCGATGCGTATACGTCGTGCGATCGCTGGTTCTGCTCGGTGATGGGCCCGACGCTGCCGAACCGCGCGTACTGGCACGCAGCATCGTCGTTCGGCCTCAAGGTCAACAACGAGGTCCTCTCCGACTTCTCGGCCGGCGTCCCGATCCCGACGATCTACAACCGCCTCGACGACAAGGGCATCGACTGGGCCTACTACTTCGGCAACCTTGCCGTGGTCTCGCGGCTCGGCAACACGGGCCCGTATCAGCTCGACCTCGGCCCCAACGACGGCACCGGCCACGTGCGCCGGTTCGGCGATGCGCTCGACCGCGGCGGACAGTTCTTCAAGGACGCCGCGGCCGGCACGCTGCCACCGGTCGTCTACATCGATCCGACGTTCGGCGAGAACGACGATCACCCGCCCGTCCACCCGATCCTCGCGCAGGAGCTGATCGCCTCGATCTACACCGCGCTCGCGACGTCGCCGCAGTGGAAGAAGTGCTTGCTCGTCATCACCTACGACGAGAACGGTGGCTTCTACGATCACGTGCCGCCGCCGACCACGACGGACGACACGCTCGCGAAGTTCCAGATCGACGGCTTCCAGCAGATGGGCTTCCGCGTTCCGACGATGGTGATCGGTCCGTACGTGAAGAAGGGCTACGTCAGCTCGGTCACCTACGATCACACCTCGGCGCTCAAGCACCTCCAGAACGAGTTCGGGCTCGAGCCGCTCAACGTCCGCATGGACGCCGCGAACGATCTCACCGACTGCCTCGATCTCGAGCGGATGGCCGCGGGCGACTGGGAGCCGCCGGCCGAGATCCCACTGGTCGATCGCTACGAGTGGCCGACCACGGATGCGCGCTGCATGGGCAGCGGCGGGTTCCGCGAGATCGACCCGATCAGCGAGTGGGCGAACGCCAACCCGGGCAAGTTCGGCCGGGAGTTCGACCTCCGAGGCCAGACCAACGACCAGCGACTGATCTACGACTTCCTCGCCGCGCAGCGATCCCGCAAGAAACTGTAACCCGCACGCCGGGTTCAGCGTCCCACTCCCCACACAGGTAGGCACCGACAGCCTGCCGAAGTCACTTGCCGCTCATTCCACCTTGGTTCATCCTCCCAAGACCACAAGGAGCCCCATCCCGATGAAGAAGCTCGTCCTCGCGTTCGCATCCGTCGCCCTGCTCGCCACCCCCGTCCTCGCCTGCCCGCATTCGGACAAGGCCGAGGAGACCACCGCGCCGAAGACGGCCGAGAAGAAGGAAGCTCCGAAGGCCGACAAGGCCAAGGAAGCCCCGGCCAAGGACACCGCCAAGACGGCAAAGCCGGCCGAGAAGACCACCGAGAAGAAGCCCGACAAGGTTTCGGCTCGCTAACTCTCTCGACCTGAACGGCACGAGGCTGGTCACGCGACCGGCCTTTTGCATTTTCGGAGGGCCTGCGCTGGGCCGACCGTTGTTCAGACCAGGACGTCGAGGAGCTGCGCGCGGGTCAGGTAGCCCTCGAGGGTCGCCGCGTACTCGTCGATGAGCAGGTCGAGCTCGATCGTGATCTTGTTGCCCTGGGCGCGGTGCACGTTGCCCGAGATCGGGATCTCGGTACCGGCAAGGCCGAGCACCCCGGAGAGCCAGGTGCCCGCGATCGGCGCGTTGCCGGGAAGCGCGGCGGAGACGTGGGTGCGCGAGATGTCGGTGACCTTGGCGACGCCACCGTCGAGCTTGAGCGTCAGCGGCAGCGCGGTTGGCGGCTCGACCCGGTAGTTCACGCGGCGGTTGTGCGTGATCAGCTTGTCGAGCGTGTCGTGGACCGGCGCCGACAGCGGCGTCTCGTCGCTGTCGAGGACGAGCTCGCGGAGCCGTTTGAGCTCCTTCTGCGTCCGCATGAGGTTCTGCCGCATGTCGCCCAGGCGGCTCTGATCGCGATGGACCTTGTCAGCGACGACGCCGAGGAGGTTGACGAGAAACCGTACGCCGAGCTCCTGGTGCTTGGCGAAGTAGTCCTGGACGACCTTGGCGCGCAGCCCCCACACGGTCGAGCCAGCGGTGACGTTCGCGCGCGTCGAGCGCGGCAGTCCCGTCAGCGCACCCAGCTCGCCGATCAAGGCGGGCGGATGGAGACGAAACACGTCATCGCCGGGACGGTCGAGGACGACCTCTCCCGCGGTGAGCAAGTACAGCTCGGTCGCCTGCTCTCCGACGTCGAAGAGTGGCTTGGTCGCGTCGACAGTGACGCGCGTGAACAACCTACCCAGCTGTGCAAGCTCTTCGTCGCCGAAGCCTTGGAACAGCGGGATGGTGCGCAGCTCGGTCGCGCTCGGGCCCATGGCGGTGACCATACACTCAGGATCGATCCGGTGTACCGTGACACCGTGCGGTATCGATCCGTCGCACGGGGACTGGTCTCGGGGCTCGTCGTGTTCGCATGCGGCACGCCGAGCGCGCCCTCGCGAACAGAACCCCCGAAGCCCACGCCCACCGCACCGGCTCCGGTCCCCGTCCCCGTCGACGCACCAGTCGCGGTCAAGGCGGAGCCCCCGCCCGGTCAATTCGCGGATCTGGGAACGGCGCTGGCGAGCGTGATTCCTCCCGACGCGCGCGTCGTCGGGTTCGGCGAGCTCCACAACCGCGTCGACCGTGCGGCCGTGAAGTCCGCGCTCGCGCACTTCACGACTGCCCTGCCCGCCTTCGGCGACAAGCTCTCCGACCTGATCGTCGAGACCTGGATCGTCGATCCGAACTGCGGCAAGACCGCGGTCGCCGCGACCCAGAAGATGGAGACGGAGGTCAAGCGCCCCGTCGAGACCAAGTCCGAGATCGCGCTGCTCGCCGACGCCGCGAAGGCGCAGAAGATCCAGCCGCACGCGATGAAGCTGTCGTGCGCCGACTACAAGACGCTCGTCCCCAAGGACCAGATCGACGTGATCGCGATGCTCACGCTCACGACGCGCGAGCTCAAGCGGATCGCGATCAGCGCGGTCGTCCACCGCGACAAGGATCCCGAGCACCGCCCGTGGATCGCGGTCTACGGCGGTGCGCTGCACAACGACCGGTTTCCCGAGAAGGCGGTCGCGGAGTGGAGCTACGCCGCCGCGCTCGACAAGGTGACCAAGGACCACTACGTCGAGATCGACCTGATCGTCCCGGAGCTCGCCGCGGCCGACGAGGTCTCCAGGAAACAGCCCTGGTACTCCGTCGTGGAGAGCGCTGGGGAGTGGATCCAGATCTGGAAGCGTAACGATCGTTCGTTCGTGGTCGTCCTAGCCAGGACCCGATGACCACCGCGCTCCTCGTGCGCCTCGCCGAGGCCTGGGCGCTCGCCGCGACCCTCCAGCTCGTCCTCTGGCTCGTGCAGCAGCGGACCAAGAACGCCGGCATCGTCGACGTCGGCTGGGCGCTGTCGTTCTCGCTCGTCGTCGCCCTGTTCGCGTGGCGCTCGACCTCGTGCGTCTGCGGTTGGAGCGTGCTCGCCGTGATCGTGGCCCTGTGGAGCCTGCGGCTCGGCGGGTACCTCCTCTCACGCGGCACCGCGAAGAGCCCGGAGGAAGGTCGCTACGTCGACCTGCGCGCGCGCTGGGGTGCGAACGCGTCCCGGAACTTCTTCGTGTTCTTCCAGGCGCAGGCCGCGCTGACCGGGATCCTCGCAACGGCGTTCGTCGTGCCGTTCTTCGTCGAGGCACGTGACGGCAGCGCGTGGCTGCGCGGTCTCGGCGGCGCGATCGCGATCATCGGGATCCTCGGCGAGAGCATCGCAGACGCGCAGCTCGCGCGGTTCAAGCGAAACCCAGCACACAAGGGCCGCGTCTGCGACGTCGGCCTGTGGGGCTGGTCTAGGCACCCCAACTACTTCTTCGAGTGGTGCGTGTGGATCGGGTATGCGGTGTACGGGATGGCGTTTGGATGGTGGGGACTGATCGCGGTCGCGCCGCAGGCGATCATCATTGCGAGCATCTTCGGCGTCACGGGCATTCCTCCGACGGAGGCGCAGTCGATCCGAAGCAAGGGTGACGCGTATCGCGACTATCAGCGGCGCGTCTCGAAGTTCGTTCCGTGGCCGCCGAAGCGCAGCTGATCGCGCGCCGGGCGATCTCGACATTTTACGTTTCTACACCGTTTCTACACCAGTCTGTCCGACCTATGCCGTAGGCTCCTTGTCATGATCAAGGTGCGGAAGCTGGAGAACGGGACGAAACGCTTCCAGGTTTACGCGCGCTCACGCGTCCGCGACCAGCGCACCCGGGTCTACGTCGGCACGTTCGCAACGCAGCGCGAGGCTGAAGACGCGGACGCCCAGCACCGCGTCACGCAGCGTCAGATCAAGGCGGGAGACCTACCGCCCGCCGTCGACTACAAGCGCACGCTGGGCGACGCGCTCGATGCGTGGCTGCGCGCGATCAAGGACCAGCGCTCGCACGACGAGTACGCCGATCGTATGCGCCTCTACGTGCGCCCGACCTTCGACAACATGCCGGTGGTGAAGATCACGAAGGCCAAGCTCGTGGATCTGCGCACGGCCCTCAAGGAGCGTGAGGAGCCGATCGGCAACGCGACGATCAACACCCTCTTCGCCTCGCTCTCCGCGGCGTTCAACTACTTCATCGAGCAAGGCTGGTGCAGCGACAATCCGCTCAAGTTCATCAAGGCGCTCGAGGTCGCCGAGCGCCCATTCCTCTGGCTCCAATCCGCTGGCGAAGTGCAGAAGCTCCTCAGCGCGTGCAACGACAACATCCGCACGCTGGTGGCCGTGCTGGTCGGCACCGGCATGCGCCTCGACGAAGCGCTCCACCTGATGTGGACCGACGTCGATCTGCAGCA
>JANOPP010000501.1:0-3244 GCA_031421915.1 Myxococcales bacterium | reverse complement strand
CAAGCCGCCGCGGTGGTGGCCTGACTTAAACCAAACAGCCTCCACGAATCCCGGGGCGGTTCATCATCGGCGACAGGCGATTGCCTGGTACGCCAGATCTGGTGTTTCCAAGATACAAAGCCGCGGTGTTCGTCCATGGCTGCTTTTGGCATGGGCATGAATGCCGCCAAGGGGCGGCGCCTACTTCAAATGTCGACTATTGGCTGCCAAAGATTGCAGCGAACCGTGAGCGTGACAAACGCAAGGAGCGCGCCCTGCGTGATCTCGGATGGCGCGTCTTCACGGTGTGGGAATGTCAACTGAAGGGTGGCAACAAGGACGAGGCTGTCAACGCTCTGGCCGGCAAAATCGTCGCTGGCCGCAGATCGGCGGAGTCTCCGAGGGCAGTGGACAAGTGAACCGCGCCGCAGAATTCCCCGGCAAGAGGCCGCTTGTCTTCGACAGGGTGAGGACCGATCCCCAAATCCACCAACGGTGTGCCTGCGGGCGGTGCGCTCGTTCCCAACTTCATCGTGCCCCTTTCTAGCCGGCGGGGTTGCAGGACATCTCGCCGAGGCATGGGGACTGACGCCTGGACTACCGGCGGGATGGGCGCGCACGGCGCGGATCCCCAATGGCCATTGCTCCGATGACTTAGACGACGATTCCCCTAAGAGAACTCTCTAAGGAAAACTGTCGCCTAAGTTGTCGCGGCCCTTGCCAGAGACCTGCCCTCCTTCAACCAACCAGCAACTTGCGCGGCCAATTCGAGCGCCTTTCGGAACAGGCGTTCGTTCGAGGCGGTGGCAAGGTCGGGCAGCGCGTTCTTGACGGCCCGAATCGAGACGCGAGTAGCGGATGCGGCCATCGAGCGCAGATACCGAGCCACACGCTCGACATCGGCGGACAGGGCTTCGTCGGTCACAAGAATGGGCGACTGATGCGAGGACCACGTCAAGCCAGGCATCAGTTCGCACAGTGGCTCTCGCAGGCTCTCTCCCTTCATCAACAGCCACAGCTTCATAGGCCTGGCCTGGCCGTTCTCGACGACGCGGCAGGCGCCGCGGCTCATTGCCTGGAAGACGAGATGCAGCAATTCGGTGGCCTGAACCTCGCGCAGCTCGGCGGCACCAGCATTGAGAAGCAGGTTGCCGGCCTGGCCGGTGGCATGCGCAGCCAGATCGAGGAGGGGCCGGTACATCAACCCGGCAAGCACGACATGCTCGCAGTAGCTGTACTCGGACAGCGAAGTCTCATTTCCCCAAGTGAGAAAGACGTACTTCGGCCGCCTCAGGCCGCCCACGGTGATCGTCGCATCCGGATCGATCTGCTGACTCTGCATGACCGACCGAATCGTTCCGACGATGTCAACGTCTTGAGCGGACCGATGCTTGTGCGTGAACACGATGACACCTCCGTTGGCCGGCATCGAAGCAGCGATCTCGGCGACCAGCCGGGGAATTCGCCGGCCGTCCTCCGACGTGTCCGAACAATCCGCTTCGACCGACTCGCGCCCGGAGGCGATGTTGACGTGCTTCGTGACGACGTTGTCGTAGCGTTTGAGCTGCTCCAGGCCGTCGAATCGCAGAGTCATGCTCGGGTCTAGTCGGGTCAGCGCACGTGCGTTGTACGAGGCGTCAAGCACGATGACGCGATCTAGTTCGTGCGGCACGGTGATGCGATACGAAATCAACCCAGCGCCCTGTGCCGTCATGGTCACAGCGAACTCTTCGAGCCCCAGGTCGAGAAAGGCCAGCAGCTCTTGGGCGGCATTGCGCAGCCCGCGCGACTTCGTCTTGTTCGGAATCGAACGCAGCTCCTCTTGGGCAGCGGACAGCCGCAGATCGAAAAAGCTGAGGCGCGTGGGGGGATCGCCCCGTTCTGCTCTTCGCAGAGCCTCTCGAACCTCCGTGCCGACCCTCTCCAGGAAGCTGCGGGCTGGTCCGCCTGCGGGCAGAAACTGCCCCAACCCGTTGGCCAACTGCTCAAGCTGAGCGAGCGAAAACGATGCTGGCTCGCTCACGAGTAGAGATTCATCCCAGATCAGGATGTTCCGCTTGCCACCAAGCCCGCGGTCTGCATCGCGCAGTTGTTTCACCTTGTTGTGCGTCACCAGAAGGATGGGGCGGTCGAGCGCGTCGTCGTCGTTCGGCATGCTTGCAAGTCCCGTATCAGGGCCGGCGTGCGCGACGCGTGCGGCGTCGAACTCGTAGCTGTGTCGCAGGCCGATGAGATGCCTGTTGATGCCTGCGGCGGTCAGCTCGCGTGCCAAATGGCAGAGCGCTTCGACCTTGGACAGCACGACAGCGACGCGAATGTCTCCGAGGCGACCGAGATGAGCGGCGGCCGCGATCCAAGCGATGACCGCCTGGCTCTTGCCCATGCCTGTCGGCAAGGGGTAGCCGAATCGGCCGCGCAGTGACCCGCAGCCAATCCGGGTGAACTCGCTGAGGATTGTCAGTAGAGCATCGTGATGCTGTTTGCTCAACACGTTGCCGTAGCTCATCAGGCGCGTGACAAGGAGGCTGTGTGCCAGCCGTGTAAGAACCGGATCTGGGTCGCCATGCAGGGCGTCGGCGTCTGCTGGCAGCGGTTGGGCATCGGCGTCGTTTCCAAACGTGAAGGACGAGGTCATGCCCGGACCTCCGGCTCGTCGAATGAACGCAGCAGAGCCGCGATATCTGCCGAGCGCCAGGCGGTTGTGCGCTGGCCGATCTTGACGGCCGGAGGGAATCGTCCGGACTTGACTCCGGAGAGCCACGTTGAGCGCGACACTGGGATCAGTTGCAGGACGCGGGGCAGCCGGAGGAGGCCGATCTCGATAGTTGCTGTCATGTGGGTTCTCGTTGAAGTTGAGATTGAACCGATCTGGATTCGATGCAGTCCAACGAGATACTCCTCCGAAGAGCCCCCAGGCATCCGGCAGGCTGCCCAGCCATCCTGATCCACCAACTAGGGCTAGCTTGTCGAGCCGGACGTTTGAAAATTTGCTGGAAGTGCGCGGGGCGTCGGGTCACGGTGATCTTCGACGCCGACGGCGAAGGCCCCGGCCGCCCCCCGGGGTGCCATACAGGGCTGATGCAAGGCCTTGTTGCAAAAGACGCTGCGTCCCCTCAGCAAGGGCTCCGACGAGGCCTTGGGCAGATGGAGGAGCGGTTGCAGCCCTCCCGAGCTGCGCCATTCCACGATCCTATACAGAGAGGCCTTCCTCTCGGCTCCTCCGAGTTGACTCAGGCCGCCTGGGTGCTCTTGGTCTCCTGGAGGC
>JANOPP010000500.1:0-30908 GCA_031421915.1 Myxococcales bacterium | reverse complement strand
CATGCTCTGTGCGAGCTCGAACGTCTGCGCGACCAGCGAGAGCGGCCGCGACGAGGCCTCGCGGCGCGCGCGAGTGAGCTTGTCGTAGAGCTCGGAGTCCTCGAACTGCGTCAGCCCGAGCGTCAGCGCTTTCTCGAGGATCTCGACGTTGATCTTCTGCCCGAGGAGCTGTCGCAACAGACTCTTCATCATGCCGAGCAGGCGGCTGACGATCGCGAGCGCGAGGACGAGGCCGAGCTCGAGGCCGAGCCACTCCAGCGCGGAGACTTGATCGCTCTCGGTGCTGGTGCGCGCCGCGAGGCCTCGTCGCGGCCGCTCTCGCTGGTCGCGCAGACGTTCGAGCTCGCACAGAGCATGATCACGCTGATGGGCCTCGGTGCCCTGCTCGCCGCGTTCTCACCGATCGCACTCGCGGTCCTGATCGCCGCCGCGATCCCGCCGTTCGTGGCGGAGCTCAAGTTCTCCGGCGATGCCTTCCGCCTGTCGCGCTGGCGCACGCCCGAGACCCGCGAGCAGATGTACGTCGAGACCGTGATCGCGCGCGAGGATCACGCGAAGGAGGTCAAGCTGTTCGGTCTCGGACCGCGCTTCCTCGCGCGCTACACGCAGATCTTCGAGAAGCTCTATGCCTCGGACCGCGCACTCACGATCCGCCGCGCGATCTGGGCGATCTTCCTCGGAGCGATCGGAACCATCGCGTTCTACGGCATGGTGCTGTGGATCGCGCTGACGACGATCGAAGGAGCGATCACGATCGGCGCGATGTCGATGTACATCGTCGTCTTCAAGCAGTCGCAGTCCGCGATGTCGAGCGCGCTCGGCGACATCGGTGGCATGTACGAGGACAACCTCTACCTGTCGAACCTCTACGAGTTCCTCGACACGCCGACGATGGAGCCCACCGGCTCTGCCACCGAGGGCACCAAGCTCGGTGACGGCGTGCGGTTCGAGAAGGTCTCGTTCCAGTACCCCGGCTCGCACGAGTACGCGCTCGAGCGCGTCGATCTGCACATCCCGCCCGGCAGCAAGCTCGCGATCGTCGGCGAGAACGGCTCGGGCAAGACCACCCTGATCAAGCTCCTCACCCGACTCTACGAGCCGACCGAGGGTCGGATCACGCTCGACGGACGCGACCTCCGCGAGTGGTCGCCCACCGTGCTCCATCGTCGGATCGGCGTCATCTTCCAGGACTTCGTCCGCTACCAGCTCACCGTCGGCGAGAACATCGGTGCAGGCGATGACCGCGCCTACGACGATCGCGAGCGCTGGGACGACGCCGCGGAGCGCGGCCTGGCCAAGCCGGTGATCGAGACGCTTCCGGACACCTACAACACGCAGCTCGGTCGCTGGTTCAAGAACGGTCGCGAGCTGTCGCTCGGCCAGTGGCAGAAGGTCGCGCTCTCGCGCTCGTTCATGCGGCGCGACGCCGACATCCTCGTGCTCGACGAACCGACCGCGTCGATGGACGCCGAGGCCGAGGTCAAGATCTTCGAGCGCTTCCGCGAGGTCACCGCCGACAAGATCGCGATCGTGATCTCGCACCGGTTCTCGACCGTGCGCATGGCCGATCAGATCATCGTCCTCGACCGCGGCTCGATCATCGAGCGCGGCACGCACGACGAGCTCGTCGCCGCGGGTGGCCGCTACGCCAAGCTGTTCAACTTGCAGGCACAGGGCTACCGCTGATCGCTCGCGGGTGACTTACTCCGGCTCGATCAACTCGAGCTGCTGCTTGCTCAGGACGTTCGCCTTCGTGAGCGATGTCGCGCGCTGGCTGCGCAGATGATCGAGCGCTCCGCCGATCGCCGTGATCGCGGACGTGGTCGTCGTCTGCGCCTCCGTGATCCGGCCCTGCACGCTGAAGTCGCTGAAGATGTTGTCGAACCACGTGTCGAGGAAGCGATGGTGATCCGCGAGGACCGCGACCTCCGCGAGTAGTGCGATCCCGACGTCGCCGAGCTCGCGCCGGAACACGCTGATCTCCGCCTGCGCCACGCCGGCGAGGTTGCGCGCCTCGTCGAGCTTCTGCCGCTTCTGCCACGACACGAGAAACGAGTCGGTCAGGATGTCCGCAGCGCCCCAGCTGCGCGCCGAGCCGAGTGTCTCGGCCAGCCGGGTCAGCGCCGTGTGCGCACGCCCGCCCGCCTCGAGTGCCTCGTCGATCGCGCGGCCCTCCGCGTCGATTGCGCCGAGCTGCGCCGTGATCGCCTCGAGCTCAGCCGCGCCCGGCCCACCGCTCGCGACGACCAGCACGCGCTTGCCCGCGCGCGCCGCCGCGAGATCCGCATCGGCGCCCTTGAGCGCTTCGATCCGCGCACCGAGCGACGCGAGCTCCTCGCGCAGGCGGTCGCGCATCGTCGCGGCCTCCTGGAACCGCGTGGCTGCCTCGGCCGCCTCGCGCTGCTCCTTGGTCAGTCGCGCGTCACGGTCCGCGAAGATGTCGTAGAGGAATGCCCATACGCCCTTCTCGTAGCGGCGGACGTCCTTCTGCTCGTCGGTCAGGGTCGCCTCGAGCTTCGTCGCATCGGCCTCGGCCTCGGCGAGGTCGGGCGCCAGTGCGGCGCGGATCTCGGTCAGCCGCTTGCGTTCGGCGAGCGCGGCGTGCGCGGCGCGGATCTTCGTATCAGCCTCGGACACAGACGAGCGGTACATGCCGCGAGCCTACCGTGATCAAATTGTGCAAATGGTCGCAGCGGCACGGGATACCAGCCGGCGACCGCTGTCCCTGACAACTCCAGCTGCCACCCTGGAACCAGACGGATCGCAGGGTTGCGACGTCGACACGCTGGCATCCGCGCTGCACATCGTCGAGACAGCCATGACCCCGAGCTTCCTCACCGTCGCGCTGATAGCCGCCACCGCCTCCCTCACCGCCTGTGTGATCGACGATTCGGGGGACGATCCGGGCGAGGAAACTGACGTCGAGATCACATCGAAGGGCGGCAAGTCCGACGCGATCGACGGCAAGCGCCTCCGGATCCGCACCACCGCCGAGGTCGTGGGATTCGACGCGGCGGCCGAGCTGTCCCAGCCCAAGGCCATGACGGTCGAAGCGGCGACCGCCTCCATCGCCGTCGTCGAGGGCACCCGGTTCGACTTCTCGGGCACGAACGCCGGCGCTGCGGCTGGCGGCTCCCCCTGGTTCGGCGCCAAGAAGCTCTCGCTCTCGGTCACCGCCGCCCCGGGAGCGGGGACCGCCACGAACCTCGGCTTCATCCTGTTCAACACGACGCCGGAGACCGCGCGGCAGCTCAGCTGCACGCGCGGCGCGGTCAGCATGAACTTCTTCAATGCGCTCGTGATCGACCTCACCGCGCGCGAGGTCCGGGTCGATGCGACGACCGCGTTCACGTTCGCGGAGTGCGGGATTCCCGTGGACGGAGCGCGCGGCCTGTGGGACTTCGGCGTGTTCGCGCTGCCGCTCGAGACCACCGGCAGCCTCAAGGGCACGTACAACTACACGCTGAAGGCCGACCTGATCTAGATCTCGAGGCGGGTCCCGACGACGATCGGCTCCGAGTCGAAGCGTCCCCCCCGGCCCCCGTGACGCCAAGGAATCGCTGCTGCTGGCGGAGCGTGAACGAGCGGAGGCTCCCGACAAGCGGACCACAAGTTCGCGGCCACTACGTTGGTGTCGATCGAGTGTCGTGCTCGCACCACCCGCCCAGGGTAGAACGCGAACGGGCGGAGGCTTTCGACGACCGGACACGAGTTCGTGGCGGTCACGCAGGTGTCGATGGAGCTTCGTGCTCGCGCCACTCACCATCCTGCCGGCACAACGTGGGTCTTGATCCGCGAGGCGTTACGACGGTGCCCGCGACCACTCGGGTGACGTTCAACAGCGCGATCGACCTCGTCGCTCGCGAGGTGCACGCCGACGACACGTACACCTTCACCTTCGCGGAATGCGGGATCGCACCCGAAGGTTCGCCGCTGGAAGGCGCGAACGGCGTGCAGCAGGGCTGGAGCTTCGGAACGTTCGTTGTCCTTCTCGAGACGACCGGAACGCTCAAGGGCACGTACAACTACAAGATGAAGGCCGACCTGCTCTGAGCTAGCCGCGCCAGGCCGTCCAGGCGAGCCACACCCAGCCGGCGAGGAACGCGATCCCGCCGAGCGGCGTGATCGCACCGAGCACCTTCACGTCCGTCAACGCGAGCGCGTACAGCGAGCCCGAGAACACGAGGATGCCGGCCTGGAACAACCAGCCCGCCGTCGTCGCTCCGCGCATGGCGATCACGCCGCACAGCACCATCGCGAGTGCGTGGAACATCTGGTACCGCGCGGCGGTCTCGAAGATCTCGAGAGCCCGCGGCTCGAGCCGTGCGCGCAGGGCGTGCGCACCGAACGCGCCCGCGGCGACCGCGATCGCACCATTGAGAGCGCCGAATGCGATCAGCGGGGAGCGGGCCATGGGCGCATGCTACCCGACGCGCACGATCACCGCATCGCCTGCGGGCTCGACGCGGACCGGCACGTCGAGGAACAGCCCGATCGTCTCGATGTTCGTCGTCGCGTGGAGCGACAGCGGCGCACAGCGGAACGCTCCACCACCCGCGACCGCGAGCGGCAACAGGAGCTGATCAGCGAGGTGCTCGCCGACCGGAACATCGGCGGCGAGGAACGCCGCCAGCTCCGCGCATGCACGAGAGGCCACGAGCTCCGCACGCGTGCCCTGCTCGCCGAACCCGGCGACCAGCTCGCGCCCCTGGGCGCGCTCGACCTCGAGCAGCAGCACGTTGCCGGTCCCCGCGTTCGAGATCTCCGCGACCGAGCACTCCGCGCGCGTGAACCCGAGACTCTCTTGCACGATCGCGAGCTCGCGATCGCCGATGTGCGTCGGCAGCCGCGCGAGCACGGCTGTCGCTCGGCGCGACGTGACCGGACCCGCGTCGAGCACCTCGATCGGTCGCAGGTCGCCGGGCTCGATCACGAGCGTCAGCTGACCGCGGTCCTTCACGTCGCTCTCGATGCCACGCCGGCCGCCACCGCCGCCAGCGAAACCGTGGCGATCGAGGGTCAGCGTGACCTTCGCGCCCATCGCGTGAAGGTGCGGCAGGAACACGCGGTCGAGGAACTCGAACGGCGGTGCCATCGGGTTGTGGGTTCCGCCATGCACCGTCGCGCGCAGCGTTCGCTTCGCGGCGAGTGCGGGCACGAGGATCGTCTGCACGACGAGCGTCGTCGAGCCGGCGGTCCCGATGTCGATCGCGAGATCCTCGCGCTGGATCGCACCGGGTGTGAACTCGAGGTACTTCGAGCTGACCTCGGCACCGTGCACGGTCGCGCCGCACAGCTCCTGCGCGGCGAGCACGCACGCGAGGTGCTGCCGTCGCAGGCCCGGCTTGGCGCGGCCCGCACGGATGTTGCGGATCGCGATCGGACGCCCCGTGATGATCGACAGTGCGAGCGAGGTGCGGAGGATCTGCCCTCCGCCCTCGCCCCGCGATCCATCGATGTCGATCGCTGTTACCCCTTCACGCATACAACCTGACGCAGCTCGTGAACGATGTCGACGAGGGCCGCCTGCGCCTCCATCACCTTCTCGATCGGCTTGTACGCCATCGGCGTCTCGTCGATCACGTCCTTGTCCTTGCGGCACTCGATGCCCTCGGTCGCGGCGATGTGATCGTCGACCGTGAATCGCCGCTTGGCCTCACCGCGTGACATCGCGCGTCCCGCGCCGTGGCTACACGAGTGGAACGACTGCGCCTCGCCCTTGCCGCGAACGATGTAGCTACGCGCGCCCATCGAGCCCGGGATGATGCCGAGATCGCCGAGGCGTGCACGCACGGCTCCCTTGCGGGTCACGAACACGTCGTGCCCGAAGTGGTGCTCCTTCGCGACATAGTTGTGGTGGCAGTTGACCGCCGTCTCGCCCAGCTCGAACGGCGGCAGCTCCGCACGCGCGGCCTTGATCACGGCGTCCATCATCAGCTGCCGGTTCGTCATCGCGTAGCGCTGCGCCCAGCTCACGGCCTGGACGTAGTCGTCGAAGTGCGCGGTGCCCTCCTTGAAGTACGCGAGGTCGATGTCCGGCAGGTTGTTGACATGGATCTTCATGTCCTTCTTCGCGAGCGCGATGAAGTACGTGCCGATCCGGTTGCCGACGCCACGCGAGCCCGAGTGCAGCATGAACCACACGCGATCACGCTCGTCGAGACAGACCTCGATGAAGTGGTTGCCGGTACCGAGCGTGCCGAGGTGGTTGAGGTCGTTGCCGTCGCCGACGCGCGGGTGCTTCTCCGAGATCACCTTGTACTCGTCGGACAGCGCCTTCCACGCGTTCGTCGGGCCATGCGGCACCTTGTGCCAGGCGCCGCGATCACCGCGTCCGCCGTTCGACGTGCGACCGTGCGGCACGGCGCTCTCGATCGCGGTGCGCAACGACTTCAACGAATCGGGGAGCAGCTTCGCGTCGAGCGTCGTCTCGACCGCCATCATGCCGCAGCCGATGTCGACGCCCACGGCCGCGGGAATGATCGCGCCCTCCGTCGGCACGACGGAGCCGACGGTTGCACCGATGCCGAAATGCACGTCGGGCATGACCGCGACATGGCGGAACACGATCGGGAGGTTCGAGATGTTCGACAGCTGCTTGGCTGCGGACGCCTCGATCTCCAAACCGCGGGTCCAGGCCTTGATCGGAACGCGACCGGTCTGGAACAGCTCGTAGGTGGGCTCGTCAGTCGACATGAGAGTTCTTCCGGCGGGTGCGCCGGGGGCAGGGTTCACAGACGAAAGGCCCGCGAATCCGGTCTTCTTCGTAAAGGTTTCCGTGTCGCCCCGCAAGCTCGAAGTTTCGTGTGCAGCCTGGGGCCCACCGAGCATCTTGACGCCATGAAAGCGAGGCATCATGATGCCTTCATGCGCACCACGCTCACGCTCGATCCCGACGTGGTGAAGCTGCTCGAAGACGAAGTCCATCGCACCCGGAAGCCGTTCAAGCAGGTCGTCAACGACGCCGTGCGTCGCGGGCTTGCACCCAGGCCCGCCGAGCGCGTCACCGCGCGCTACCGTGTCCGCCCGCATGCCGCGACGTTTCTTGCCGGACTCGATCGTTCACGCCTGAACGCGCTCGTCGACGAGCTCGAGGATGCGACGATCATCAGCAGGTGGATCCGCGGCACGCGCGCAGCCGAGCGACGCCCCAAATGATCATTCCCGACGTGAATCTGCTGCTGTACGCGGAGATTGCCGCGTTCCCCGAGCACCCGGCCGCACGGCGGTGGTGGGAGAACCTCCTCGACGGCAATGACGAGGTCGGGATCGTGGCCGTCGCCATGTTCGGCTTCATCCGGCTCGCGACCAATCCCCGTGTCTTCTCGCCGCCGCTCGCCGTCGAAGACGCCCTCGATCGGGTCGAGAAGTGGCTGTCACGCCCCCAGGTTCGCGTCGTCGTTCCCGGGCCGCGTCACATCGAGATCGCGTTCCGGTTGCTCCGGTCACTCGGCACCGCCGCCAACTTGACGACGGACACGCAGCTCGCGGCCTCCGCGATCGAGAACGGCGCGACGCTGTGCTCGAACGACAGCGACTTCGGCCGCTTCGCAGGCCTGTCGTGGACCAATCCTCTCTCCGCGGGCTGAGCTGTCTCGTGCTCGTCAGGCCGCGGGCATCTGTAGCGTCACGCTGAACTTGAGGCCCGAGCTCTCCATCGTCGCCTTGATCTTCTCCATCGTGTCCGTCGCGACCTGCGAGAAGTGCTCGACGGTGGTCCACGGCCGGAGGTGGAGCTTGACCGCGGAGTCGGTGATCTCCGCGACGTCGATCGTCGGCGGTGGTGCCGTGGCCACGCGCTTGTCGCCAACCACCACGCTCTCGAGGAGCGCGCGGACCTCCTTGAGGTTCGAGGCCTGATTGACGCTGACCACGAGGTCGAGGCGACGCCGACCGAGCACCGTGAGGTTCTCGATCGGCTGCGCGATGATCTGCGCGTTCGGGATCGTGACCTCGCGATAGTCACCGGTGACGAGCACGGTGTGAAACACCTTGATCGCCTCGACGCGGCCCAGGTACTTCCCGATCGTCACGAGGTCGCCGACCTTGTACGGGCGCAGGACGATCAGCATCACGCCGGCCGCGAAGTTGGAGAGCGAGCCCTGGAGCGCGAGGCCGATCGCGAGACCCGCAGCGCCGATCACCGCGACGACCGCCGTGGTCTCGATGCCGAGCGAGTCGAGAGACGCGATCACGACGGCGACGAGGCCGATCGCGTACACGAGATCACCGAGGAACTTGCGCAGCGAGATGTCGATCTTGCTGCGCTCCATCACCTTGTGGAAGCCGCGAACGAGCGCGCGAGCCACGATCCGACCAGCGATGAACACCGTCAGCGCGATCACGATCCGCAGGCCGAACGGGAGGAGGTAGACCTCCGCGAGATGCTGGAAGTACTCGAGAGAGAGCGTCATACCTCGGACGGTCGCACGAGGCGTGTCCACGGAGGAGGGCTCATGGACTTCGTCAGGTGATCGATGAAGAGCGAGAGCCGCGGCGGCAGGTTCTGGCGCGCCGGATAAACCGCGTGGATGTCGGTCTGGCGCCCGCGCCACTCGGGGAGGATCCGGACCAGCTTGCCTCCGGCGATGTCACAGCCGACGGAGAACTCGGTCAGCGCGGAGATGCCGCCGCCCGCGAGCACGACGTCGCGGACCGACATGATGTTGTTGCTCGAGTAGCGCGCGGGGCGCTGCAGCTCGTAGGTCTGATCGCCGTTGACGAGGGTCCAGCCCTGCGTGCGCGTGCTCGGGAGGAACAGAACCTTGTCGTGATCCTCGAGCTCCTCGACGTTCGTCGGCGCGGGCTTGCGTGCGAGGTACGACGGAGCAGCGACGAGCACCGCCTCGAACGAGCCGAGCCTGCGCGCGATCAGCGTCGACTCCGGCAGGGGTCCGAACCGGATCCCGATGTCGAAGCCTTCCTCGATCAGATCGACGACGCGATCGGTCGCATCGAGCTCGATGTTGATCTCGCCGTGCGCGGAGAGAAAGCTCGACAGGATGTCGCCGAGGTAGAGCATCGAGAAGTCGATCGGAGCGGTCATCCGCAGCCGGCCGCGCGGCGTCGCCTGCATGTCGGTCACGATCTGCTCCGCAGCAGCGAGATCCGCGACGATCCGCGCCGCACGCTCGTAGTAGGCCTCGCCGATGTCGGTCAGCGCGAGCTTGCGGGTCGTCCGCTGGACGAGGCGAACACCGAGGCGCTCCTCGAGCTGGGCGACCTTGCGGCTCACGGTGGATTTCGGAAGACCGAGCTGCTCGGCGGCGCCGGTGAAGCTCTTCGTCTCGACCACCTTGGTGAAGACGACGATGTCGTTGAGATCCATGGCCGACATGCTATCCCGTGTCCGGTGAGCCGGCTCGTCGAGCTGAACGCCAAGATCGATTCGTTCTTCGCCCGTGTCGAGACCCGGCACGGGGCCGACATGCAGTGCGCGACCGGCTGCTCGGACTGCTGCCACGCGCGGCTCACCGTCACCAGCGTCGAGGCCGACGCGATCCGTGCGGAGGTCAAGACCTGGCCCGCGCCCCGCCGAGCGGCGCTGACCGCGAACGTTGCCACCGGCCCGGTGGATCGCTGCTCCGCCCTCGACCCGGGGGGCCGCTGCTTGATCTACGAGGCGCGCCCCGTGGTGTGCCGGTCGCACGGCGCCCCGATCCGGATGCGCATCGATTCGCTGCCGGTCGTGCAGTCCTGCTATCGGAACTTCACTCGGGTGACGCCCGATGCGGACTGCGTGATCGACCAGGAGACGCTGTCGACCCTGACCCTCGCGGTCGATCGTGCGGCGGGGAACGACGGAACGCGCATCGACCTCGCGACCCTGCTCGGAACCATGTAGATTCCGCGTCCCTCATGGACGAGCCCTCTGTCACTGACGAGCCGAGCGTCGCTCTCGACCATCCGCGCTTCCGCCACGTGTGGTCCTCGATCTTCACGCGCCGCCTCGCCGCGGACTGCATGACCCACGACTGCACGATGGTCGACACGCACACGCTGAAGCACGACGCGTGCTGCCAGTACGGGTGCGACGTCGACCTCCGCGAGCGCGATGCGATCCTCGCGCGCGCCGATCAGATCCGACCGCTGCTGAATGCCGAGGTCGCGAACAAGCCGTGGTTCGAGACCGACATCGAGCACGATCCAGACTACCCGTCGGGCATGGTCGTGCGGACCGAGGTCCACAACGACGGCTGCCTGTTCCTCGCGCACGATCGGCGGGGCTGCGCGATCCACCGCGCCTCGATCGAGCAGGGCTGGGACTTGAACGGCGTGAAGCCTGCGATCTGCCGGCTGTTCCCGATCTCGTACGAGGAGGACACGATCTGCATCGCCGACGAGGCGACCGAGTACTCCTGCGCCCACGTCGAGGGCCCGACGCTGTACCGGATCACGCGCGATGCGCTGTCCGCGATCTTCGGCGAGGAGCTCGTCGTCGCGCTCGATGCGGCCGAGGCCCAGGTCCTCGGTGCGCAGCCCAAGAAGCTGAACGTCATCCGTTGATCGGCCCGAGGGGTCTCCTCCCACCGCGCCCACGTGTCCAGGCTGGTGGGCGCCGGACTGGAGCTCGCTTCGAAGATCCTGAAGGCCACGAGGGCTTGAGCGCGCGCGCGGGGCCGACTACGTTCGGACGGTGAACGCGGGCATCGAGTGGATGGTCGATGGCCGTGGCTGCAATCCGGGGAGGCTGCGTGATCGCGCGTCGCTCCTCGAGCTCCTCGATCGCGTGGTCGCGACGATGGATCTGAAGGTGGTGGCGACGGCGGTGCACGTGTTCGGCGGGCCGGGCGGCGTCACCGCGATGTACCTGCTCGCCGAATCGCATCTCACGATCCACACGTTCCCCGAGACCGGCGTCGCGACGGTCAATCTGTACGTGTGCAAGCCGCGCACGGCGCCCGACTGGCGGATGCTCCTTGTCGACGCGCTCGGCGCGACCGACGTCTCGATTGTCGAGCAGCCACGGGGCGGCGCGTGAACGCGACCTGTCCGGTCTGTGGCGCGCCTCTCGCGTTCCGCTTCGACGATTCCTTCGTCCGCATCTGCGCAGCGTGCAAGAGCGCTGTCGTGCGCGGCGACCGCGGACTCGAGACGATGGGGAAGGTTGGAGACTTGACGCCGATCGACTCGCCGCTGCGGCTATTCGCCGACGGCCGGTATGGCTCGCAGTCATTTCTCCTCGTCGGCATGGCGCAGATCCGGCACGGCGCGGGCGGGCTCTGGCAGGAGTGGTACGCCAGGTTCGACGGGACGTGGGCGTGGGTCTCCGAGGCGCAGGGCCGCTTCTTCCTGATGTTCGAGAAGCCGGGCGTCACCGTGCCTTCGTTCGAGGCGATCGCGCCTGGCGCGAAGGTAGCCATCGCAGGCCACGAGTACACGGTCGGGGAGGTCGATGTCGCGACCTTCGCGTCGGCGCTCGGCGAGATTCCGTACCGGCTCGATCCGGCATCGTCATTTCGCTTCGTCGACCTCGCGGACGGGCACGGTGGCACCGCGACGATCGACTACGGCGCGCCCGACGGCAGTGACGAACCCACGGTCTACGTCGGCCAGCAGGTGCCGATCGCGGAGCTCGCGATCCGCGGTGGCGAGGTCCAGCACGCGTCGGAGCAGCGCACGCAGGGCCGGAAGCTAGCCTGCCCGAACTGCAATGGTGCGCTCGAGCTGCGCGCGCCGGACCAGACGCTCCGCGTCGGTTGCCCGTACTGCGATCATCTGATCAGCGTCGAGAGAGGGCTGGCTTCGGTGCTCGCGAAGCAGCCTAGCAAGCCGCAGCCGCGAATCGCGCTCGGCAGCAAGGCCACGTTCTCCGAAGGCGAGCTGACCGTCATCGGCTATCTCCGGCGTAGTGCGTTCGTCGCGAATGCGTGGTGGCCGTTCCACGAGTATCTGCTGTACGCGCCGACGATCGGGTATCGCTGGCTCGTGCAGTCCGACGGTCACTGGAGCTACGTGCAACCCTTGGCACCGGGTGCCGTGCAGACGCCTGCCGTCTTCTATGAAGGCGCGACGTTCGACCACTACCAGGTCTCGAACCTGCGCGTCGACGAGGTTCATGGCGAGTTCTACTGGCGCGTGGAGATCGGCGAGCGCGTCGCCTCCGACGACTACATCGCGCCGCCAGCGATGCTGTCGTGCGAGCGCGGCGAGACCGAGGTCACCTGGTCACTCTCGTCCTACGTGACGTTGGCGGAGCTCGAGCGGGCCCTCGGCGCGCCGGTGAAGAACCTGGACCCACCAATCGGCATCGCACCGAACCAGCCGTATCCGCTCGCGGGAATCGGCACGGTCGCGTCGCTCGCTTTCGGGCTGTTGTTCGTGCTCGCCGTGGTGCGCTCCGGCGGTGCCGACGACCGCCTGGTGTTCAGCGAGACCCTCCAGATCCCGATGTCGAGCAGCCCGGCACTGCCGGCCGATGCCGCCGAGGCTCCGTCGAACGTCGTCTTCACGGAGCCGTTCGCGCTGAGGGCGGGCGACAACGTGGCGATCGAGACGCACAAGGTCCTCGTCAACGATTGGGCGTATGTCGCGATCGATCTCGTGAACGAGCAGACCGGTGGCGTCATCAGCTTCGACGCGAACCTCGAGTACTACTCCGGCGTCAGCGACGGCGAGTCGTGGAGCGAGGGCTCGTTCGAGACCACCCAGTACCTCGCGCCGTTGGAGGCTGGGACCTACGTGATGCGGCTCGAGGGCCAGCAGGGTGCGCCCGAGCCCGAGATGGCGGTACGCGTGACCGTGCGCCAGGACGTGTTTCGCGGGGTCCAGCTGTGGTTCGCTCTCGGGGCGCTCGGTGTGCTGTTCCTCGGCCTCGCGTTGCACGCGCTCCGGTTCAAGAAGAAGCGCTGGGAGAACAGCAGCGTTCGCCCCAGTGGGGGGGATGACGAATGAACGATCCGATCGCGCCCGGCACCGCAAGCCCCAACGACGCTCCGCGCCCCCCCGATCGTCCACCGCTGCCGCGCGCCCCGCGCAGCAAGGCGGTCTATTTCTGGGCGGCGCTGTCGGGGTTGATCGTCGTCGCCTACGGCGTCACGGCCTTCGCCGGCTGGGAGCCGGGCGCACCGACGCGCGACGAGATTCCGGGAAGCGTGCGCGCGTCACCCGGCGGGTATCGCTCCTATCAGTACTGGCACCGCGGTTATCACGGAGGAAAATAGATGAAGATCGGCGATATCGGAAATGCGGTCGTGGTCTCGGCGACATTTGCAGGCGTCGGCCTCGCGGTGTTCGCGCTCGCGTTCTATCTGATGGTGAAGTTCACGCCGTTCTCGATCCGCAAGGAGATCGAGGAGGACCAGAACGTCGCACTCGCGATCATCATGGCCGGCATCATCATCGGCATCTCGTTCATCATCTCCTCGGCGATCGGTGGTTGACGAGCCGGTAGCGACCGAGCCCGCGGCAACCGAACCCGAGCCCGAACCATCGCGGTCACAGAAGAACGCCACGGAGGGCAAGCTCGCGGCCGGCGCGCTGTACCTCAACGTCTTCGTCGTCGCGACGTGCGGGCTCGTCTACGAGCTGCTCGCCGGCACGCTCGGCAGCTACTTGCTCGGCGATTCGGTCACGCAGTTCTCGTTGACGATCGGGCTCTACCTGTCGGCGATGGGCGTCGGCGCGTGGGTGTCGCGCCGCTTCGACAAGGGGATCGCCCGGAAGTTCGTCGAGATCGAGCTCGCGGTCGCGGTCGTCGGTGGCCTGTCGGCACCGGTGTTGTTCGTCGCGTTCGGCTCGGTCGTCAACTTCCAGGTGGTCTTGCTGCTGTTCGTGTTCGCGATCGGCACGCTCGTCGGGCTCGAGCTGCCGCTGCTGATGCGGCTCCTCGAGGGGCAGGTCGCGTTCAAGGATCTCGTCTCGCGTGTCCTGACGTTCGACTATATAGGTGCGCTCGCGGCGGCGATCATGTTTCCACTCGTGCTCGTGCCGCACCTCGGGCTCGTGCGCGCGTCGCTGCTCATGGGCGCCCTCAACGCGAGTGTCGCGCTGTGGGGGACGTGGCTGCTCGCGGAGCAGCTCGGGCGCGCGAAGATCGGTCTCCGGGTGCGCTCGATCGTGGTGCTCGTCGGCATGCTCGCCGGGATGGGGTTCGGCGACCGCTTCACGACGTGGGCCGAAGACTCGATGTACGCCGATCCGGTCGTCTACAGCGAGAACACGAAGTACCAGCGGATCGTCGTCACGAGCGGGCGCTCCGGCTTCAATCTGTTTCTCAATGGCAATCTGCAGTTCGCATCGTCCGACGAATATCGCTACCACGAGGCGCTCGTGCACCCGGCGATGGTCGCTGCCGATGCGCCGCCGCGCCGCGTCCTGATCCTCGGCGGTGGTGACGGACTCGCACTTCGCGAGGTGCTCGCGCACCCCTCCGTCGAACACGTGACGCTCGTCGATCTCGATCCGTCGATGACCGGACTCGCCCGGCGCTTCCCGCCCCTCGCCGCGCTCGCGAAGCGCTCGCTCGATGACCGGCGAGTCACGATCGTCAACGACGACGCGATGGTGTGGATCGAGGGCAATCGGGATTCATGGGACGTGATCCTCGTCGATTTTCCCGATCCCAACACCTACGCTCTCGCGAAGCTCTACACCCGGTTGTTCTACACGCTCGCCGCGGCGCGACTGTCGCCCGGCGGCGCCATCGGTCTGCAGGCGACGTCGCCGCTGTTCGCACGGCGCGCCTACTGGTGCGTGATCGAGACGATGCGCTCGGCGGGACTCGTCGTCGCGCCCTATCAGGTCCCGGTGCCGTCGTTCGGCGTGTGGGGCTTCGCGCTCGCGCGGCGCGTCTCGTTCGATCCGCCGACGCGCGCGCCGAACAACCTCGCGCTGCGCTTCCTCAACGACGCCGCGCTCGTGTCGATGTTCCAGATCGCCATCGACCTGATGCCGGTGCCCGTCGAGGTGAACCACCTCGACAACCAGGTCCTCGTTCGCTACTACGAAGCGGAGTGGCGCAAGTGGCAGGCGCAGTGAGCGCATGACGTCGCGTCGCGAGCTCCTCGGCATGCTGCTTGGCGCGCCCTTCGCGCTCGCATGTCGCGGCGATCGCGGCAACCACATCCCACCCGGCACCCTCGTCGACACGGGGATGCGGCGCGGTCACGCGGCGATCCGCGACGCGGGCGACCTCGGCGGCGAGTCGTCGCGCATCGAGCCGACAACCTGGCGGCACCATCGCGTCGCGATCGTTGGCGCCGGGATCGCGGGCCTGGCGGCGGCGTGGGAGCTCGCGCGGAGGGGCGTCGAGGACGTCGTGATCCTCGAGCTCGACGACCACCTCGGTGGCACGGCGCGTGGCGGATCGTCGACAGTAACGCCCTATCCGTGGGGCGCGCACTACATCGTCGCGCCGCAGCTCGACCAGCCGGATCTGATCGCGCTGCTCGAGGACATGAACGCCATCGAGGACCATCGACCAGACGGCACCCCGATCGTGCACGAATCGCTGCGCTGCCGCGAGCTCGAGGAGCGCCTCCTGTATCGCGGTCGCTGGTACGAAGGCCTGTACCTCGAGGCCGGCGCGTCGGCCGACGACCTCGCGCAACGCGCTCGGTTCGATCGCGAGGTGCTCGCGTGGGCGGCGTTTCGCGACGACCGTGGCCGCCGCGCGTTCGCGTTGCCGACGTCGCGCGCGAGCCATCGGGACGAGCTGCTCGCACTCGACCAGCGGTCGTTCGCGGCGTGGCTCGACGCTCGTGGTTTCACGTCGCCGCGCCTGCGCTGGCTGTGCGATTACGCGTGCCGCGACGACTTCGATCTGCTCGCGGCCGACACGTCCGCGTGGGCGGGCCTGTTCTACTTCGCGTCGCGCCGCGGCTCGTCGGGCGACTACCAGTCGGTGATCACGTGGCCCGACGGCAATCACGCCCTCGTGCGGCACTTCGCGGAGCGCGCGACGCGGGCCAGGTACCGCTTCGAGCGGGGCGCGACGATCATGCGAGCGTCGCCAGACGGCTCGCTCGTCGCGGTCGGTCCGGCCGGCTCGTTCGGGATCCGCGCCGAACGCGTCATCCTCGCGGTGCCGGGGTTCGTCGCGAACCGGCTGGTCGCAGATCGTCCCCGGCTGGTCGATGATGTCGGCGCGTGGGCCGTCGCGAACATCCACCTGCGCGAGCGTCCACGCGATCGCGCGGGGGCGCCGGCGGCGTGGGACAACGTGTTTCGCGACAGCCCGAGCCTCGGTTACGTCTCGGCGACGCACCAGCGCGGACGCGACCGCGGCCCGACCGTGTGGACCTGGTTCTATCCGTTCACGGGCCCTGCGCACGAGGTGCGCACGCAGCTCGCAGGTGCGACCTACGAGGATTGGGCCGAGGTCGTGCTCCGCGATCTCGAGCGTGCACACCTCGATGTCCGCACGCACATCGAGCACATCGAGATCGCGTTCTGGGGTCATGGCATGATCCGGCCGCGGGTCGGATCGATGTTCCATCCCGTGCGCGCCGAGCGCTTGCTGCCACGAGGGAAGCTGCACTTCGCGCACACGGATCTCTCGGGCATGGCGCTGTTCGAGGAGGCGTTCGATCACGGCTTGCGCGCGGCACGGGAGGTCGTGGCCGCGCTCTGACCCACCGCCGCGTGCGGTCGCCGTGAGGCTGGTGCGCATCGCAGAGATCCTGGACACTGGTGGGCGCGCGGTGCCACCGCGTGGTCCCCCATGAGCGAGCCGCACCGTTCCCCGGCCGATCTGCCTTCCGTGCAAGGTGGTCGCGGGCCATGGCTGTTCGGACGGACGGTCGACCTCGCCGTGTTCGGCGGCACGACGCTCGTCGCCCTCGTGCTCGCCTCGCTCGGTCCCGACGTGCGCGGCGGCCTCGACCCCGAGTGGTCCTGGATCGTCGGGGTGATGCTCGTCGATGTCGCGCACGTGTGGTCGACGGCGTTCATCGTCTATCTCGACCCCGTCGAGTGGAAGCGGCGCAAGGCGCTCTACGTGGGTGTTCCGCTCGCCTGCTTCGCGACCGGGGTCGCGCTGTTCGCGATCGGCGGTGCGCTCGCGTTCTGGCGCGTCGTCGCGTACCTCGCGGTGTTCCACTTCATCCGGCAGCAGTACGGCTGGGTCATGTTGTATCGCGCGCGCAATGGCGAACACGATCGCGCGGGTCGCCTCCTCGACAGCGCGACCATCTACCTCGCGGCACTCTACCCGGTCGTCTACTGGCACGCACATCTGCCCCGCACGTTCGCGTGGATGAAGCAGGGGGACTTCGTCGTCGGCGTCCCGGCGTGGCTCGCGACCAGCCTCGGCTGGGTGTACGTCGCCGTGCTCGCCGCCTACGTCGCGCGCGCGTTCGTGCAACGCCCGGTGTCGTGGGGCAAGCACCTGGTCGTTGCGACGACCGCGGCGTGCTGGTACGTCGGCATCGTCGCGACCGATGGCGATTACACGTTCACCGTGACGAACGTGTTCGTCCACGGCATCCCGTACCTCGCGCTGGTCTACGTCTACGCGCGCAACGCGGATCGCGAGGCGACATCCGCGCGCGCGCACCCCGCCGGCCTCGGGAGCTGGATCCTGCAACGTGGCGCGATCGTGTTCTTCGCGTCGCTGTGGCTCGTCGCGTACGTCGAAGAGCTGATCTGGGACCGAGCGATCTGGCACGACCGCTCGTATCTGTTCGGTGATGGCTTCGAGGTCGGCGCCGCCACCATCGTGCTGGTCCCGCTGCTCGCAACGCCCCAGCTCGCGCACTACGTCCTCGACGCGTTCCTCTGGCGACGGCGCAGCAACCCGCGCGTCGGCCGACTGCTCTGACCTGGGCCGTTGCGCTGATCAGCGCGGCGCGTTCTGCTGGCGCACCTCGACGACCTTCTTCGCATAGCCTTTCGGCGGCGGGTTCGGCTCGTCCTGGCTGCGCACGCGAACGATCGATCCCGGTGCCTCGATCACACCTGCGGCCATCGTCCAGCCCGGCGGCACCTGGGGGTCACTCCAGAAGTACAGCCAGCGCGCGTCCTTCGGTGACAGGTTCACGCAGCCGTGGCTCTTCTTGATGCCGAACTGGTCGTGCCAGTACGCGGTGTGGAGCGCGAGCCCGTTCTCGGGGCTGAAGAACTGTGTCCACGGCACGGTCGCGACCGAGTACGGATCCTCGCTCTTGAGGTTCTTCATGTCGGCCTCGGACTCCTTGAGCCACATCCGGTACTCGCCGGTGTCCGTCGGCGTCTCCTTCGTGCCCGACGAGATCATCGTCGCGAACACCGGGAGGTCGCCCTCGTACGCGACGAGGATCTGACTCTCGAGATCGACATCGATCCAGCGCTCGCCCTTTGCGAGCAGCTTCGGTGGCGCGACCGGCGTGAACACACGGACGTCCTGCGCGCGGATCCACTCGGCCTCGCCGATCTTGTACGCGAGCGCCTTGCCGCTCGGATCGGACAGGGTCTCGAGGATCTCGACGGGCGTGCGCGCGGTGAGCTGGCGATTGATCCCGCCACCCTTCGCCTTGTTCATCGTGTACGTCGACTGATACCCGGCGACCTTTGGCCACACGAAGGCGATCGGCACCGTCCACCCGGTGTCGTCGCCGAGGCGCGCGCCGTTGTAGAGCGACGGCTTGTGCGTGCGGATCGCGGACGCGAGGACGTACTCGTTGTCCTTCTGGCTGACCTTCCAGTACGCCTTGCCGCCGACCGTGATCTCCTGCCACTGCCGCACGGTGACCGAGCCGACCAGCGGCTTGTCCTCGATCATCCGGGGCTCGGGGCCCTTCGGCGCCGGATCGACGTCGGTCGTCGAGGTCACCGGACCCTTGGGGGTGGTCGGCTTCGGCGCCTTCTTCTTGGGATCCTTCTTCGGCTGCTCGAGTGCGTAGGTGACCGAGTTCGGTGCGGTCACCTTGCCGTAGACGCCGGGCACCAGCTCGCCGCGGTCGAGCATCGGAACCTCGCGGCCCATCGCCGCCTTCTTGCTCGGGGTCAAGTATTCGCTGCAGACCCAGCCGCGGGGCACGATCTCGACCCACGGCTTCTTGCAGCCCTTGCCGTTCGCGCTGCCGGTCCAACGTACCCGGGTGTCGACCGCGACCGTGCCGATTCGCTTCGCGTCATCGCCCGGCTCGAGCCGAACCCCGACGGTGCGGGTCAGCTCGAGGGAGCGCGTCCCCGCCGGGAAGTCGGGCGTGGTCGGCTGCGCCGGACCCTCGGTATCGTCCTCACCGACGACCGGAATCGGGGGTGCCTCCGAAGGACGTGGAGGCTCCTTCTTGCTGCCACACCCGAACAGGTGAGCAGCGAGCACCAGCGCGCACCATTGCCGCATTCTTGGTCAGTAGCACGAGCGTGATACCGTTGCAGGCAGATGAAGCTCGGCGAGATGCTCGTGCGAGATGGGAGGCTCACCGAGCCCCAGCTCGATGCGGCGCTCAAGTACCAGGCACGGGACGGGGGCCGGATCGGCACCGTCCTGTTCGAGCACGGCCTCATCGATCTCGAGGCATTGACGGTCTACCTCGGCCTCGAGCTCGGGATCCCGATCGCGACCGGCGCGATGCTCGAGCGGGCCAAGCGTGCCGCGGTGCGCCTGCTCCAGCCGGCCCATGCGTTCAAGCACAAGTGCGTGCCCCTCGTGGTGCAAGACCGCCAGCTCATCGCCGCGATCGAGGATCCGCATGACTTCGCGACGCTCGAGGCGCTAGGCGCGCTCACGGGCTACCGCGTGCTGCCGCGCGTCGCGCCCGAGGTCCGCATCTACTACTACATCGAGCGCTACTACGGCGTGGCGCGCCCCGCCCGGTTCGTGAAGTTCGCGGACAAGCCGCGCGGTGACGAGGGAGCGGTCGATCAGGGTCTGCCCGCCCCGCCCCTGCCCGGGTTGCCGCCGAACACCGCCTCTCCGATCGCTGCACCCGGTCCGCGACCGAAGCTGCGCAGTGTGAAGATGAAGATGTTCGACGACTCCGAGGCGCTCGAGCTCGAGGCCGAGGATCTGATCGACACGCTCGATGCCGACGATGCGGCGGCCGCCGAGGCGGCGACCGTCACCGCGCCCGCGCGCAGGGGACCGACGACGATCCCGCCGATCACCGTGCCGACCGCGGTCGCTCCGATGCAGAGCGATGTCGCGATGCGGACGCTGGCCACGGCGACCGATCGCAACAAGATCGTCGAGGCGCTGCTCGGATTCTCGGCGGCGACCTTTCAAGCTGCGGTCGTGTTCACCGTGCGCGACAACATGGCGTTCGGCTGGAAGGCGATCGGCAACCTGCCGGGCTACGCGAACGTCGAGCACATCCTGATCCCGCTCGAGGCGCCTTCGATCGTCCAGTCCGCGCTCGCGTCGGACACCGGCGTGTTCCACGGGCCGCTCACGCCGTCGACCGTGAACTCGTACTTCTACAAGGTGCTCGGCTGCGCCGAGCCGACCAGCGTAAGCACCGGCGTGATCATGATCGGCAAGCGCGTCGTCAATGTCCTCTACGGACACGGCGCGGATCTGTCACCGATCCAGATCGGCATCCTCCAGCAGGTCTGCAAGTCTGCGGCGGATGCGTATACGCGGTTGATCGCGGCGAAGAAGAAGTAAGCGCCGACCTACCGATCGAGCACTACGGCATGTCGATCCAGGCGGCAACCATCGTCTTCTCGGCGGCCGAGAAGTAGGGCAGCCCCGAGTGAGTGCCGGTGGCCGTGCCGGCAACGACATCCTTCGTGATCATGACGTTCGTGGCCGACGGGCCTGTGTAGTACTTCGGCAAGAGCGCCGTGAACGTGGTCATGACGGGCGGCGTGACACCGCCATGACAGCCCGCCGACGTACAGTTCTTCGCGTCGGCGATCGGCTTGATCGTCGCCGTGAAAGCCATGGATTTCGCCATACTGACGGTCTGCGCATCGACCATCATGCCACCGCCGATGTCGACTTCACCGACGTCACAGGCCGAGGCCAGCGACGCGACGCTCACGATGAGGACAGCTCGAAGCATTGATGCCCGCAGTAAGACCATTTGTACCAGGATCCTTCATGCAAGCGCTAGCGCACCCCCGGGTCCCGCTCGCAGGCGAGGTGGAACTGGTTGAAATCGGTGGGAGAGCACGCCGGATGTGCGCGGGACAACACGATAACTCCCGCGAGGATGGCGAGTAGGCACCCCACGGGGAGGACGAATGCCCCCAGCGGACCGGCCGTCCCCCGGCGACGGAGGCTCCAGGCAACGCCGGCGAGAGTGGGCCCGCCGAGCAACGCCAGCCACACCGTGAGAGGAACGCTGACCGGCAGAAAGCCGTTCCACGCCGCCTCGCGGAGCTGGTTCGGTGCGAGTACGAGCACGACCGGGATGAGGAGCGCGAGCGGACCGAGGATGCGCACGGGACCGAGCCAAGGAGCGAGTGCGGCGAGAGCGGCGGGCAGAAGCCAGATCCACGCGAGCTCGGCCGCACCGAGGGCAAGCAAGGCGCAGCCGACGACGAGCGGCACCAGGGCGGCGATCACCAGGTAGCGCAGGGCGCCGACCCACGGGCGAACCCGGCGCATCGCCAGCGTGACGAGACCGAGTGCGCCGAGCAGCACGAGCGAGAGGGCGAGCTCCGCGCGCAGCGGCGCATGGATCCATGGTGCGACATGATCTCCTGCAGTCGCGAGCTCGACGCCAAACGTCGCCGCGACGGCGAGACCAAACGCGCCGATGCCCGCGAGCAGTCCGAGTCCATCGCGTACGAGCGCCGTGCGCTGGGCGATCAACGCGAGCAGTGCAGCGAGCGCCAGTACGAGCTCGATCGCGACGAGCAGCCAGCGCGGCATCACGGTGTTCGCGAGCACGGGCAGCCAGAACCCATCGCCACTCGGGGCCGGCGGTCGCGCATGCACGAGGCGGAGGAGCAGGCGACCGAGCTCGGCGACGCGCGTGCGATCGATGCGCGTGATGACGTCTCCAGCGCTGTGATACGCGAGATCGATCCACTCGCCATCCTGGCCGCGGTTGTAGAGGTGCACCGCGCGGATCCCGCGCCGCGTGAACGGGCCGTGATCGGAGCGCTCGGCCTGCGGCCACCACCGGCTGATCACGCGGTGCGCGAGCGGTGCACGCAGGATCACGCCCGCGCGATCGGCGGAGCGCGCGAGCCACCACATCTCCGCTGCGCCGATCAGCGTGCTCGCGCCGTTGATGCTGAGCTCTCCCGAACCACCGATCAGATCGAGCGCGATCGCGAACGCGATGTCCTGGCCGCGCTTGCTCGCGAGCAGCTCGGCACCGACGAGCCCGATCTCTTCGTTCGCGGTGAACGCGAGCATGACCGGCACCGTGGGCGCCTTCTCGTGCAGTGCGCGCGCGAGCTCGATCAACACGCCGACCGCTGCCGCATTGTCGACGGCGCCGGGACTGTCGCGAACGGTGTCGTAGTGCGCCATCACGAGGAGCGCCTTGCCGGGTGGTCCGAACCTCACGATCACGTTCGGGTCGGTCGCCATGACGTGTTTCCTGGGGCGGTAGACCTGCCCCATCACCTCGATTGCGGGCAGGTCGACCGGCTCGGCGAGCACGACCTGGGGGGCCGCACCGATCGCCTGCAGCTCGGTCGCGATGTAGATGGCCGCGCGGCCCGACGAGTCCGAGTCGCCCGGCCGCGGCCCGAGCACCATCAGCGATCCGACGTGAACCATCGCGCGGTCGACGTCGATGCCGGGCCCTGGCTCGCCCACGGAGCACGCGCCGAGGGTGGCGATCAGAGCGAGGATCGCGAGCGACCGGGTCACAGCGCTGCGAGCAGGGCCGCGTTCTCGGCCGGCGTGCCAACGGTGATTCGCAAGCAGCTCGCGAGCGGCCCCGCCGTGCCGAACGAGCGCACGACGATGCCCGCTGCCGCGAGCCGCTGCCACGTGGCCTGCGCATCGGGGAACGTCACGAGCAGGAGGTTGGCCTCGCTCGGGAACACGTCGAGGCCGCGCGCGGTCATCGCCGCCGCGAGCCGACCGCGCTCCGCGACCACCTCCGCCGCGCGCTCGGCAGACCACCCGCTCGCATGTTCGACGAGGAACTCGGCGGCGCGCTGATCGAGCGACGACAGGTTGTACGGCGGGCGAACCTTCTCGAGCACGTTGACGATCGCAGGCGCGCTGATCGTGAAGCCGACGCGCAGCCCGGCCATGCCGATCTTCGACAGCGTGCGCATCACCACGAGGTTCGGGTGCGCCGGGAGGTGCGCGAGGTTGGAGGTCCCGGAGTACGCGACGTACGCCTCGTCGGAGACGATCACGGTGTCGCGGTGACGCTCCGCGAGCTCGAGAGCAAACCCTGGCCTCCACATCGTGCCGGTCGGATTGTTCGGCAGCGCGAGGAACACGACCGATGGCGCGTGCGTCTCGATCGCGCGACGCATCGCGGGCTCGTCGAGCTCGAACCGCGCCGCCAGCGGGACTTCGATCTGCGGCAGCCCGCGCGTGATCGCCGCGAGCTTGTAATAGACGAACGACGGGACCGGATAGAGGATCGGTCCGGCGAACGCGGCGCACAGCGCGGCGATCAGCTCGTCGGAGCCGTTGCCGAACACGAGCTGTGCACCGTCGACACCGAGCTGCGTTGCGATCACCGTGCGCAGGCGCGCCGCGCGTGGGTCGGGATAGCGCTCGAGCGCGACCTCGGCGAGCGCGGCACCGAGCTTCGCGCGCAGCTCCGCGGGCATGCCGAACGGCAGCTCGTTCGCGTCGAGCTTCGCGGTGATCCGTGGAGGCTGGGGCACGTGATACGCGGCGGTGCCACGCAGGACCTCGGGTACGCGGGCCGCGAGCGGCCCCAGCTCGTCCTCACCCACGATTGCCTCCCCCCTTCCGGATCACCGCCGAGCGGCCGTGGCCGTCGAGCCCCTCGACCGTCGCAAGCGCGGCGATCGGATCTGCATGCGCGATCGCCGCAGCCTCGGTGTATTCGACGATCGACGTGCGCTTGCGAAAGTCATGCACGCCAAGTGGCGACGCGTATCGCGCGGCACCACCGGTCGGCAGCACGTGGTTCGCGCCGGCGAGATAGTCGCCTGCGGCCTCCGACGAGTACGCGCCGACGAAGATGGCACCCGACGTCGTGCAGCGCGTGGCGACCTCGCGTGCACCGGCGAGCTGCAGCTCGAGATGCTCGGGCGCGAACGCATTCGCGTACGCGATCGCGGCATCGATCGAAGCGACCACCACGGCGGCGCCATGCTCGCGCAGCGCCTGCTCGGCGATCGCACGGCGCGGGAGATCCGCGAGCTGACGGACGAGCTCCGCGTTCACGCGTGCTGGCAGATCGGGCGACGTCGTGACGAGCACCGCGCGCGCATCGGTGTCGTGCTCGGCCTGCGCGATCAGATCCGCGGCGACCCACGCCGGATTCGCGTTCGCATCGGCGATGATCAACACCTCGGACGGGCCCGCGATCGAGTCGATGTCGACCTCGCCGTAGACCTGACGCTTCGCCGACGCGACCCACGCATTGCCCGGCCCGACGATCTTGTCGACGCGCGGCACGGTCTCGGTCCCGTACGCGAGCGCACCGACGGCCTGCGCGCCACCGAGCTCGAACACGCGGCCGACGCCCGCGAGCTTGGCGGCGAGCAGTGCCTCGCGCGACGCGCCAGGCGTGACCATCACGACCTCGGGCACGCCCGCGACGACGGCGGGGATCGCCGTCATCAGGACGCTCGACGGATAGCGCGCGGTCCCACCTGGGACATAGAGCCCGACGCGCGCCAGAGGCGTGACGCGTAGCTCGAGTCGCACACCGTCGAGCGTGACATCGACCTCCGGATCCTTCTGAAGCGTGTGGAACGCGCGGATTCGCTGCGCCGCGAGCTCGAGGGCCGCGCGCACGGTCGGATCGACCTCGGCGGCGAGGGCGTCCCAGCGCTCGCGCGACAGCTCGTAGCTGCCATCGATCGGCTCGCGCTTGTCGAACCTGCGCGTGTAGTCGGCGACGGCAGCGTCGCGTCGCTGCCGAACGTCGGCGAGGATCTCGGCGACCTTCGCATCGATGTCACCCGCCATCCGCGTCGTGCGGTCGAGGAGAGCGGTGGCGTCCGGAGTCCCGGCGAGGAGCTGCCTCAACACCGGAGGAGCATCGCACGTTCGGCCGCTCGCGCTACTTGACGACGCAGATGTGGTTCGTCGCGGACGGCGGCGTCTGGAGGCACGCGTCGATCTGCCCGTCCGGGCACACCTGCGCGATCTCCTGCGTGCACGGAGGCCCAGCGGACGCATCGGCGGCCACGCACACGTGCACGGTGGTCTTGCCGCCGCCGCATCCGTCGACGGTCCCGTTCTCGCAGACACGTGCGATCTCTTGCTCGCACGGCACACCGGCGCTCGCCGCGGGCGGCTGCGTCGAAGTGTCACCCGTCGTCGTGGTCTCCGGCTTCTTGCCTCCGCCGCATCCAAGCGCTGCGAACAGGACGATCGTGAAGAGCTTCATGAGCCGGATGTTACTTCTTCGGCTTCTTCTTGTCGTTCTTCGGATCGGATTTCGGATCCGACGAACCCGCCGGATCGACGGTCGGTTGCTCGACCTTCTTCTCCGGGATCTTCACCTTGTCGGCGTCATAACGATCGAGGTTCGCCTTGGGGTTTTTCGGATCGTACGGCTCGTCGACGACCTCGCCCTTCTTGGGCTTGTCCTCGGGGCCGGGCGGGAGGGGGCCTTCGAGCGAGCCGCCCGGCAGCTTGGACGGGAACCGATCGCCGTAGCTCTCGACCATCGACGACGGGACGCTGGTGCGCCCCTGGCCGCCGACCTTGACCACGTACTTCGTCGACGGCCACATCACCCATGCCTCCGCCGGACCCGTGATCGTGAGCGCGCGCACGCCCTCGATCTTGGACTCGTCGACTTGATAGCCCTTCTCCTGGGCGAGCCGGCGTACGAGCTTCACTGTCTCCCGGACCACGCCGTCCGGCTTCTCGTATCTGGTTACAGTTACGTTGACGAGGTCCTTGTCCTCGATGCGGCCGCGCTTCTCGGCATCGTTCGTGATGTAACTCGCACTGAACGCCTCGCCCTTGTTCCCGTCGATCCAGACCTCGACATCGAGCAAAGGTCCCTGGAACCTCCGGAACTTCCACGAGCCGAGATCCGCCTCGACAACGCCGCGCTTGGGAACGGGTGGATTCCCACCGCACGCCGAGGCGAGCACGAGTGCAACCAGGACAGATCGCATCCGCTATATCGTACCTCTTATCCGTGTTGACAGCGCCGGGCCATCGCTGAATAGTCCCCGCCATCCATGGCGAGCCATCTGTTCTCTTCTGAATCCGTCACCGAGGGTCACCCCGACAAGATGTGCGATCAGGTCTCCGACGCGATCGTCGATGCCTGCCTCGCAGTCGACCCCAACAGCCGCGTCGCGTGCGAGACCGTCGTCAAGACCGGCTTCGTCCTGCTCGCCGGTGAGATCACCACCAAGGCCCAGCTCGACTATCCGGCCCTCGTGCGCGGCGTCGTCCGCGACATCGGGTTTGTCGGTTCCGACACCGGCTTTGATGCGGACACGTGCGCCGTCATGGTGGCCGTCGCGCAGCAGTCTCCCGACATCGCACAGGGCGTCGACCGCGGCGACGTCGCGAAGCAGGGCGCAGGCGATCAGGGCCTGATGTTCGGCTACGCCTGCGACGAGACCAAGGAGCTGATGCCGATGCCGATCCAGCTCGCGCATCAGCTCGCGTTCAAGCTCGCCGAGGTTCGCAAGAAGAAGACCAAGGGTGTCGACTGGCTGCGCCCCGACGGCAAGACCCAGGTCTCCGTTCGCTACGAGGATGGCGAGATCGTCGGCGTCGAGGCCATCGTCGTCTCGACCCAGCACGCCGAGTCGGTGAAGCAGAAGACTCTCGAGGAAGCGATCCGCGAGCTCGTCATCAAGCCGATCGTCCCGGCCAAGCTCATCACCAACAAGACCAAGTTCCACGTCAACCCGACCGGTCGCTTCGTGATCGGTGGCCCGTACGGCGACGCCGGACTCACGGGTCGCAAGATCATCGTCGACACCTACGGCGGCTACGCGCGCCACGGTGGCGGCGCCTTCTCGGGCAAGGATCCGAGCAAGGTCGATCGCTCGGCTGCGTACTACGCGCGCTACATCGCGAAGCACGTCGTGGCCGCGGGCCTCGCACGCCGCTGCGAGGTCCAGTTCGCGTACGCGATCGGTGTCGCCGAGCCCGTGTCGATGCTCGTCGACACGTTCGGCACCGGCAAGGTCTCCGACGACAAGCTGACCAAGGCCGTGCTCGCGACATTCGATGCGCGCCCGGGCATGCTGGTGCAGGAGCTCGACCTCCGCCGTCCGATCTACCGCCCGACCGCCGCCTACGGCCACTTCGGCCGCGACGGCTTCTCGTGGGAGACCACGCCGCACGTCGAGAAGCTGCGCGACGCCGCGGGCGTCAAGAACGGCGTCCACACGAACGGCAACGGCAACGGCAACGGCAAGAGCAAGCCTTCGACGAAGCGGCCGGCCGCCCCGGTGCCGGCGAAGAAGGGCAGCAAGTCTGCCCCGGTCGCGCGCGCGTAGCCAGCGCCCGACCTGATCGACGAGCCGGCCTTCGGGTCGGCTCGTTTCCGTTTCGGGTGTGCTGTCGCCGCCCCCTCGGGAATCCGTGGGATCGCGACCGCGTTTCAAGGGGTTGGGCCGGGCACACTGCGTGCACAATGGGACGGCCATGCGCCCTACCCTTCGCCAGACGCTGATCCAGCTCGTTGTCGCCGCGGCTCCGCTCGCCTCGGCAGGCTGCCTGTTCGACGGTGACAGCGACAACTGCACGTCGCTGCAGGAGCGGACGGTCCGACTACCGGAGCCGCCGCCGATGAGCCTCGTCGCGCTCGTCGACGCCTGCGAGGCGGACGAGACGAAGTGCATCGAGCTGTGTACTGCCGTGCTGATGCAGACGAACCCCTACTCGGGCATCGCGAGCTGCGAGGTCACCCACGATGCGACCGGCCACGATGTCGCATTCACCTACTACCAGTCGACCGGGGCGAGTGGTTGTCCCGTCGATGGGCGCCGTCCGGCGGGCCTCGCCCGTGCGCGCAAGCCGCGCGCGGGAATCGCGGGCACGCACCTCGCGCGCTCGGCCTGGTACGAGGCCGCGTCGGTCCACGCGTTCGTGTCGCTCGCGCGTCAGCTCGCGCGCCACGATGCGCCGGTCGCGCTGCGTGACGCCGCGAAGCGAGCCGCTGTCGACGAGGTTCATCACGCGCGCCTGATGGGTGAGCTCGCGCGAGCGCGCGGTGCCACGCCACCGCCGGTCGAGATCGAGCCGCAGGGGCGCCGCTCGCTCGAGTCGATCGCGATCGAGAACGCCACGGAGGGCGTCGTCGGCGAGACCTGGGCCGCACTGATCGCGTTCTGGCAGGCGGCACACGCGACCGATCCAACGGTCCGCGCGACCTACGCGAAGATCGCCGAGGACGAGCTGCGCCACGCCGAGCTGTCGATGGAGGTCGACGCGTGGGCAAAGACGAAGCTCCGCCCGGCGGCACAGAAGCGCGTCGAGGCGGCCCGCAAGAAGGCGCTCGCGAAGCTCTCCAAGGGCGTCAAGGCGGCAGTCCCGACGGCCCTCGTCGCGGAGCTCGGCATGCCCGACGCATCCGCGATGCAGAAGCTGTTCGCCGACGCCCGCGCCCGCGTCTGGGCCTGATGAGATCACCTCGGCGCGATCTCGTCATTACGATGTAATTACGAGATCGCCGAAGGGACATCGGTAACGGGCAGCCCCGTCGCAGGAATGGGGTCGGAGCGGTAGCTCCCCTGGCCGAATGGTGACCCATTTCGGCTGGCGGGTGATGCGGCCGGGCGGCTCTCGGTCGGTAGCTGATCACGGCCGCGTGACGGATCTCGCGTGGCCTCCTCGGGGCTCATGGCATGGTCGGGGTCATGCGCGCGGTCCCCGTCGCTGTGGCCCTCTTGCTCGGTGCGAGCGGGACGGGTCGCGCGTGGGTCAGCGGACCGCACGCGGGACGCGCTGCGGGCGTCGCGAGCGAGCCGCCGATCGTGGTCGCGAGTGGAGCGGCACCGCGGATCGATCGCGTCGTTGTTGCTGCGCGCACGGTACCCGCCGGATGGCAGGGCACGATGGATCGCGACACCGGCGTGGTGACCCAGCTGTGGGGCAGCTTCGTCGACGTGCCCGGATCGATCGCTGACCCCGCGATCGCCGAGCAGGCCGCGCGCGCGTTCGTCGCGACGCACATGACACTGCTCGCGCCCGGCTCGAGTGGTGCCGACTTCGTGCTCGTCGCGAATCGGATCGATGGCGGGCTGCGCACGGTCGCGTTCCACCAGACGTGGCGTGGCCTGCGCGTCGTCGGTGGCAGCGTGTATGTCGTGTTCGGGCGCGACCGCTTGTTCGTGGCCGGCTCGACCGCGCTTCCGAACGTGACCGCGGTGGTCGCGCCGCGAGGTCGCGTCAACACGCTGCGCGCCGAGGCATGGATCACCACGCAGGCGCGCGTGCCCGTCGTGACCCGCGTGATCGGTGACCGCGTGATCGTGCCGATCGTGCGCGGCGCCGGTAACATCGCGTACGCCGCCGCGGATCACCTCGACGTCGAGGCCGTGGGATCACCGGGCCGCTGGGATGTCTACGTCGCCGCGGATGGCGCGCCGATCCTGCGCGCCACGCGGCTGCGGTGGGCGACCGGCACACTGACCTATGACGCCGGCGTGCGGCGACCGACGGGAACGCGGCAGGACTTTGCAGCCACGACGACCGACATCGTCGTCGACGCGAGTACGACCACGACCGGCACCGACGGCACGTTCACGTGGTCCGGAGGCGGCAGCGCGAGCGTGATGACCGGGCTGACCGGCGGCCTCGTGCAGGTGATCAACGAGGCGGGCGCGCTGGCGACGGCGACGCTGACCGCGCAACCCGCGGGCACGGTGCGATGGTCGCTCGCCGACGACGAGTACGGGGATGCACAGCTCTCGGCGTTCATCCATGCGGGCATCGGCAAGGCCAAAGCGCGTGCGCTGAACCCGGCGATCGCGAGCTGGCTCGATCAGACGCTCGCGATTCACGTCAACGAGTCCGGTACGTGCAACGCGATGTCCGCCGGCGACTCGCTGCACTTCTATCGCAAGAGCTCCACGTGCGAGAACACCGCGCGCCTCGCCGACGTCGTCTATCACGAGCTCGGACACTCGGTTCATCTCGAGTCGATCATCCTCGGGGCCGGCGCCTACAACGGCTCGCTGAGCGAGGGCCTGTCGGACTACTTCGCCGCGGGCATCGTGGAGGATCAGGGCATCGGTCGCGGCTTCACGTTCGACGACAAACCGGTGCGAGAAATCGATCCTGCTGGCTTCGAACGCAGGTGGCCCGAGGATCGCGGGCTGACCGCGCACTCGGCCGGGCTGATCGTCTCGGGCGCGCTGTGGGATCTGCGCAAGGGCATGATCCAGAAGCTCGGCATGGCCGCGGGCGTCGCGCGCGCAGATGCTCTGTTCGTCGCGGTGATGCAGCGCTCTCCGGATCTGACGAGCGCGTACGTCACGGCGCTGACCGCGGACGATGATGACGGCAACCTCGGCAACGGCACACCGAACAGCTGTGCGATCGAGCTCGCCTTCGGCAAGCACGGCCTCGCGACCGGTGCCTTCGCCACGACGACGGTCGGCGTCCCTGTCGTCGAGGGCACGACGATCACCGTCCCGACCTCGACGCCGAACGGGCTCGCATGCCCACCACCGCAGGTCACGGGCGTCCGGATCGCATGGCATGTCGGTACCGGTCCGACGAGCACGCTCGAGCTCGCGGCGAACGGGACGTCGTGGACCGGGACGTTCGCCGGCCTGCCCGAGCCTGCCCTCGTCCACTACACCGTGACCGCGTTCCTCGACGACGATTCGTCCGTCTCGTATCCGCAGAACGTCGCCGATCGCGAGTACCAGCTGTTCACGGGAGCGACGCAGGAGATCTGGTGCGAGCGCTTCGACGAGGCGCC
>JANOPP010000499.1:0-2502 GCA_031421915.1 Myxococcales bacterium | reverse complement strand
GCATCGTCAAAGGGGACGAGCTCGCGCTGTTCGCCGCGTGGGCGGACGCGTTCGATGCATCACACGCGGGCGGGGCCCACGAGGGTCACGGCGGCGGCGGCGGTCACGATCACGGCAGCATGAACCACGGCGCGCCGGCTCCTGCGAGCACCAAGCCTGCTGCGCCCGTCAAGGTCGCTGCGCCGGCCCGGTTCGAGATCGTCGTGACGAGTGCGGGCTTCGATCCGAAGAACGTTACGGTCCCCCGCGGGAAGCCGGTGATTCTTCGCTTCGAGCGTCGCGTCGAGCGGACCTGTGGGACCGAGGTCGTGATGACCGTGGATGGGAAGAAGATCGAGAAGGAACTCCCGCTGAACAAGCCCGTCGAGCTCGCGCTCACTTTCGGCACCGCCGGGACCGTGAAGTACTCGTGCTCGATGGACATGATCCGCGGGACGATCACGGTCCAGTGATCACGGGGTAAACGTGACCTCGTTCGAGGTCGTCTCGCCCGCCGAGTTCATCGCCATGATCTGGTAGACGTACGTGGTTCCGGCCGTGACCGAGGAGTCGTGGTACTGCGTGCCGTTGAAGTCGACGGTGGCGACGTCGTCGTAGGCGCCCCCCATCGGCTTGCGCAGCACCATGAAGTGATCCTCGTTATCCGAGTTGTCCTTCCAGGTGAGGTGGCCACCACCGCCAACGGTCGAGACCGCGAGGTTGGTCGGGGCGACGGGCGGAGCGGCAGCGTCGCCATGCTCGGAGCCGCACGCGGCGGCGAGGCCAAAGAGGACGACCGAAATGAGGTGGCGCATGGGTGCAATCTTCACGACTGGCCGAGCGACGTCAACTGTGACCAAGACCGTCACACATGCCGACCGTGCGAACAGGCGCTACGGTTCAACCCCGCGGTGTTACTGAGGTTCAAGTCAC
Source organism: Myxococcales bacterium (assembly GCA_031421915.1). Classification (GTDB taxonomy): domain Bacteria; phylum Myxococcota_A; class Polyangia; order Haliangiales; family Haliangiaceae; genus JABFXX01. Next base: position 1,590 of record JANOPP010000499.1, on the reverse strand, counting down.
ACCGAAGGTCCGCAGGACTTCGGGCACTCATTACGGTTAGGAGCCGCTCCATGCTTGAGACGAATCGCCGGTGCGCGCACGGTCGGCGGATGCGATTGCTGGGTTTGATCACGCAAGTCTCGCTCGCTGCGTGTGGAGACAACCTGCCCGCTGAGCAGGACGTCGAGACGCTGACGGATACGAACCCCGATCCGAACATCGTCGAGGTCGAGCTCGTTGCCGCGGAGGGTACGCATGAGTACCTGGCAGGGAAGCCCGCCGACGTGTGGGGGTTTCGCGACGGCGCTCGCGCAGGTTCGAGGGTCACGATTCCGGGCCCGATGCTCGAGGGCAAGCTCGGCGATCGCGTCATCGTGCACTTCCGCAACGAGCTCCCAGAGGAGACCACGATCCACTGGCACGGCATTCGTCTCGCGCATCGACACGACGGGACCCCCGCATCGCAGCAGCCGATTCCGCCCGGCGGCACGTTCGACTACGAGTTCCCGCTGCTGGACGCGGGCCTGTTCTGGTTCCATCCACACATGCGCGGCGACGTGCAGATCGAACGCGGACTCTACGCGCCGCTGCGCGTACTCGCGGACGATGGCATCGATGTAGCGGCAGATCGGGTGTTCGTCCTCGACGACGTCAAAGTCGCGTCGACCGGCAAGCTCTCGGAGCTGACCGACAACCTCGATCTCATGCTCGGACGTCAGGGCAACGTGATCATGGTGAACGGTGAGACCGGTCGCGTGCTCGAAGCCGCATCGGGCAGTCGTGAACGCTGGCGCTTCGTGAACACCGCGAACGGGCGCTACTTCAACCTCGAGCTTCCGGGATACAAGTTCTTGGTCGTCGGCTGGGACGGTGGCCTCGTGAACACGCCGTACGAAACGGATCGGTTGCTTCTCACGCCGGGCGAGCGATACGACGTCATCGTCGAGCTCGCGGGGGCACCTGGCGATAAGTTGACGCTGCGCACCGTCCACTTCGATCGCGGCCACAACATCCCGGACCCCGGCCCGATCGATCTGCTTACTGTCGACCTCGGCGCGCGAGGCGCAACGCTAGCCGCACTGCCGGCGACGTTCGGCGCCATCAGCCCCACCGCGTTCGATGCATCTACGCAGCGTCGGCGGTTCGTGCTTCGCGAGGACGACTCGATTCCGGCAGCGCCCGTGTTCACGATCAACGATGAGGCGTTCCCGAACATCACGCCTGTCCAAGCGTCGATGGGAACCGAGGTCTGGGAGGTCCAGAACGCGAGCGAGATGGACCATCCGTTCCATCTGCACGGGATGTCGTTTCAGGTCCTCGACGATGCGGGCGTCCCGATGTCGCCGCTCGGCTGGAAGGACACCTTCAACGTCACACGCGAGACGACGCGGCGATTCGTCGTGAAGATCGATTCACCCGGTCGCTGGATGTACCACTGCCACATTCTCGAGCACGCCGAGCGCGGGATGATGGGTGAGCTCGAGGTCGCGCCTTGAGCGTGATGTCACCGCGATCCATGCGCCGAGTATCTCGAGCTCGCGCGGTACGCGTCTACGCGCCGCTACCTCGTCGGCCTCATGCGTCTTCACCGGGGCCGTGTCACGGATGCGG
>JANOPP010000498.1:0-4767 GCA_031421915.1 Myxococcales bacterium | reverse complement strand
GCATCCATGGTCACGCTGCAGGCACCGTTGCCCGTGCACGCGCCGCCCCACACGAACGTCGATCCAGCCGTCGGCGTCGCGGTCAGGTTGATCACCTGACCGTGGTTGTACGTCTCGCTACAGTCCCCGGGGCACGCAACGCCCGCGGGCGAGGAGCTCACCGAGCCTGAGCCGGTGCCGCCGGGCGTCACCGTCAGCGCGTACGTGTCGAGCGTGAACGTCACGGTGACGGTCTTCGCCGCATCCATGGTCACGCTGCAGGCACCGTTGCCCGTGCACGCGCCGCCCCACACGAACGTCGAACCGGCCATCGGCGTCGCAGTCAGGCTGATCATCTGACCGTGGTTGTAGGTCTCGTTACAGTCAGCGGGGCACGCGATGCCGGCGGGCGTCGAGCTCACCGCGCCAGCGCCGTTACCGCCGGGCGTCACCGTCAGCGCGTACGTGTCGAGCGTGAACGTCGCGCTGACGCTCTTTGCCGCGTCCATCGTGACCACGCATGCTCCGCTGCCCGTGCAAGCGCCACCCCACGTGAGCGTCGAGCCCATGCCCGGCGTCGCCGTGAGCGTGACGAGCTGACCGTGGTTGTAGGTTTCGCTGCAGTCGCCACCGCACGCGATGCCACTCGGTGCCGAGACCACGTTGCCCGTGCCGTTGCCGCCGGTGGTCACCGTCAGCGCGTACGTATTGAGCGCGAACGTGGCAGTCACGAGCACCGCTGCGGTCATCGTGATCGTGCACGGCGCGGTGCCCGAGCAACCACCTCCGGACCAGCCGGTGAACGTCGAGCCCGGCGCCGCAACTCCGGCGATCGTGACCATCGTGTTCGCGGCATACGTCTCGTCGCAGTCGGCGCCGCAGTTGATGCCAGTGGGCGCGGACGTCACGGTGCCCGTTCCTGTCCCGCCCTTCGCGATGCTGAGCGTGATGTCGTCGAGCGCGAACGCCGCGGTGATCGTCGTGTTGGCGGTGACCGTCACCGCGCACGCCCCAGTCCCCGAGCACGGACCACCCCAGCCCGCGAACGTCGAGAGCGCGGCGGGGGCAGCGGCGAGCGAGATCATCGTGCCGTGATCGACGGTGACCATGCAGGTCCCGCCGCACGCGATGCCACTGCCGCTGACGGTGCCGGTGCCGACGCCGATCTTCGACACCTGCACGGTGTACGTCTCGAGCGTGAACGTGGCCGTCACCGTCGACGCAACCGCGAGGGTGACGTCGCAGACCGGCGAGATCCCGGTGCATGCACCCGACCACCCGGTGAACACCGAGCCGACATCCGGCTCCGCGGTCAGCGTGACGACCGTGCTCGGCGCGAAGCCTGCCGTGCACGTCGCCCCGCAGTCGAGCCCGGTCGGCGACGACGTGATGCGCCCTGCTCCATTGCCGGCGCGCGCGATCGTCAGGTCGACCTCGTCCGGGCCATCGATCGGCGCAGCATCGATGGCAGCATCGGGCGGCGCATCGGGGAGCGTACGAACACCGTCGTCACCACATGCGGTGACGACGAACACGAGCACGAGCAGCGAGCGGACCGAGGTCATGGGCGATCCCGTAGCTACCCCACGTCACGTGCTGTTTGCTATCGAATATCGACGCTGCGGGCGGCGATCTGCTCAGTTGATCACGACGAGCTCGCCCGCGTCGTGGCCGCAGAACCTCGCGTTCAGATCGTACTTGGTCGCGCACACCGGACAGATCCGGGCGACGACGCCCGCAGGCTCCGTGAAGTTCTTCGAGCGACGCGGGCGCGTGGCATTGTAGACCGGGAACGGCACGAGCTCGTTGCCGTCGTGTGGACAGGCGCGGAGCCCCGGCTCGTACGCGCGGCGACACGCCATGCACACGAGGCCCGCGCTGCGTCCCATCGCACGCGCAGGACCGAGGCCTGCGCCACCGAGCATCTCCTCGGGCGGAACGAGGCGCCGCGCGTCGCGCGTGCAGTACGTGAGGCCGTGATACTCGGTGCGGCACGTCGGGCACACCATCGCGCTCGAGGTCGCGACCGCGAGACCACCGCCTCCACCACCGCGCACGACTGCCGGACGTGGACGTGCGCGTGGTGCCGCAGGTGGAGCTGCCGTCGGCGGCTGAGGACGCGGGAGGTCCGGCACCGCGGCGGGCTGCGCACGACCGCGCTTGCGCAGGGTCAGCGCCATCGCGACGAGACCGACGATCACGAGCGCGAGCAGACCGACCAGCGCGATCAAGAGCGCCTGCGACGCATTCCCGCCGGAAGCCAGTGCGTGGGTCGATGGAGTGAATCCGGACATCGACGAGAACCTGCCTCCGGAGGCTAGCAACCACCCCCATAGCGGTCAATGCGGAAATCGGCGACCGCCGACGGCGCACTGCTTCCAAGATTCCGACGAGCGGGGTACTAACCGCCGGTGCCGGACCTGGTGATCGGCGGACGTCGCTCCGGCATGCCTCGACCCTCGTGGCGCTCGGGTGTGATCGCGGTCGCGATGCTCGGGGTCGCCGTGGTCGTCGGCTGGTTCATCTACAAGCGATCCGTCGCCTACGACGTCCCCGAGGGCGTGGTGAAGGGAGCGATCTCCGCGGTCCAGGCCGCACCCGGGGCGCCACCTGCCCTCGCCTTTGGCGACTCGTCTCTGACCTGGGTCGGCGGCCTGCCGGTCCTGCGGCTGCGCGGAGATGCGCACGCGATCGGGGCGGCGCACGGCCGGCTCCTCGGACCGTCGCTGGCCGCGGTCGTGCAAGCGTCCGCGCCGTCGATCGAGCGCACGGTGTCCAACGCTGGCCTCCTCGGTGGCACCACGCACGGGATGCGGCTCGCGTGGCGCTGGCGGTTCATCGACGATGGCCTGAACGATCAGGACCGCCGGATGATTGCCGGTTTGACGCGCGGCGCCGCGGGCAGTGGTGTGCGCCTGTCGTTCGAAGATCTCGTCCGGGACCAGGCGGTCCTCGACGTCGGCACCGCCTCGCCGCGCACGGACGAGACGGAGCTCAAGAACCTGGCACGCAGTCTGACCGTGATCGCCCGGCAAGCCCAGGCACCGGCGCGCGTCTGGATCGGTCGGACGTTCGCGATGCCTGGGCTCGACGACGGCGGCGATGCCTCGATCCCGGTCGTGATGTTCGTGCGGCCGGAAGGGAAGATCGCGTGGGCGGGTGTCGGCTGGCCCGGCTCGGTCGGTGTGGTCACCGGCGTCAACGCGCAAGGAATTGCGGTGATGGTCAGTCCTGCACGCACCAGTGACGTGCGTCCCACGCGTACCGCGCGCCCGATCGCGCTGCTCGCGCGCACCGTGCTCGAACAGGCCAAGACGCTCGACGAGGCGATCAAGCTGATCGAGGGAACGCCGACACTTGGCTCCGCGGTGATGGTCGTTGTCGATGGCTCGAGTGGCACGTGGGTTCTCGTCGAGCGCACGCCGAGCAAGGCGATCACGGAGCGCAACCCGCGCTCCGTTGCGATCGGTGACGTGCTCACGACGAACGCACTCTCGAGTGATCCCGAGAACGATCGCGCGCGCCGAATGATGCCCACACCCGGGCGCATCGAGCGCGCCGCGAAGCTCGTGCGCGCCCCCCTGCCCGATATCGGTGCGATGGCGGCCGTGCTCCGCGACCAGCGCGGTCTCGACGAGTCACCGCGCCCGGCGGGTCACCGCGGACTGATCGACGATGGCCGCGCGGTGCACACCGTGATCCTCGACCCCGCATCACTCGAGCTGTGGGTCACCGACCCGCGCGGGGGTGGTCGGATGCGTGCGTTCGATCTGCGTCACGAGCTACGCGCGGAAGGCGACCGGCCGACGCCACCCGCCGACCTCGCCGCGGATCCCACGAGCGATCCAGATCGCATCCCGAACCTCATCGCCGCACGCGCGGATCTCCGGATCGCACGCGGAGCGCTGAGAGCCTCGCGCTATGCCGAGGCCAACGAAGCGTGTGCCCGCGCACGCGCCCGAGCTCCTACGCTGCCCGAAGCCCTCGAGCTCGCAGCGATGATCGCACTCGCCTCGGGCGACCACGCGCAGGCGCGTACGGAGTTCGAGGCATGGCTCGACGGTGGTCCCGACGATCCCAAGGGCGAAGAGCGGGCACGCGCTCTGCTCGCGCGCTGATCAACCGCGCAAGACGTACGCGAGCACGGCACCGGAACCGGCACCGAGTGCGAGCAACGCGAGCACCCACCAGATCCACTTCGACGACGATGCCGCGCGCGGGTTGTGGGACGGGAGCTGCGAGTGCGAGGCCTGCGGATACGGCTGGCCAGGCGGCTGCTGGCCATGCTGGTTCATCGGCATCTGCGGGTACTGCTGCGGCGGTAGGTTCGGCACGCCGCCCGACGGCGTGTGCGCGTTCGACATCTGATGCCCCGACATTCCCGGGTTCATCTGCTGCTGGTACGGCGTGCCTTGCGGCTGACTCTGCCCCGCGAACGGCGACTGCTGCGGCATCGCAGGAGGCGACAGCTGCGGCATCTCACCGCGACGCGTTTCGAGCATCTCGGGTCCCGACAGCCGGCTCGAGCTCGACGAGCCCGCGGTCAAGGCCTGGAGCTCGGTGCTCGTGTGGGTGACGACTTCCTGGAGCGCGAACGCGAGCGCCGAGACATCCGCAAAGCGGTTGTTCTTGTCCTTCTCGAGGCACTTCAGGATCACCTTGTCGGCCTGCGGCGGCAGGGATGCCTTCGCGAGCGCGACGCACGGTGCTTGTGGCGTCTGCTTGAGCTGCGCGGTGATCAGACCCGCGGGCCCCTTCGCATCGGGGAACGGCAGTCGGCCCGTGATC
>JANOPP010000497.1:0-4562 GCA_031421915.1 Myxococcales bacterium | reverse complement strand
GCCAATCATGGTGTTCCGGCCCGAGGCCGCGCGCGTCGCGCTGTGGCTCGCGCTACCGGAGAACGCCGAGGTCCGCACACAGTTCCTCGCCGCGTATCCCGCGTGGGAAGCGGCGATCGGCGGGACCGTCACCGAGCTGTCAGAGGTCTACGAGACGGATCAGAGGAGGTTCGTCGAGAATCACGTCGATGCGTGGCGCAAGCGTGTCGTGTGCCCGTTCAACGTGAATGGCGACTGCACGGTCTATCCCGTGCGGCCGAGCGTGTGCCGGACGGGGCACGCGCTCGGGACGAACAAGAACTGCAGCGGCGCCGCCGAAGGCAAGGCGATCCGCTTTGACTTCGTGCCGCTCGACAACTTCGTCGAGCGAACGCGGATCCTGCTGCTCGCGACGAACAACGCGATGCCCGGCAAGCGCGGCAGGCCGGAGGCGCTACCACTCGCGGTTCATGCGCTGCTGCTCACTCAATAGCAGACGATGCCGTGCGCCGACTGCGGCCGAAGGCCGACCGGGAGCACCGCGGTCGTGACCTCGCTCGTGCCCTGGTAGATGCGCACGCCGTTGGCGGCCATCGTCGTGTCGGCGACGACGATGTGACTGTCGGGGCACACCGCGAGGTCGCCGATCGCCTGGGCCGCGGGGCTCTTCGTGTCGAGGAGCATCGAGGTGCCGAGATCGAAGCCACGCAACGCGGCCTTCGTGAAGTCCGCGGCGTCGGGCACGGAGACGTACATCATCGGCGGGACAACGATGTGCGGCGCAACCGGCCCCGTGAACTCGACGGCGTAGAAGCCGACGCGGCTCGCGAAGTTGCCGAGGGTCGTGTTCTGCACGAGGCATCCGCCCGAGGCAGCCGTCGAGCCGAGAGTGATGCGCTCGACACAGCCGCTGCCGGTCGCGAACTCGATCGTCGGGACAACGAGATCACCCGCGTTCGGTGCGAACTCGGGGATCTGCTCGATCAGGCCGATCGGGTTCTTGGTGGTGAGCGTGACGGTGCGGCGGATCATGCGCGTCGCGGGATCGACGAGGTAGACCTTCGCGTTGCCGCGTGGCGGCAGGAACATGTCCGAGTTGTCGAGGAGGCCGCAGGCGACGTAGAGGTCGCTGTTGACGTAGAAGATCGACGAGCAGTTCGGCTTGCCGTCCGGGTCGTCGACGCTGAGGTCGTACTCGATGATCGCGTTCGAGCCGCGCACGAGCTCGACCATGCCCTTGTTGCCCAGCGTGGGGACGTAGAGCTTGTCACCGATGACGGCGACGTCCTGCGGGTTCGAGTTCATGCCGGTGCTGATCTGCTCGACGAGGTGGAGGTCCTCGGCATCGAGGATCGTGATGTTGTTCTCGGCGCGGTTGATGATGAACAGCTCGTCGCCGATCTTGCGGAGAATCGGGTCGCTCCCGACGGCCATCGCCGGGCCGGCGCCCATGGTCACGGCTTTGTCCCGCACATCGACGGTCGACAGGATGCCGGGCTGGCCTGGCGCGAAGTTGTTCGATGGCGTGACGACGACGGCGCGAATCCGAGCCGGAGCGGCATCCATCGACGAATCGACCGGCGGGCCGGGCGGATCGGTGTTGTCGCCACAGGCAGCGGCAGCGGCAGCGAACAGAACGAGAGTGGTGATCTTCTTCATGGGTACCTCGAGGTTCAATGAGTCCAGTCGACTGACAGATAGAAGCTGCGGCCGGGAAGCGGGAACCCGGCGACATCGGTGAGCGGGGTCGGTGTCTCGCTGAGTGCTGGAGACGGCGGAGGATCGAGCGGCAGGTAGGCGACGCGATCGTCGGTGAGGTTCGCGACGGAGATGGCGAGGCCGAGGCCACCGCCGATCTCGACACGCGCGCCAGTGCCGAGCAGGATGCGGCCGGGGACGCGCGCGAGGTTGGCGGCGTCGAGCGCGCTCTCGGCCTGCCACGCGCCATCGAGCCAGATCTCGGCGACGTGGCCGCCGAGCGATCGCACGACGTCGGTACGCGCGTAGAGCACGTGACCGGGGCGCCGCGGGATCTGCTTGCCATCGAGGCTCGGATCTGCCGAGAGCTGCTCGGTGACGAGGCGCGTATAGCTCGCGGTGAGGCTGACGGTCTTTGCGAGCCGGCCCGACGCGATCAGCTCGGCGCCGTAGCCCTGCGTGGTGCCGATGTTCTCGGCGCGCGCGACAAAGCCCGCGTACGTGATGATCGCGATCGTGTCGTGCGCACGATTTGCGAACGCGTTGGCCGAAACGAGGATGCGGTCGATCGTACCCTTCGCCACGGCCGGCGCCCACACGAAGCCCGCGTCGGCCGATGGACCGCGCTCAGGCTCGAGATCCGGTGTGCCGATGATGTAGCCGCGATTTCCGAACACCTCGAGCAGCGTCGGCAGCCGCGCATACCAGCCGCCGCTCGCCTTGATCGCGAGATCGGAGGTGACGAGCGAGCGCGTCGAGAGGCGCGGGCTCGGGACAACATCCCAGCGCGGCGCGACGCGTTCGAGGGGGTCGACCGTCATCAGCGTCGGCGCGGAGCGCAGCACGTCGAGACGGACCGCCGGCGTGACGACGAGCTGCGGCGCGAGCACGAGATCGAGATTGGCGAGCAGGGCGCCACCGGCGCGCGTACCGACCTGCGTGGTCGCCGGAGCACCGAGGTCCCGATCACGGAACCGATCGCCGCGCAGCTCGAGCCCCGCGGCGAGCCGGTGCGCGCCGAGCGGGATCGACCACGTCGACGACGCACCGCCCGAGAGCGTGAGGTACTTGCGATCTGCGGCGCCGAGCCCGAGCTCCGCCATCGGATCGCGCAGACGCTGCGCCTCGACGAGGACGAATGCGAGCTGACGACCGATCGCGGGCCCCGCGGTGACATCGACCTTGCCGTCGGCGATCACGTCGAGCGTCGAGAGGTTCGCGTCGACCGCGGGACTGTTGATGCTTCCCGGCAGGCCCTGGCGCTTCCATGCGACGCGCGCGCCACCGGCGAGCGAACGATCCTCGGAGCCGAAGCGCGTCGCGCCATCAACGGCATCGAAGCCGTTGTTGCCGCGCGTGCGATACGCATCGTCGGACCGATTGAGCAGCGTGCCGTTGTCGGAGAAGTACGTGTAGTCGCCGGTCGCCCCGGCGTAGCCGATCGTCGTCGACGACAACACGTCGCCATGATCGTCGCCGTAGTGCGCGCGAAGATGACGCGCACCGAACGACCCCATGCCCATCGACGCTTGTACGCGCTCGCCGAGCTCTCCGCGACCGAGGCGCGTGACGAGATTGACCGCACCGCCGACGCCCGCGCCGCCCAGCTCGATCGGCACGGCGCCGCGATACAGCTCGACCTCGCCGAAGCTATCGAGCGCAAACCGGCCGAGATCGGTCGTGACGGAGGCGATCCGCGCGAGCGGCACGCCATCGATCAGCACGCTGGTGTGACCGGGCGCGGCGCCACGCACGCTGACGGATTGATACGAGCCCATGCCGCCGAGGCTGCGCGTCAGCGTGCCCGCCGAGGTCGCGAGGGCATCGGCGACCGACGCCGTCGCCGGGTGGTCATCGGGGTGCAGCACCGTGACGAACGGCGCCTCGCCGAGCGCGCGCGCACGATCACGGGCGCCCTCGTCCGGAGCCCGGTCGATGATCACGATCGTCTCGTCGTCGACGATCGGCTCCGGATCTGCAAACGCGTTCGCGCTGGCCGTAGCCAGCACGATGCATGCGTATGAAATCTCGGAGCGTCGGATCATGGTCACCCCTCGTGACACGGGGTGACGAACGCGTAGACCTACGCCTCCTTCACACCCGAAGTGCCGACAGAGAGGTGTCCTGACTTCCGGATCGTCCTAGGCGGCGCCTTCCCAGTTTCCCAGTGGCGTTGTGCCGCTTCGTCCCCGGTTACAGTAGCGGGGGCTGTGCCAGCGTTTCACTGGCTTCCCTGCATCCGTCGGAGCTGTAGGTCTTGCGTCTGGCCGATCAGGGCCGTCCTGCGCTTCGTACCATGAGATGCTGAGGCCATGCAGCGCATCTGGAGTCTGCTGGTGATTGCGGCATGCGACAGCGGTGGAGCGGGCATCGACGCGCCAGGCGGCGGTGGCGGCGATGGTCCGGGCGGGGGCATCGACGCACCCGCGGGGATGATCGACGCGTCGCCGGGCGTCGGGGAGCCGCCCGAGTTGATGGGCATGACGCTCTATCACAACCAGGTTCGCGCGATGGTCCAGACCCCGACGCCGTTGCCCGCGCTGCAGTGGGACTCGACGCTCGCCGCGACCGCGGCCACGTGGGTCGCGATGTGTACCGACACGATGCCGCCGATGGGCCTCGTCGATCACAACGCGGGCCGCTCGGCGGGGCACCCGTACTACATCGGCGAGAACATCTACGCATCGGGCGGAACCGCGACCGCGATGGGCGCCGTCAACAGCTGGGCCGCCGAGAAGGTCAACTACAACGCGACGACCGGCGCCTGCAACGGCGGCGTGTGCGGTCACTACACGCAGATCGTGTGGCGCACGACGCTGAAGGTCGGCTGCGCGATCCATCGCTGCGCCGGCCTGACCTACCCGAGCACGGTCGTCTGCAACTAC
>JANOPP010000496.1:0-2802 GCA_031421915.1 Myxococcales bacterium | reverse complement strand
AGCGGTACTCGTACGGAGCGGTGATCACGTGCGAGCTCATCGCGGTGCACCGATCGTCACCTCGCTTGGCCGCGACACCGCCTGCCTCCTCGGCGACCCACTCCCATCCGAGGTCGGTCATGTCGATGAGCCCCGTTGCATTCGTGCAGCCGAGGAACCACTCGGCATCCGTGCACAGCCTGCGTCCATGTCCGTCGCAGATTGCCTTGGCGTTCGTCCACGTGTCGGTGCCGCTCTCGGTGAGCTCGATGCAGGTGTCAGAGCCGGCCTTCAGCTCCGTTGTGCCGGAGGGGCACACCGGAACGTAGGCGTCGATCGCGGCGTCGCTTGGAGAGTCGATCCGTGCGTCGTGCGCGGCATCGGTCATCGCGTCCGGTGTGGTCCCGACGACATCCGGGCGCGGGTCGTAGCCGAACCGCCCGCATCCGGCGATCAGGCACAGCCCTGCGATCCTCCCCCGCATCCAACCACGATAGCATCGGTCGTTGAGGTAAGGTCACGCCAATGGGTGCCGCGCTGGTCCTGCTGCTCGTCGCGATCGGCGCGCTGGCAGCGGGTGTTCTCGTCGGGCGCTACTACGTGCCCGACGACCGCCAGCTCCGGCGCACCGCGCGCCACAGCCGCGCCTACATGCGTGCGTTGTCGCACCTGATCGCACGCGATCACGACACGGCGGTCAGCGAGCTGCGCACCGTTGTCGAAGAGAACGTCGATGACGTCGAGCCGTACTTCGCGCTCGGCGCGATGTTCCGCAGCAAGGGCGAGCACGAGCGCGCGATCCGCGTGCACCAGGCTCTCGCGGTTCGCGAGCGCGACAAGCGCAAGCTGCGGCAGCGGGCGATGTACGAGCTCGGCCTCGACTTCCGCGCCGCCGGGATGCCGCGCCGTGCGACGCGCGCGATGGAGGAGGTCCTCCTGGAGGAGCCGGCTCACGAGGGCGCGCTGCGCGCACTCGCCGCGCTCTACGAGGAGCAGGCGCGGTTCAACGAGGCCGCGAACCTGTGGCAGCGCCTCGGTCGCCGGCGCAACGAAGACACGAGCGAGCGCGAGCATCACCTGCTCGTCGCTGCATCACAGGCGGCGCTCGCGCGCGATGACCTCGAGTCTGCAAAGCAGCTGCTCAAGGAAGCGCAGAAGCTCCAGGAGTCGGGGCACTTCTTCGCCGCGGCCGCCGAGCTCGCGGCCGCCCGCTCGAATCATCGCGGCGCCAAGGAGCGCTTGCGCCAGGCGTTGATCGCCGATCCCGCGCTCGCGCCGCACCTGTTGCCGGGGCTGATCGCGGCAGAGCAGGGGCTCACCGACGACAGCGGCCGCACGCGCGCCGACGATCTCGATGACGGAGCCGCGCCCGCGGCGCAGCTCGCCGCCGGTGACGGCGTCGCGAGCACCGGAACCGCCCTCGCGACCACCGGGACCAGCGATGCGACGACGGGCGGCGCGATGGCGCTCGCGACGACGGATGCCACGGCGCTCGCGACGACCGCCACGCCCGCCGCGGCGATCGACACGATCTCGCTCGTGCCCGCAAAGCGGCCCGCCGCGACGGTCGCCGATCGAGTGCTCGCGGTCCTCGCGGAGGTCGAGGCGGCAACTGGACCGCGCCTCGAGCTCGCACTGATCCGCGCGCAGCTCGTGCCGCCCGCCGATGCGGCCGCGCAGCTCGCACTCGCGAAGGATCTCGCGACCCGGTTCCCCGACGCGCTCGCGGCTCGCGTCGCAACCGCCCGGCTGACCCTCGCGAGCACCGAGCCCGCCGAGCTCAAGGCAGCCCTCGAGATCCTCGTCGCCGATCGCGGTGCGCTCGCCTGGACCCTGCGCGGGCGCTGGCAGTGCGCCAGCTGCGGCAACCGCCCCGGCGCGTTCAGCTGGCGCTGCGGTCAGTGCCGGCGCTGGGCGACGCTGCGCATGGAGACCGGCATCGAGCCGCCGCCGCTGCCGCCGCGCGAGCGTCGGTCTGCCGCGCGCTTCACCCGACCCGACGGTCTGCTCGGCGCCGCACCCGACAATGCGCTGCCGACGCCGACGCTCGATCCCGGTCTGTCGGAGGACGAGCTGGCCGTCGCCGGGACGCGGCGCTCGCTGCTCGGCCGGGTCGGAGGCTGGGTCACGACCGCGTGGCGCCGCGGTGGCGAGCGCTGACTCGCTGCGACTACCGGCGCGTCCGATCGTCCGGACGTGCATGCGCCTGGGGCTCACCGCGTTTGCCATCGGGTTCGCTGTGACGATCGCCGGCTGCGCCAAGACCGAATGCGAGAAGGCTGCGGACATTCAGGTTCGGCGCCCGACAACCCATTCCGTTTGAAGCGCATGCCCTGAGCCGTTCGATCGCTAGCACCACGAACGGCGATACCGCACCGACTCTGGTATACCCGCGCCGATGACGCCGGCTGATCCGCCCGGAGAGCCACCGTCCGGCGGTGTACCTCCTCGCACCACGACGGATCCGATGATCGCATCGACCACGACGGGATCCGTCGCGCGCACCAAGACCGCGACGCTGTTCGGAGCCGAGGGCGCAGGTCGGACGTTCCTGCGGCGCTGGGGCTTCCCGCTGTTCGTCCTGTTCATCGCGTTCCTCGGCCGCAACGTCCTGTTGCCGTTCGTGTTCGCGTTCTTGATCGCGTACATCCTCGCGCCGGTCGTGCGCCGGATGTCGGAGCGCCCCGATGGCACCCGCCGGATGCCACGCGGCCTCGCGATCATCGCGTGCTACCTCGTGTTCCTCGCGGCGGTCGTCGGCTTCATGTTCCTGCTCGTGCCGCGGCTGTCGCGGGACGTGGCGCGCCTCGGCGGCGAGGCTCC
>JANOPP010000495.1:0-5777 GCA_031421915.1 Myxococcales bacterium | reverse complement strand
CGCATCAGGTAGCCGCCACTGCTCGGCGTCATCTTCAGCGCGTTCTCGGATGCCTCGAGCGCCGACGGGAGTTCGCCGAGCGCCAGGTACGCGGTCGCGAGGATCCCGTACGCACCCGTGCTCTGCTTGATCGTCAGCTGCTGCTTGGCGACCTCGATCGCCTCGCGGAACCGATGCTGCGCGTTCGCGATCTTCGCGAGCGTCAACGACGCGCTGTTGCGATCCGGCATCGCCGCGAGCGAGCGGCGCGCCATGGCCTCCGCCCGCTTGTAGTCCTCGAGGTCACCGTTCTGGAGCGCGCGCCCCTGATACATGTCCGCGAGCTCGCTCATGTCCATCGGCGAGCCGATCGGACTGGCCACGCGCTCCTCGAGCTGGACGATCATCCCTGGAAGATCGGCCTCGAGATCGGGCGAATCGGCGAAGGGGTAGCGCACGACCGTGGGATCGGGCGCGAGCTCGGACTGCCTGGCGGGTGCCGCCTGCTCCTTGTCGCATCCTGCCGCGCCGGCGAGCGCCGACGACACACAGGCGGCCGCAATCCAGTTCGCGATGCGCATGCTTCTCTGTACGCGTGATCCGGGATCGGGATCGAGTGGGTCGTCCCGAGCTTCTGAATGAACGAATTCCGATGGCTAACTAACTGGATCCGCTCGCAATGGCCATGCAATGTTCCTTCCAACGGGTCGAAATTCGATCCGTTTGTCGCGGCGGCTCGTAGTTGGGACAGGGAGAAGCAATCGCATTGGTCGATCTGCGCGTTCGTGCGCGTGGACTCCATCTCAACGCACCGCTTTCGAGGAGAAATGAACCTATGAAGATGAAGACTCTGTTGGTAGGTGGCTCGGCGCTCGCTCTAGCGATGATCGCCGGTGCCTCGCATATGGTAGAGGCGTCGGATCATGACGACGGCGATCAAGACCTGAAGGGTCGAGCGCTGAACTTGACCGACCACTTCGCGTTCAAGTCGGGCACCGAGCTCGCCCTGATCATGTACGTCAACCCGCGCTCGTTGCCGGGTCGTCAGTACTATCTCAGCACCGACACGCGCTACGAGTTCCACGTCTCGCGCGCGACGAGCCGGGTCTCGGCGCCGACCGCAGCTGAGGACTACATCTTCCGCATTGTCGCAGGCGCACCGAACGCTGCGGGCGTCCAGGCGCTCACGCTGACCGTCCTCACCGGCGGCACCACGGTCGTCGGCACGGCCACGGGTACCAGCACCAGCTTCGCCGCGTCGAAGGCGAACACCGCCGTCACCGCGAACCCCGCCACCATCGGCGCGTTCTCCAACATGCGGTTCTTCGTCGGCCAGCGCGCTGACTCCTTCTACTTCGACGTCAACCGCTTCTTCCAGGTCCGCAACTACCTGGCCACGCGGTTCTTCGGCGGCGCAGGTGGAATCGGCGACGTCAACGCCACGCTCGCCCCGAACTGCCGTGGCGACGCGTTCCTCGCCGGCTCGCTCGGCAACACCGAGCCGAACGCCGACTTCGACGGTGTGAACCTCTGGAACCCGCCGTCGTGCGCTCCTGACTTCACCAAGAACCTGAACGTCACGGCGATCGCGATCAACGTTCCGATCTCCGCTCTGGGTGGCGGCACGGTGTTCGACACCTGGTCGACCATCTCGGTGAAGGAGGTCAACTAACATGTCGACCCTCAATCTGTTCACGCGCGGCGCTGTCGCGCTCACCCTCGTCCTCGGCGCTTGCGGCGATGACGGCACCAACAACGAGTGCGGTTCGGGCACCATGCTCGTCAACGGCACGTGCGTTGCGGACCCCGGTATCGAGTGCGGCGCCGGCACCACTCTCACCAACGGCGACTGCGTCTCCGACGTCGTCTGCGGCACTGGAACGATGGCGATGG
Source organism: Myxococcales bacterium (assembly GCA_031421915.1). GTDB lineage: Bacteria > Myxococcota_A > Polyangia > Haliangiales > Haliangiaceae > JABFXX01. Next base: position 3,905 of record JANOPP010000495.1, on the reverse strand, counting down.
CCGGCATGTGCGTGCCGACCACGACCCCGCCCGTGACCACGTATCGTCAGGTCGAGCACCTCGCGCGCCCGGGCATCAACGAGGCTCTGCTGATCACGAACGACTTCCTCAATGGCTATAACGCGACGGCGCCGGCATACACCGGTGTCCCCGCGGCGACGCTGACCGCGATCATCAACGAGGCGAAGACCGTCCTCAAGGCGATCTATCTCGGCTCGTGCCTCATCAACGGCGCGGCGCCCGGTGGCAACGTCCTGACGGCCGCGACCGGCGTCAAGCCCGCAGGAATCACGTGCCACGCGATCGGACCCGCGATCTGGACGGAGAACGCCCTCGCTACGGGCGCGACCCTGACCGCGGCGTCGCAGACGGCGGCTCAGGCGTACGCCGATGCGGTGTTCGGCCTGTTCGTCCCCGACGTCATGCGTATCGACACGGCGATCACCAGCACGTACTTCAACCTGTGTGGCGCCGGCGTCGGCGCTCCGGGCCTGTGCGGCGGTCGTCAGCTCAACGAGGACACGATCGACGTGACCTACAACTTCCTGATCGCCGGCGCGCTGATCTCGGGTAACACCAACGATCAGTTCCACGCGCTGATCAGCGACGGTGTGAACTTCTCGACAACCGTGAGCCCGCTCAGCTTCATGACGGCCGACCCGGCCAACGTGAACCAGGGCCACCCGCAGGTCTCGGCGACGTTCCCGTACTCGGCAGCCCCGCACTGAATCTGGGCTGATTTTCCACACGCCTCGGACCGCAGGGTCCGGGGCGTTTCTGTTTTCGGGTCAACGAATCAAATCGTTGACCATCTTGCGCAGCACCTTGAGGTCGAACGGCTTGTCGAGCCGCAAATTCAGCGTCGAATCGAGGAACTCGCGCGCCGACGCGGTGAACGCGCCACCGGTCAGGAACACCATGCGCTCCGCTTGCTCCGGGTCGAGCGACACCACCTTGGAGTAGAGCTGCATCCCGGTGATCTGCGGCATCATCAGGTCGCAGAGCACGACGTCGTAACGCCGACCAGCCTGCATCAGATCGAGGGCGGACTGGGCGCTGAACACGGCGGTCACGTCGTGATCGATCGACAGGTACTTCTTCATCGCCTGCGCGAGCGGCTCCTCGTCGTCGACGACGAGGAGCGTGCCGCGGCGAAACGCGGGCGCACTCGTGGGCCGCGGCGAGGCGCGCTCGGACGACTGGTTCACGGCCACGGGGAGCGTGACCTTGAACTCGGTGCCCTTTCCGATCTCGGTCTCGAACGTGATCGAGCCACCGAGCTGCGTGATGATCTTGTGCGAGATCGCGAGGCCGAGGCCGGTGCCTACCCAGAGGGGCTTGGTGGTGAAGAACGGCGTGAACAGACGCGGCCGGACGTCGGCCGGAATGCCGCTGCCGGTGTCCGCGATGCCGACGACGACACGCCCCTGGGCGTCGACCGAGGTGGTAATCGTGATCCGGTTGGCCTCGTAGTTCCCGCTCGGCAGCGCGTGGACCGCGTTGATGATGAGGTTGAGGAACACCTGACCGAGGCGTGACTCGTTCGCCTCGACGAGCGGCACGGTGCCGAACTTCTTGACCAGCTTCGCGCGGTGGCGCAGCTCGTTCCACGCCATGCGGATGGTCGAATCGAGGACACCGTGAAGGTCGACGGGGCCGTGCTTCTCCTCCTCGGCCCGCGAGAAGATCTTGAGATCGCGCACGATCTCCCGCACGCGGTCGGCGGCGACCCGCGCATCCTGGAGCTCGTCGGACAGGTCGGGAGGCAGGGCCGCGTGACCGGCGAGGGACATCACGTCCTGCAGCGCCATGTCGAGGTTCGCGATCACCGACGCGAGCGGGTTGTTGATCTCGTGCGCGACGCCCGCCGCGAGCGTTCCGACCGAGGCCATCCGATCGGCGACCATCAGGTGCAGCTCGGTGTTCTTCTTCTCGCTGACATCGCGCGAGACCACGACGACGCCCGACAGTGCACCACGCTGCGTGACCGGTCCCAGGCGCGTCGAGAACCAGCGCGGTGTTCCGTCGGGCCGGGTCACGGAAGCCTCGAAGCCCTGTGCCTCGCCGGTCGCGCGCAACGTCTCGAGAGCGCTCCGTAGGGCAACCTGGTGGTCGCCAGGTCCGAGCTCGAGAATGTTGGTGCCGATGAACGACTCGGGAGCATCGTCATCGAGACTGCGGTTCATGAACCGGATGGTGCCGTCGAGATCGATGTGGAGAACGTAGTCAGGGGCATTGAGGAAGACCGCATCGAGTAGCGCTGCATGCTCGGTCGCCCGCCGCTCGGCGATCTCGCGATCCGCGTAGGCGCGGGCCAACGTCAGCACCTGGCTGATCTGGGTGGCGACGCCGCGCGCGAACGCGACCCAGTCTCCGGGATCGAGCTCGCGGCCACGCGCGACCATCACGAGCCCACCGAGAGGCTTATTCGCCTCGGTGAGCGGGACGAACAACAGCGCGGTCGCCCCCGTGCTCTCGAGGAGCTCGCGCTCGATCTCCGGCGCCACGTCCTTGGACGGCAAGTAGATCGTGCGGCCCGCGTTGATCAAGTCGTGGAGCATCTTCTCGTGACCGAAGAACGAGTCGAGCTCCTCCGGCGTCCCGAACGGATGCCCCGAGCCGACCGAGCGAACGCGCAGCGCGCCCGCGTCGCAAAGGTAGAGTGCTCCACCGTCGACACCACCCGCATCGAAGCACTCGGCGAGCGCCTCGTCGAGTGCGACGTCGATGTCGCGATGCTTGAGCACCGCCTCGGAGATCCGCGTGAGCACCGTGAGCTCGGAGGCGAGCGACGAGCAGCGCTTCGCGAGCCCCGTGTTGAGCATCACCTGGCGCTCGAGCTGCCGGAAGACGCGCCGGTTGTGCTCCTTCTCGAGCTGTTCGAGCTCTTCGGGCTCGATCATCGAAACAGCGGGCCCGTCCTCGAGAGTCTGGCTCAACGCCTCCAAGAGCTCGACGAGCTCCGGCGTGCGCGGCAAGAGATCCGTCGCTCCAGCGCGCCGCGCGAGCTCGCGGTCTGCGGGCTCGACGTAGCTCGACGTCACGAGCAGCACGGGGATGTCCCGGAGCAGGGGATCCTGACGCACCGCCATCGCGAGGCCGAAGCCATCGATGCCAGGCATCATCACGTCCGAGATGATGATATCGGGGAGCTTGTGGCGGGCTGCTTCGAGCGCGGCGTGGCCATCCGTCACTGGTTCGATCTCGAACCCGAGCCTTGCCAGGCGGAACGTCGCCAGCTTGAGCTGAATCGGATCGTCGTCGACGATCACGGCGCGGCGACCAACGCCGATCCTTCCGCCGCGCGGGACCTGCACCGGGAGGTGCGCCTCGATCAGCGGAACGAGGCGCGAGGGTGAGATCGGCTTGGCAATGATGTCATCGAAGCCAACGGTGGACACACGCGCTTCGTCGAGCTCGGAGACGAAGCCGGAGAACGCGAGGATCGACACGTCTGCGCCCTGCGCGAGCCGCCGCAACTCACCGACGAGAACAAACCCGTCGGCATCGGGCAACATCAGATCCTGGAGCACGACGCGTGGCTTCTCGCGGCTCATCAGCTCGCGCGCGGTCTTACCGTCGGGCGCCTCCAGCACGTGGTGGCCATTGCGGGCCAACGCCTTGCACACCATGCGGCGTGTGACGGTGTTGTCGTCGACGACCATGATCTTGTGCGGAGTCACGACGGGCTCTCCGACCGGCTCAGGTGGCGCGCGACGGTGTCGGGCAGCGACCGCGTATCGATCGGCTTGGTGACGTAGTCATCGCAGCCAGCCGCGACCGCCTTGTCGTGGTCACCCTTCATCGCGTACGCCGTGACCGCGATGATGATGATGTCGCGCGTCTCCGGATCCCGCTTGAGGCGCCGTGTGAGCTCGAGCCCATCGACACCCGGGAGCTGGAGG
>JANOPP010000494.1:0-6285 GCA_031421915.1 Myxococcales bacterium | reverse complement strand
GCACCTGTGCTCGCAACGCCGCTTCCCCCCGACAGCGGCCCCGTGATGACGGCGCCACGGCGCACGTCCGGACCAATCGCGATCGCAAAGCTATCCGCCGCGGTCGCCGCACTCGAGCCCGAGGCTCCGCGCAAGAAGCGGATGCCGGTGTCCGAGGTGATCGAGCGCGCGTCCGGTCCGATCGCGAATATCGTAGCAATGCCCGGCCTCGACGACGACGTCGATGTCGGTGCGGTCATCGCACGCGCACGTACGCTGGCGGGCGGCAACCTCGACGCCGAGCTCGAGGCCCTGCGCGAGATGTCCGCGGCGCCGATCGAGATCGGGATCGAGGCCGCATCCGCAGAGCTCGCGAAGCAGCTCGGTGGCGCGGCGGTCACGCGCGATCGAAGTGCGCGCTGGGCGACGCCGCCGTCGACGATCTCGGCGAAGACCGAGATCGAGCCGGTCGCCGAGAAACTGCCCGAGCCGCCGATCGAGGCGAAGGTCGAGGTCATCGACGAGAAGCCAGCCGAGCCGCTGGTCGAGGCGAAGGTCGAGCCCGCGCCGCGCACGCGCGAGCCGACCAAGCAGCCGATCGAGCCGGCGGTCGAGGCGACGGCGGAGCCCGCGCCACGTACGCGCGAGCCGACGAAGCAGCCGATCGTTCCCGAGCCGGAGCCGGCGCCCGAACCCCAGCGCTCGCTCGACGAGATCGCGCTCCGCGACTCGACGCCGATCCTCGATGTCGAACCCGATCCCGACCACGACGACGACGACGCGCAGGAGGTCGAGGCCGACCAGATCGCAGACGAGATCCATCAGCTCCTGGACGGCGACGTCGAGGAGGTCGAGCACACGCAGATCGCGATGCTTCCCGAGGGTCCCTCGGTGTTCGAGCAGCACGTGTTCGCGACCGAGCCGGGCGTCAACGCCGACCTCGAGCGCAGCCTCGAGCAGCATCTCGCGGACGCGGAGGCGGAGCCCGACGACCTAGGCCTGGCCGAGCAGGCGCCTGCTGCCGATGTGTCTGGCGACGACGTCGAGCAAGAGATCGACGACTTCGAGATCCTCGCCGAGGCCGATGCCGAGGATGCTGATCTGATGACCTCCCACGGCGAGCAGGAGGCCTCGGGCGCGCACTCGATCACCGCGCAGCCGATCGCCGTGCGTCCTCCATCCGAGCCCGAGCACACGCCGCTCCCTGCGCCGATGCCCGCGCCGCACGACGATGTTCTCGACGAGAATCGACACATCCCCGCGCGGATTCGTGCGCAGCAGCGCCGCGTCTCGAGCCAGTTCCCGATCGTTCGTGCGGCCGCGGCGATCGTCGAGCCCGAGCCCGACGAGGGCGATGCGCCCGAGGCAGACTTCGATCCCCGGCGCGCGCGTGTCGACTTCTCCCGAGGTTCGGAGCTCACGCCCGATCCGCATCTCCCCTTGCCCGACTTCTCGCTCGGCTCCGAGCTCACCCCCGATCCGCGTCGCGCGCCATCGGACTTCTCCATCGGCTCCGAGCTCACGCCCGAGCCGCGGCCGTCGCTCTCCGACTTCGCCGCGCGTCTCGATCTCAGCGATGAGTTCGAGGCCGCCCCCGAGGCCGCCGACGTGGTACCGACGTTCTCGGGTCGGCACGGCAGCATGTCCGAGCTCGATCAGGCACTCGGCGAGCTCGATCCGCGCTCACCTCGCGAGCTCGATCCTCGATCGGTCAGCGCCGGTCACGCACTCGCAGCGTTCGAGGATCCCGAGGAGCCGTCGAGCGAGGACGACGACGCTTCCGGCAGCTATACGCTCGCGGGCGATATGCCGGTCGACTCGATCGAGTTCGATGCGCCGCACGCCGCGCCTGCCTTCCAACCGCTCCACCAGTTCGACGCCAGCGACGTGAGCGCGCCCGTCCCCAAGATCCTCCGTGACCCACCTCCAAAGCGGCCGTCCGTGCCCGCGAAGCCGGCGAAACCTGTCGCAGCCGCGGCCGATTCGTACGATCTCGAAACGGCGCTCGAGGCACTCGATGTCGATCTCGACGACCTCTCGATCCCGCAGGAGGACGAGCCGCCACTCAGACCGCCGGTACGGCAGGCGCGTGCCGAGCGTCTCATTCCCAAGCGCGTCGAGACGGACATCCCGATCGACTTCGACGACTTCGACGAGGAGTAGCTCAGCCCAGGCCGGGATGGGCGAGCGCCTGGATCAGCGCCGGCCGATTGCCCGCGTGCTGGTTCCACAGCTCGATCATGCGATCCGACTGGGTCCGGCCCGTCGCGGCGATCTCTTGCACGGGATCGAGCAGCGGGATCGCAGACGGTGCGACGCGCGACAGACCATCGATGGCGATCGCGACCAGCTCCTTCGCGAGCGCTCCGACGGTGTGCTTGCCGGCGCGGGCGGCGAGGCCCTGCTTCGGCACCACATCGGCGAGCTCCTGGCGATCCGCGAACGACATCCCGTCGGTGAGAGCGATCGCGGCGGTGCGGGCCGTGGTGTCGTAGAGCAGGCCGCGCGTCAACGGAGCGAGGGCGGTGATCATCTCGAGAGAGCCGCAGTCACAGCCGCGAACCTCGATGAACTTCTTGAGGCGGCCCTCGGGGAACAGCGTCGACAGGTGCATCGCCCAGTCGGCGCGCGTCGCGTGCTCACCGTTCCAGCCGTCGCGCATGAACGCGCGGAACGTCAGGCCCGCGGGCACTGGCAGGTACGTGCGTCGATAGACGAAGTACATCGGCACGTCGAGCGCCCACTCCGTGTACGCCGTGAAGATGTCCTCGCGGTCGAACATGAACGGCAGAAGGCCCGCGCGTGCGTTGTCGGTGTCGCGCCAGATCCAAGCGCGATACGTCTGATAGTCGGTGACCTTGTCCTCGACGATCGGCGAGCACGCCCACAGCGCGGTCAGCATCGACGTGTTCGCGTAGAGGCAGCGCAGCTTCGCAGCAGCATCTGCCTCGTCGGCGAAGTCGAGGTTCGCCTGCACCGTCGCAGTGCGCTGCATCATGTCGAGGCCGCGCGTGCCGACGGTCGGCATGTACTCCCGCATCACGTTGTAGCGGAGCTTTGGCATCCACGGGATGTCGGTGCGGGTGCCGAACGGCCGCAGCCCCGTCGACAGCCACGCCAGGTCGAGGTCCTTGGACACGCGCGCGAGCGACGCGGTGTACTCGCGCAGATCGCTGACGAACAGTGCATCGTCTCCGACCGGGCGGGCGGCCAGCTCGAACTGGCCGCCGGGCTCGAGCGTGATCTGCGCGTCGCCGCGGGTCAGGGCGATCGTGTTGCCCTCCTCCTGCACGGGAGTGCCGCCCTCGGCGGTGAACGCGGCGAGGAGCTTGCCGATGCCGTGAGGGCCGTCGTACGGCGGCGCCTCGCCGGTGGCCTTGATCACTCCGATCAGCTCGTGCTCGGTGCCGACGCGCCAGGCGGAGGCCGGCTTGCCTGCTCCCGCGAAGTACGCGATCAGCTCGGCTGTCGAGCGGACCGGGACGTCATCAGCTTCATCGACGAGATGCACGCAGGGCTCGCCCGGACTCTAGGGGGTGATCTCCACATCGTCAATTGACCCGGCCACGCCTTCGGTCCGCGGCTCGAACGGTCTGTTTCACGGGCGCCGTGGTAGCGTCGGCGCAGCCATGCAGACGTTGCTCGATCGTCCCGGGTTCGCGACGAAGCGCGGACGCCTCCTCGAGCTGCTTCGCACGCGTTCGTTCCAGGAGCGCGAGGTCACCCTGTCGTCGGGCCTGGTGTCGAACTTCTACATCGACTGCAAGCAGGTCAGCCTCGACGCCGAGGGAGCCGCCCTGATCGGCGAGCTCTTTCACCTCGTGATCGACGAGATCGCGCCGCGCGCCGTCGCCGTCGGCGGGCTGACGATGGGAGCGGATCCGCTCGCGACCGCGACCTCGATCCTGTCCTTTCAGCTAGGTCGCCCGCGCGCGGCCTTTCTCGTCCGCAAGGAACCCAAGGGCCACGGCACGAACCAGTGGGTCGAGAGCACCAAGCTCCCCGCCGGTGCCCCGGTCGTCATCCTCGAGGACGTGATCACGACCGGTGCCTCGACCCTCCGCGCGATCGAGCGCTCGCGGGCCGCTGGCCTCGAGGTGCTGTGCGCCGTAGGCCTCGTGGATCGTCTCGAGGGTGGTCGCGAGGCCGTCATCGCCGAGACCCCGCTGACCACGCTGTTTACCCGGCGCGACTTCCTCCCGGACAAATGACCCGCCTCACCGCACTCCTCGTCTGCTTCGCTGCCGCGTGCGGTTCGGCCGAGCCGCGCGTGCACCTCACCGAGGAGTGGCCGGGAAAGGTCGACGACTACGACGACGTCGTCGAGCGCTGGACGCGCAAGGGCACGCTGCGCGGCGGCTACCAGGAAGTTCTCGAGCTCGCGGCGACCCTCAAGTCCCCGGAGTTTCGCTACGCCCAGGCCTCGCGCGATGCGACGAATCGCGGCCTCGAGGGTGCGGCGCGCGACCAGCTGATCGCCCAGGCGCAGGCCGCCGCTGCCGGTCCGTACGAGCTGCACGTCATGGTCACGACATGGGACCGCCGCGAGAACGATCTCGATCGCGGAGCGAAGAGTGTCTGGAAGATCTTCCTCATCGACGAGCAGGGCATGGAAGTTCCCGCTCTCGAGATCGTGAAGGACAAGCGACCCGCGTTCGTCGTGCGCGCCGACTATCCGGACCTCGGTGACTTCGCGCAGTCGTACGTGGCGAAGTTCCCGCGCGAAGCGAAGATCCTCGGGCCTGGCGTGAAGCGCGTGCGGCTCCGGATCAGCAGCTCGCGTGGCGGGCTCGAGCTGATCTGGAACGCGCTCTAACGCTTCTTCTTCGTCGGAGGCGTCGGGTTCGTGGAGGCGGGCGGCGGTGATGTCGGAGGGCGCTTGTTCTTCCCCCTCAGCCGATCCCAGAACCCGACGGGCTTGTAGCCCTCGTCGAGGTCATCAAACGTCTCGACAGGCCCAGTGACCTCGACCCGAGCCGCGGGCTTCTCCTGGCCCGCACGGAAGAACGCTTCCTCCTCGGCCGAGAACGCGACCGCATCCTTTCGGACCTCGGCGACCACGGCCTCGCGGGCCGGCGTCGCGACGTTGGGGGTCGCAGCGACCGCGACCTGCGCCACGACAACCGCTGCGACCGCGGAGTGCGCCGCGGCGAGATCGTTGACGAGGATCGATGGCTCGCTCGCCGTAGGATCGATCGTCGAGCGCTTCGTGCGCGATCCGGAGATCTCGCCGGTCTTCGCCTCGGGGCGATCATCGGGCGGGACCTCCCCGGGTGGTGGCCGGCGTGGAACAGGTGCGGTCTCGACGGTCGCCATCGGCATCACGACGCCGTCGGACGGTTCGTCGCTCGCAGCCTCGATGATCGTCGCGGTCGACGTCGAGGTGACGACGGACGTGCCAGCGGATCCGGTGATCGTGAGCTTGTCCTGGACGACGACGGTCGTGGTCGCGGTCTCGGCGATGGTGACCGGCGGCATGTGGATCTCGACCGCCTCGCGCACGAACGGCGTCGTCGCATCGGCATCGGACGGTTCGGCTGCGGCGAGTGCGCGCTTCGCAGCCTCACGCCATTGTTCGTCGTCGGCTGCCTTCGAGTCGCCCTCTGCCTTCGCCTTGACGTCGGCGACGCGTTCGAGGAGCTGCGCGGACTCGCGCGCCTCGTCGTCGGCAGCCTTGGCGCGCGCAGCGGCCTGCTGCTTCGCCCACTCGGTCGCTTCGGCGCGGAGCTTCGCGTCCTCGGCCGCCTCGGCCTCCTCGCGCTTCTTGCGGAGCTGTTCGGCGATCTCGGACTTCATCGTCGCGTCGGCCTCGGCCTTGAGCTCGAATGCGCTCTTCGGTGCCTCGGCGCGCGCTTGCGCCTCGGCCGCGGCCTTGAGCCACTGACCGGTGTCACCGGCTGAGCCGGCGGTCGCCTTGGCAACAGCGGCAGCCTTGGCGGCGTCTGCGTCGGCCTTGGCCTTGGCATCCGCGGCGGCCTTGGCGGCGTCTGCGTCGGCCTTGGCCTTGGCATCCGCAACGGCCTTGGCGGCGTCTGCGTCGGCCTTTGCCTTGGCGGCGTCTGCGTCGGCCTTTGCCTTGGCGTCTGCGTCGGCCTTCGCCTTCGCTTCAGCGTCTGCCTTCGCTTTGGCTTCAGCATCGGCCTTCGCCTTGGCGGCGTCAGCGTCGGCCTTTGCCTTGGCGGCGTCAGCGTCGGCCTTTGCCTTGGCGGCGTCAGCGTCGGCCTTTGCTCTGGCGTCTGCGTCGGCCTTCGCCTTCGCTTCAGCGTCTGCCTTCGCTTTGGCTTCAGCATCGGCCTTCGCCTTGGC
>JANOPP010000493.1:0-9577 GCA_031421915.1 Myxococcales bacterium | reverse complement strand
ACGTCTCGCCACCCGTCGTGGCCTGCGGAACCGCGGGTGTGGTCGCGAACGGCGGCGGGATCGACGCGACCGCCGAGCGGCCCGTCGGCTTGAGCGGCGGCGGCGGCGGCGTCGCTTGCGCGCGCTCACCACTCGACAGATCGTCGAAGCCGACGAGCCATCCCGGAGGCGCCTTGACGTGCGAGCCGACCGCGACCGCACCGCCCTCGTGCACGAGCGCCGCGCGCAGGCGATCGTAGGCGCGGTTCGACAAGATCGTCAGCTCCTCCGCGAGGTGCGTGATCGCGGGCGCCTTGCGACGCGCGACGAGATCGGGGTGATGTCGGCGCACGAGCGTCATCCACGCGCGACGGACCTCGTCGGCGGTCGCCTCGCGCGAGACACCGAGTACCTCGTGGACCGCAGCCTGCCGCATCCGGCGCAGCTCGCCGCTCAGTTGCTGGAACAGTTGCCGCTCGTCGACGGGGAGCTCCTCGCTCTGCGCACGTGCGGGCTTCTTCGATGGCTCCGCCGCAGGCGCAGGTGGCGGCGTTCCCGGCGGCTTCTCGATCCCCGCGGCCATCGCCTTGATCCGCGCGATCACGTCGTCGTTGAAGCCGCCGAGCTCGATCTCGATCCAGGTCTTGCCTGCCTCGCCCTCGATCGGGGATGCCTTCTGGACGTTGCCGTCGATCGCGATCGTCACGCCGTTGGGCAGCTCGAGCCCGAGCGTCACGTGCGTGCCGACGGACGCCGCGAACGGCACCTTCATCGAGAGCAGCTTCCCCTTGCGCAGCTTCCGCGTATAGAACTGCTCGACCTGATCCCAGGTCGGGCATCGCACGTGGAGCGTGCGTCCCGCTGCCATCACTTCCCCTTCTTCGGCTTCTCGGGAGGCTGGTAGTCAGGATCGGCGATCAGCTCGATCGACTTCTCGAGCACGGTCTTCTTCTTCGCCTGATCCATCGGAATATTCGGCTTGTCGTCGCGCCACTCCTCGGCCGATACCTGCGTGTAGCCCGGCTTGAAGCCGTCGGACAGCGCGCGCAGCTCGTAGTCGCGGCCCGCCACCGTCGGGAACGCGACGCCGGTATTCGGATAGCCGATCAGGAGCCAGACCTCGGCGCCCGGCGGCGACGTGTCGATCCGGATCGGCCCTTCACCCGGCGAGAAGTCCTTCGGTTCGATCGCGAGGTTCGGCGGGCGCGCCGGGAGTGGCTCCGCCAGGCTCTTGCCGGTCTTCTTGTCCTTGCCGACGGCCTTGAGCGTGACGTTCACGGTCGCCAGGCGGTCCTGGTTCTGACCGGCCCAGTTCGCGGCCAGGATCTCGGTGTCGACGGGCTGGTAGCCGTCGAGCTCGATCCGGATCCGGTGCATCATCCCCGACGAGAGCGGGAGGGAGCGGAACCCCGGACCGCTGCGACCGAGCTTGAGCCAGATGCTGGCGTCCGGCGGCGTCGACGTCACCTTGATCGTGCCCTTGTCGGCCTGCGCGTCGCCGGCGAGCTTGGTGCGGCGCTCAGCGTCGGCGATGTCCGCCTGGCGCTTCTCCTCGTTGATCGCGTTCTGCTTCTGCTGGTCGGTGTAGACCATGTAGAACGCGATCCCGCCGCCGATCACGATCAGCAGCGAGATGATGCCGAGCGCGCGGCTCTTGAGCCGCGGCGTCGGGAGCTCCTGGAAGTCCGGAAGCTCGGCGACATTCGGCCTGGCGATCGGGTGCGCCGGCGTGCGCACGCGGTTCTCGTTGGACTCCGCGCGATCCGCGGCAGCCTCGGCGCGCTGCGCTGCCTTCTCGAGCTTCTCGGCGGCGACGCTCGCCTGCTCGGCTGCCGTCGACACGCGGCGCACGGGCTCGTCGAGTCCGGACAGCGCGCTCATCGCCGCGGACTCGTCATTCGCGTTCGGGCGCGACGCGGGCCGCGCGATCTCGACGTCGGAGTGCCGCGAAGGTGGCGGCAGCGGGGTTTCGTCGTCGGGATCGTCGAGAGACGGGACGCGCGGGCGCGCCTGGATGATCGCTTCCTTGCGGCGCGGGTCGAGCTGGATCAACTCGGAGATCGGATCGCGCTTGAACGCCTCGCGATCATCGATCGCGGTCAGCTCGCGCGAGTCATCGAGATCCTGGAGCAGCGCGTCGAGCCGATTGCCGGTCGTGGGGTTGCGGCGCGTCGCGGCGACAGCCTCGGCGAGACGGTCGACGCTCGGCCGCATCGGCGTGACCTGGACGGCGTTGTTGCCGAGCGACGCCAGCAGATCCTCGGTCGCCTCGTCGATGTTGGTGTCGGTGCGCGACAGGCCCGCGGCCTTGATCACCTCACCGCGATCCGCGATCTCCCAGCGATCGTCCTCGAACGCCTCGAGGAGGTTCTCGAGCAGGTCCTTCGCGTTCTTGTACCGCCGCGAGACGTCGGTATCGAGCGCGCGCTGGACGAGGCGCTCGACCGCGGGCGTGACATGCAGCGTGCCGGGCGGAACCTCGCCAGACAGCATCGTGAACAGCATCGCGCCGACGGCGAACACGTCGGCCGCGGGGGTCGGATCCTCGCCGACGACGAGCTCGGGCGCGATGAACCCGGCGAGGCCTCGCCACAGCGACGAGTCAGCGCCCTGCGCGACCGCGGTGGTCAGCGCGCGCCCGACGACGAAGTCGCCGAGCCGAACCGCACCGTCCTCGTCGATCAGCACGCTGCGCGGATGCACGGCGCCGTGGACGACCTTCGCCTTGTGCGCCACCGCGAGTGCCTCGACGACGGACTTGCCGATCGCCGCCGCGACGGGCAGCGAGAGCTTGCCGCCGGCTCCGCGATTCGCGCGCGCCGCGCTGATCAAGTCCTGAACCGTGACGTAGCGACCGCCGCCTCGCGTGACGACCACGACGTCGGAGCCACCCTCCTCGACCGTCACGGTCGGGACGATGTTCTGGTGATCGAGCCCGGTTGCGGTCGCGATGCCCTTGGTCTCCGTCAGCGCGACCCGGAACGAGGTCTCCGCCAGCATCTTCGGATCGACGACGAGGCCGCGCAGGTTGCGCTGGCCGGAGAACTGCGCGCGGTGGATGGCGCCGTACATGGTCACGGCCAGGCGTTCGCTGAGCACGACCCCGGCGATGATCTGCTCGGCCGACTGACCTCCCACAGCTTTCACTATAGCAGCGGGACGCGCTACCGTTGTCGCGTGAGGGCGTTTCTGGTCGTCGCCGTCGGGCTTGCGGGGTGTGGCCACACCGCGCCGATAGAACCGGCCCCCACGGTGAGCCTCAATCTACGCGTGCTCTCGCTGATCGGCGAGTACCCGGCCAAGGGACACGGCGGCTACGCGTGGCCCGCCGCCCCGGGGACCGCCGGGACGACGCGCGACCTCCAGCTCGGTTCGACCGTGATCGCGCACGGTGGCTCCGGCAACCACTGCGTCGGGATGACACTCGAGGTGTTCTGGCGCGCGGTGGAGAGCTGCGCCGGCGGACCACCGGCGGCGCTCGACGTCCCGCGTGCAACGGAGCTCAAGCGCCAGTGGTACGTGCCCCGGCTCGGCGGCGCGGGTCCCGCCGAGGCGTTGCCGGCCGCGGGCCTCGGCGTCCGGGTCGCGCAGGAAGACGCTCTGCCCGGTGACTTCGTCCAGGCATGGAATCATGACGAGACGTTTGGCCACTCGATGGTGTTCCTCGGCTGGAAGCGCGATGCGGCCGGTCAGATCACCGGGATCAAGTACTGGTCGAGCCAGCCGTGGACCGACGGCATCGGCATCTCGGAGGGTGAGATCGGCGAGGGAGGCTTCGACCTCTCGCGGATCTACATCGCGCGCGCGACCTGTCGTGGCTAGAAGCCCGGGAACCGGAAATTCACGACGATCCACGGCTCGGCGAACAGGAAGAACACGGCCGCGGCCGCGAGGAACGGTCCGAACGGTAGCTCGGTGCGCATCAGCGACGGGACGTCGACCTCCTTGTCGACTCCCTCTGCCTCCGCCTCGGTCGACTCCGGCGTCGCTCCCTGCAGGTAGCGCGCGAGGAACACGAGCGCGACACCGCCGACACCGGCGATTCCACCTCCGATCAGCGTGCCCATCAGGATCCCGGTGACCCCGAACAGCACACCGCCACCAGCGACGATCGCGAGCACGCGAACGAGCAGCTCGCGTCCACCGACCTGCACGGGCGGGGCCGTCGGAGCCTCCTCCACCGCTGGTTCCTCGTCGGGGAGCGCGGGCTCGAACCGGCGCGCGAGCACGAGTGCGGCGACCGACGCGATGGCCGCCGGCAGCGCGATCCAGTACCGACCGAAGATCCCACCGACCGACGCGATCACGACGCTGACCACGGCGACCAGCGAGAACACGGCGACAAGCGGCGACACCTTCGGGGCATCGGGCGCGGCGACTGCAGGCTTCGCGCGCAGCAGCACGAACACGCCGACGACGGCTCCGACCACGGCGCCACCGAACAGCGATGCGACGACGCCGGCCACGCCGAGCAAGGCACCGACGGCCGCGAGGAGCTTGGAGTCGCCGAGGCCGAGGCCCTCACGACCGGTCAGCAGCCAGTAGATCTCGCCGATCGACCACGGCAGGAAGTAGCCGGTCGCGGCGCCGATCAGCCCCGCGTGCCACTCGCGCCCGAGGACGAGTCCGAGGGCGTAGAAGATGACGATCGACGGTAGCGTGATCTTGTCGAGGATCAGCTTGTGATCGAGGTCGATGAACGCGATCACGACCATCACGAAGCAGAACGCCGCATAGATCCCGAACCGTGCGAGGCGCATGTCGAGCGACTCGCTCAGGGCTCCGAGCTCGATCGTGGCGAACCACGCGAGCCCGAACACCAGACCCGTCAGCGCTTCGACGATCAGGTAGCGCGCCGAGAACGGGGCCTTGCACGTGCGGCACCTGCCGCGCAGCCAGAGCCATGACAGCAGCGGAACGTTGTCGTACCAGGGGATCGGGGTCTGGCACGCGAAGCAGTGCGACCCCGGGGCGACCACCGAGCGCCCCTTGGGGAACCCCTCGGAGGGCGGCCAGCGGTAGACGCAGACGTTCGCGAAGCTCCCCCACATGAGGCCGAGCAGGCAGGCAAACGCGTAGGCGCCCCACGACGTTGCCAGGGGTTCGAGCTCTGGAGGCACCGGCAGGTGGAAACGTAGCCCGATTGACCTGGCCCGTCGACAAAGCTAAGAACCAAGCGATGATCCGCGTCCACCTCGCTGCCATCCTGACGCTCGGGTCAGCGGTCGGATGCGGTCGCTCGCAAGGCGTTCCGGACGAGGACCTCGGACCACTCGTGCTCGAGCCCAAGCAGGAGGACGGCAAGATCGTCGTCGAGCGTGCGGCCAAGGAGCCGGCGGAGCTGTCGCGCGCCCTTGCACTGCCGCATCGCAAGGTGCTCGCCGCGATCGGTCCGCACACCGCGACGCTTGCCACGATGACGACCGTCGAGGAAGCCGGCAAGGCCGTCAGCGCGCTCGGTGACAAGACGACGATCGAGATCGGTGAGACCGGCGCCTACCACGCACTCTACGAGAACGATGCGGACTACGGCCGCGAGGTGATCTTCGTCGGCGGGATGATGTACCTGCGTCCGCGCTACCAGAAGTGGCACGGCCGCGCGCAGGAGTCCGCCGCCGAGCCGCTCGCGCTGCGCGATCAGTTCTTCGAGCCGATCGCCGCGACATGGGACCTGCTCGCGCCGGGCGTCGAGCTCACGGACAAGGGACCCGCCGACACTGGTGGACGGCCGGGGCGCAAGATCGCGATCCAGCTGTCGCCGAAGCCCCGCAAGCCAGCGGCCGAGACGATCGCGCAGAGGAAGTGGCGCGAGCAACGCACGATCGAGGAGGTCACCGGCGAGGTGATCCTCGACGCGGAGAAGGGCACGCCACTCGCGATCCAGCTCGCCGGTACCGTGTCGTTCATGCGCGATGGCCGCCGGTTCAAGATGAAGACGTCGCTCACCGCGTCGATCTCGGCGATCGGTACCGTGGTCGCGATCTCGGCGCCCGTACAAGGCGAGGTCGTCGCGACGCCCGAGCGCCTGCGCGAGGTCGACGACCGCGACTACCTCCTGCAGGGCATCGCCCCGCCACTACGCAAGAACCCCGACGGGACCGCCGTCGCGCCGCAACCCAAGACGGGGACGCCATGACCACGACCGCGCTCGTCGCTCGCCGCACGTACCTCGACAAGGCTCGGCGCACGATCATCGCGCGCTCGATCGCGGGCAGCCTCGCGGGCATCGTGCCGGTGCCGTTTCTCGATGACTGGGCCAAGGCCGCGGTTCTCGGTGGCGGGTACAGGCGGATCGCTGCAGCGCACGGCGTCGATCTCGATGACGAGGCCGTGACCGCGCTCGTTCATGGCAAGACGCCGCCAACGTCGGTCGCGCAGCTCGCCGCGAGCGGCATCATGTACCGGATCGCCGGCATCGCCGCGAAGCGGATGCTGCTCGCGATCGCCACGGTCAACCGCGCGCGCGCCGCGTCGCGCACGTTCACCACGATGACGCTGTTCGACCACTACTGCGCGAAGCTCCACACGGGCCTCGCGCTCGACGGTGCGACTGCACTCGAGCTCCGTGACGAGATCGCGCGCGCGATCGATCAAACACCCGGTGCGCTCGGCTTCCACCCGTTCCGCAAGGGTCTCGCGTCCGCCGCGCGGGCGGCGGTCAAGGCGCCGCTCGAGCTCGCGGATCTCGCGAGTGGTGGTGCACTTCGCCGTCTGCTCACACGCAAGGCCGAGTCGACCATCACCGACGCCGAGGCAGTCAACGACGTCGAGCAGGCGCTCGAGACCCAGCTCTCCAACAAGGGCGGCTTCCTGTCGCGTACGGTCGCGGCGGTCGAGGTTCAGCTCACGGCGGACGGCAACCCGTTTCTCGACGGTGCGATCGAAGCACTCGATCGGCGATGGCGCGCTCGACGGGCAGCGGGGTTCGAGTGACCGTCGCTGCGAGTGTTCCTCCCGAGCGCCAGTCCCTGACCCTCGCGAAGCGCGTCGTCGTCAAGATCGGTAGCCGGCTGCTGGCGGAGAGTCCGGCAAGCCGGCCCGCGGCGATCGGAGATCAGGTCGTCGAGCTACGGCGGCGCGGCGTCGAGGTGATCATCGTCAGCTCCGGTGCGATCGCCCTCGGACTGCGGCGCCTCGGCCTCGCGAAGCGACCACACGAGCTGCCCGGTCTGCAGGCGGCGGCGGCGGTCGGGCAGAGCCTGCTGATGCAGCACTGGGAACATGCGTTCGCCGTGCACGACATCGCGATCGGGCAGGTCCTCCTGACCCACGAGGACCTCGGCGATCGCCGGCGCTTCCTCTCCGCGCGGCTCACGCTGCGCGCGCTGCTCGATCAGGGCGTCGTCCCGATCATCAACGAGAACGACACGGTCGCGACCGAGGAGATCAAGTTCGGCGACAACGATCAGCTCGCGGCGCTCGTCTGCAACCTGGTCTCCGCCGATGCGCTCGTGATCCTCACCGATGTCGAAGGCGTGCGCGACGCGAACGGCGTCCGCATGCCGATCGTGCGCGACATCGAGCGCGAGGCTGTCCCGGTCGCAGGCGGCGCGACGACGGGCGGGGTCGGCTCCGGCGGCATGGCCTCGAAGGTCGGCTCCGCGCGGATCGTCACGCGCACCGGCATCCCCGCGATCGTCGCGCCAGGCCGCGAGCAGAGCTCGATCGTCTCCGTGCTCGCGGGCCTCGACGTCGGGACATTGTTCGTCCCGGGCGGCGCGGTCCTGTCCGCGCGCAAGCACTGGATCGCGTACGGCGCCAAGCCCGACGGTACGCTCACGATCGACGACGGCGCCCAGCGCGCGCTGGTGTCCGGAGGCAAGAGCCTGCTGCCCGCTGGAATCACCGAGGTCAAGGGCGACTTCGAGCTCGGCGACACGGTCAGCGTGGTCGCCAATGGTGTCGAGATTGCTCGGGGTCTTGTTGCCTATCCCGCGGATGACCTACGCAAGATCTCAGGCTTGCAATCAGCCGCCATCGAGGCCAGGCTGGGGTACAAGAGTATCGACGAGGCGATCCACCGAGATGATCTCGTGATCTTGTGAGCAGCGCGCTGGCGACAACGGAGCCAAATCGACCCGAGGACCGGGCCGCTGTGATTCGCAAGGTCGCCGAGGCAGCCCGCGCCGCAGCGCGAGTGGTGGCCAAGGCACCTCCCGCCCAGCGGACGAGCGCGCTCCAGGCGATCAGCGCCGCGATCGAGGCCCAGTCCGAGGCGATCCTCGCCGCGAACGCGACCGACCTGGCCGCGGGTGAGGCAGCGGGCCTGTCGGCCGCGATGCTCGATCGGCTCGAGCTCGATCCCACGCGGATCGCAGGACTCGCACGTGCAGTCGCCGAGGTCGCGGCAGCTCCCGAGCTCCTCGGAGCGATCGTTCGCACCGAGACGCGCCCGAATGGCCTCGAGGTCTCGCGGGTCCGGATCCCGCTCGGCGTGATCGCGATGATCTACGAGGCGCGCCCGAACGTGACGACCGATGCCGCGGCGCTGTGCCTCAAGGCCGGGAACGCCTGCATCCTTCGCGGCGGTCGCGAGGCGATCGAGAGCAACCGCGCGCTACTCCGCGCGGTACAGCACGGCCTGACCACGGCGGGGCTCCCGCCCGAGGCCGTCCAGCTCGTGCCGATGACCGATCGAGAGGCCATCGCGGATCTCGTCAAGCTCGAGGACCTGATCGATCTCTGCATCCCGCGCGGCGGCGAGGGCTTGATCCGCTTCGTCGCCGAGCATGCGCGCGTGCCGGTGATCAAGCACTACAAGGGCGTCTGCCACATCTACGTGCACGCGCCCGCGAGCGTCGAGGGCGCCGTCTCGATCATCGCGAATGCGAAGGTCCAGCGTCCCGGCGTCTGCAACGCCGTCGAGACCGTCCTCGTCGATCGCTCGGTCGCACCTGCGTTCATTCCGGCACTGGTCTTAGCGCTCGGCGGCACGGTCGAGCTCCGCGGTGATGACTCGGTTCGCCAGCTCGGAGGGCCCGCCGTGCGCGGTGCCACCGAGGATGACTGGTACGCCGAGTATCTCGATCTCATCCTCGCGGTGCGCATCGTCGACGGCCTCGATGCCGCGATCGCCCACATCGAGCGGTACGGCTCGAACCACACCGAGTCGATCCTGACGACCGATCGCGCGATCGCCGAGCGGTTCGTTCGCGAGGTCGACTCGTCGACCGTGATGATCAACGCGTCGACCCGGTTCGCCGACGGCGGCGAGCTCGGCCTCGGTGCCGAGATCGGGATCTCGACGACGCGCCTCCACGCCTACGGCCCGATGGGGGCCGAAGGATTGACCACCACCAAGTTCGTTGTTCGCGGTACCGGACAGATCCGCACCTGAGGAGCACAAGGCGACGCATGACCCAGAAGAAGAAGACGACGGTGAAGGGCCCGGCCCCCTCGACCAAGGGCAAGGCACGGCGTGGAGCGGAGGACAGTCCTCCAATTGCAGGACAGACCACCGAGGGTCTGGAGGGTGCGCTACGGGCGCTCGAGCTCGCGCTCGACAAGAAGGCCCTCGAACCGATCCTGCTCGACGTCCGCGAGCTGTGCTCGTTCTGCAACTACCAGCTCGTGATCTCCGGCCGCTCCGACCGTCAGG
>JANOPP010000492.1:0-22050 GCA_031421915.1 Myxococcales bacterium | reverse complement strand
ACGCTCGCGGACATCACGTGTGACTCCGACGGCAAGATCGATTCGTTCATCGATCTGCGCGACGTCAAGCACGTGCTCGAGCTGCACCCCAAGCTCGAGGGCCAGGACTACTACCTCGGCATCTTCCTCGTCGGTGCCTACCAGGAGATCCTCGGAGATCTGCACAACCTGTTCGGTGACACCAACACGGTGCACGTGCAGCTGTCTCCCGAGGGCGAGTACGACGTGAAGGAAGTCGTCGCGGGCGACACCGTCAGCGAGGTCCTCGCGTTCGTCGACTACTCACCGAGCGACCTGCTCGGGCGACTGCGGAACAGCGTCGAAGCGGCGCTGCGCAAGAAGCTGATGACGATCGAAGAGAGCCGCACGCTGATCAACCGGTTCCGCCAGGGCATGATCGGCTACACGTACCTCGATCGCGAGTGATCGCAGTCCCGGTCGCGAGCGACCGGGTGGCCCTACTCGTCGGCGTCCGGGTCGACGCGCAGCTGCTGGCTTCCCTCGACGAACGCGAGGAACAGGATCTCCTTCCTGTCGACCCGGTAGACGATGCGGTACGTCCGCAGGAAGACTTCGCGCACATCCTCTCGCTCGAGCTCCGGCACCACCCGTCCCGCTGCGGGAGCACGTGCTGCACTTCGCGCCCGTAACCGAAGCTTCTGGATCCAACGGCGTGCAGAGATCGGGCTGTCGTGTGCAATGTGTTCGAAGATCTCGATCAAGTCTTGCCGCGCGGCGACGAGAAACCGGATGCGGCTCATCGGCGCTTGCGGCGCTTGGCGGCGGGCTTGGAGGCTGCGATTCGCGCGTCGGCCATGGCCTCGAGCTCGTCGAACACTTGCTCACCATCCAGAAAGGGGCCAGCCTCGGCGTCTGCGAGCCTCTCGCGCATGGTCGCGACGAAGCGGCGCTCGTAGGTCAGGCGATCGAACTCGCGCGGTGACATCAGCACGCCCGCGGCCTTCCCGTTGAGAGTGATGACGATCGGCCGTCGCGCGTCGAGCTCGCGCACGACCTCGCCGAAGCGAGCCTTGAGCTCGGCGATCGGCATGATGTCCTCGGAGACCTGAAGAGGACGATTCGATCCGTATCCGGGCCCCTCGGACGCTCGCGATGCGAAGGCGCGCTTGGACATTGGATTTTTTATAGTCCATATCAGGCTCATAAACAATCAAGTTCCTCCGGCAACCAGGCGCGGCTACGATGCCGGCGATGATCGCGCTCCGTCCCGCCGTGCTCGGTGACCTCGCCGAGATCCTTCCGCGCACACGTTCACTACAGGATCACGAGGGTATCGAGATCACTGACGCCAGGCTCGAGGCCGCGCTCCGCACGCTCCTGGCGAGCCCCGAGCTAGGCGGCGTCTGGCTCGTGGTTAGCGACGGCGCACCGATCGGCTACGCGATCGTCTCGTACGGCTTCGACCTCGAGTTCGGCGGGCGCGATGCGTTCCTGACCGAGCTGTACATCGACGAGGCACAGCGCAAGACCGGCGCCGGTGGTGCCGCGCTCGCGCTCCTCGATCCCGAGCTGCGTGCGCGCAAGGTCCAGGCGCTCCACCTCCAGGTTCGCCCCGAGAATCCGGCGATGCGGCTCTATGAGCGCTCGGGGTTCGTGACGTCACCGCGCCGGATCATGACGCGCCTCCTCGGCTAGACGACGAGCTCGATCCCGATGTGCAGCAGCATCGTGACAAGCAAGACGATCGAGAACGGGATATGGACCCGCTTCCACGACTTGAGGATCGCCTTGCTGCGCGGCGCGAGCTCCTTGCGGCGCTCGAAGAACACGACGCGATCGATCCGCTTCGCGATCGCGCGAGCAACCCACGCCGGTGCGAGGCGTTTGAGAGCTCGCCGATCGCGTCGACGTGTCCACATCCGACGGAGGTCGTCGACCAGGACCCAGAGCAGCAGCGGGACGAGCCCGATCTCCCACGAGCGCTCGGAGCGCGCCGCCTCTCGCTCCATGAGCTGGTAGGCGTAGTCGCCGGCCGCCGGGTGCTCCTTCGCGAGGTCGGTGATCAACCGACGATGCTCGAGGATCTCGAGGTCGTGCTTGTTGGTCAGGAGCGGGACCAGCGTGTAGATGTAGCGTCCGAGGACGCCCGAGACGACGACGGCGACCATGCTCCAGAACGGGATCGAGACCCAGGTCGTCAACCGGAGCGCGGAGTGCAGGACGATGAACAAAGGCCCCACGGTCCCGGTCATCAGGTGGACGTCGAGCCAGAACTGGTTCGAGGCCGTTCGTTTGAACCAGCCGAACCGTCGCTGGAGCAAGTACGCCATCGACAGCACCATCAGTGCGGTGCCGAGGTAGCCGCAGGTGACCGCGAGCGTCGTACCTGCGAGGTAGCTCACGTTGAGGACGGCGATCTCGGGAGCCAGCCCGTCGAGGAGGAGCATCCGGTAGCTCGCGGAGTACGTCGGCGCCCACCAGCGCAGGAGCACCTCGGCGAGCACGACCAGGAACGACCCGAGACCGAGGACCCAGAGCAGACGTCCAAGCTTGCGGACCTTGACGCGCGCCTCGCCGGAGTCGCGGACGGCGAGGCCCTCCACGAACGGCGCGATCGGAAGCACGGTCAGGCGCTTCTTCGTGCCCGTTGGCCGTGGCTCCTCCCGCACCTGAAACAGGTCGGCCGGCGCGATCTCGATCAACGAGCCCGTGGGGCATGCCGAAACGCAGGCCTGATCGCCGTAGCCGGCGCAGTGATCGCACTTGTTCGCGATCCTCCGTGCGAGCGCCTTGCGTCCCTTGCCGGGACCGTAGGCCAGCTTGTGCCCCTTCTCGAGTCGCGCCTTGAAGCTGGCGTTGAAGCTCGGCATCTCGGGTTCGGCAACATTGACCATGTTGATCGCGCCGTACGGACACGAGAGTGCGCACAGGCTGCAGCCGATGCACCGATCCTCGACGATCTGGATCTCGCCGCTCTTCGCATCCCGCTTGATCGCGTCGTGCTCGCACGGTGACAGGCACCGTGCGTCCGCACAGGTCCGGCACGTGTAGACGAAGTCGACGAGACCGAGCTCGTAACCTCCGAGCGTGAGGCGCCGAGCGCCGTGCCGCTCCTCGCACGCATCCTCGCACTGCTTGCAGTCGATGCAGAGATCGAGCTGACGGACCCGGACCGCAGGACCGGCGACCGCGATGCCGTGGCGGACGTAGAAGTCGAGGATCTCGCGCTTGATGCCGGTGACCGAGCGCAGTCGTGCATTGGTGAGTGCGAGCGTCGATGCCAGCGTGCGCCCGACCTCGGGGGCCGACTGTGCGAGCTGCTGCATCGCATCGGCGGTCAGGATCGCGATGGTGACCGCGCTCACCGAGAACGCGGCGATTCGCTCGTCCGATTCAGGCCGCGTCGCGAGGTTGAAGATCTCACCGGGGCCGAACAGCGCGATGTTGTGCTTCGCGCTGCGCGCCAGTGGGCCCGGCGGCATCAGCGTCCCATCTCCCTGATCGCCCTGTGCAGCGTCCCGCTGCTGGGGGCCGCGCTCGATCAGCGCGGCGGCGTCGAACACCCCGAGCGAGACCTGACCGCTCACCACGATGCAGACGCTCGGCGCCGCAGCGGGCTCGATCACGGTGTCGCGCGCGAGCGCTTGCCACTGCATCCGGCCATCCGCGAGTAGCGCCTCGATGGCCCCCGGCGGTGCGTCCCGAAACACGGCGAGCTCGCGCAGGCTCGCCGCGAACGCGACGGGGTCGACGAGCGCGATGGTGGAGCGCGCCTGCACGGCAGCCATCAGAGGCTCGCCCTGAATCCGGCCGTGTGACAGCCGCCCGTGTTGCAGTTCGCGCCGGTCGTCTCGTCGACCGGACTGATCATCTCGGTGACGTCAGGACACAGCGTCGCGAACGCTTTCGCCGGGTACATCACGAAGCCGTCGACGACGAAGAAGTTCCCGTTGGCGTGCGTGATCGCGCTCGAGACGTTGCCGACGGCGTCCTGCAACACGACCGTCGCGCCCGCGGCCGGGGCCACACCGGCACGATCGTAGAGCGTGCCCGCGAACACGAACGGCCGACCGCCCCCACCCTGGCTGTGGCACGCGAGGCAATCGTCGCCGGGCGCCCCGCCGCCCGTGCAGTCGCCGCTGTCCGTGGGCGTCGCGGGCTCGGCGCACATCGGCGGTGGGATCAGGGTCAGGCCACCGGCATCGACATCGGACTGACCGACCTTCTCGCGGAGGACGCCGTCGCACGCGGCGACGAGCGGCAAGACGAGAACGAGGTGACGCACGGTTCGGCTGCAGCTCTGCAACGGGCGTTCCCCCGCGAGTACGGCCCCACGGCCCGGCTGGGGACGTGGGGTGTCCCAAGCTCGTACACGTGCGTACGCCTTGGGACTCGGCATGGGCCCGCGGCACATCCCCGCGGCGGTTCGAGCTGGTGCGCAACCTGCTTGTGCTCGGGCGTTCGTTCCATGTCGTCGGCTGGTTGCACCCTCGTTCTGTTGGTCGTCATCGCGACCGACGTGCACGCCGACTCGCGATCGACCACGGTCGCCGTCACGGTGCGCAAGCGACCGGGGGAGAAGGCGGCGGCCGTGGGTCAGCTTCCGGCAGGCTCCGAGGTCGTGGTGCTCCGCGAGGAGGGGCGCTGGCTGTTCGTGAAGAGCGGCGGCGTCGAGGGCTACCTGACTCGCACGACGGTGACACCGGTACCGATCGCAGTGACGCCGAGCGCGGCGTCGTGGGGATCCGCGTATGCGGGTGGCGAGCTCCGCGTCGTGATCGCCGTGACGTCCGCGAGCCTGCGCGATGGCCCGGCGGCAGGCGCTGCCGAGCTCGCGAAGCTTCCCCGCGGTCAGCGTGTGGATGTCGTCGACGCGACCAGCAAGCCCGGCTGGGTCCGCGTCAGCGACGATGCGAGCCGCACCGGATGGCTCGCGCGCGCGGACGTCGCGAACACCGCGACCGAGGACTCCGCGAGTGGCGTCCTCGTGGTGTCAGGGCGCGCGACCGCGAGCACGTTCCGCCGCCGCGCCCCTGATCGACTCGGGCTGCGCCTCGAGGTCGGCGCTGGCTTCCGCACGCTCGGCATGGATCTCACGTCGAACGCGACCGGAGGACTCACGAACTTCATCGTCGACGCGAATGCGGTTGCGGTGAGCGTGCGCGCGAACGGGACCCTGCAGCTCGGCGAGCGTCTGTTCGCTGGTATCGATAGCAGCCTCGTCGTGGGTGCTGCCTCGCCGGGCATCCGGTATCCGGGACCGAGCTCGGCGCCTGGCAGGATCCCGTTCCAGACGATCGCGACCGAGGTGGGCGCCCGGCTCGGTGTGCGCGCACGGAAGACGTTCGCTCTCGCGGTCCGGTTCGCGGGGCACTACGACGCGTTTCTCCCGGAGGTCGAGAACGTCGGCACGCTGCCGCGCGAGCGACTCCTCGGCCTGGTCGCGGGCGCTCGCGTCGACGTCGTGCCACAGACGACGCCGATCTCCGCGGAGCTCCGGCTCGACGCGCTCGTGCTCGGGTCGCGGGCACAGACGCCCGGCCTCGAGGATGGCACGGCGAGCGAGGCCCGCGCCCTCGCGGGCGGGGTGACGCTCCGGTTCTCGCTCGGCGCCCGGTGGTCGCTGTTCGGCGACTACGAGTTCGGGCGCGTCACGACCGAGTGGACCGGAATGTCCGTCCGTCAACCCGGAGTCACCGGCGCGGAACGCGTCGACACCACGCAATCGCTCCAGCTCGGCGTGAGCGCGGAGCTGTGATGCGGCGCCTCGTCCTCGGTCTCGTCATGCTGCTCGCGCTCGGCGTGCCGGTCGTTCGCGCCGATGACTTCCTCAAGTCGTCCCCGGGAGAGCTCGCGGCGAGCCACGCGGCGCTCGACACCAAGGATGGATGCGCCAGCTGTCACGAGCCCGACAACTCGATCTCGGCGAACAAGTGCCTGGCGTGCCATGACCACGGCGACCTCAAGAAGCGGATCGCGAAGGGCGATGGCTTCCATGTCTCGGCCAAGGTCAAAGGCCTGGCCTGCAAGTTCTGTCACCAGGAACATCGCGGCCGGAAGTTCGACCTCATGGGCTGGGCCTCGATCGGTGGCATCGGCGCGTTCGACCACAAGCTCACGGGCTGGCCGCTCGCCGGCAAGCACGCGGGCGCCGCCTGCGCTAAGTGCCACAAGACCGTCGACAAGCAGGGCCTGCGCACGTTCCTCAACACCGAACGTACGTGCGGCAGCTGTCACGCAAAGACGTCGCCCCACGGCGCCACTCGCGCCGAGATGATGAAGTGCGATCGCTGCCACACCGAGAGCGTGTGGAAGCCGCAGAAGGCGAAGCTCGACTTCGACCACAACGACAAGGCCCAGGCTGCGATGCCGCTCGAAGGCACGCACCAGGATGTCTCGTGCGCGAAGTGCCATCCGAAGTCGGCGTTCAAGCTCGCGGCGGGTGCCGGCGAGTGCAAGACGTGTCACGCGAGCCCACACGACGGACAGCTGTTCGACACCAAGGCGTGTGCCACGTGCCATTCACCGAAGCTGCGGTCTCTGCGCGAGGTCAAGTTCGACCACAAGAAGGACGCGGGCTACGCCCTCGTCGGCAAGCACGCGCAGCTCCAATGCGCGACGTGTCACACCAAGACACTCGGGAAGCGAAAGCCGCAGGAGAGCTGCGAGGCGTGTCACGCAAAGGACAGCAAGCACGGAACGCGGTTCCAGAAGCTACCGGCGTGCGCGACGTGTCACTCGCAGAAGGGGTGGAAGGCTGGCTTCCAGCTCGATCATGGCGCGAAGGCCGGCTGGAACCTCACCGGCAAGCACGCGGCCGCGAAGTGCCGCGACTGCCACCGCGGATCGTCGCCGGCGGAGTTCGAGAAGTTCGACATCAAGCAGAACGGCTGCATGAGCTGCCACAAGCACAAGACCGCACATGGAGGCCAGTACAAGAACGACGAGTGTCTGACCTGTCACTCCGACGGTGGCTCGAAGACGATGAAGAAGAACGCGCTCGAGGTCTATCACGGCGAGAAGTCCAACTTCCCGCTCCGCAACGGTCACGCGAACGTGCAGTGCACGAGCTGCCACGTCAACGACGTCTACGAGGGTACGCCGCGCGAGTGCGGCGTCACGTGTCACGAGGACTCACTGCACAAGGGCACGATCAAGGCCGCGTGCTCGACGTGTCACGAGCCTGGGAAATGGGAAGCCGTCCGCTTCGATCATGCGCAGGACACCACCTGGCCGCTGAAGGGCAAGCACGCGCAGGTCACCGCGTGCGCGTCCTGCCATCCCGTGCGCGACTATCAGGCGACCCCGACGACGTGCGGCTCAGCAGGCTGTCACCTGCAGGACGACGTTCACCAGGGCAAGCTCGGGACGACGTGCGAGACGTGTCACGCCGAGACCAAGGCGCTGCTGTTCCAGCACAACCGCGACGCGGCGTTCAAGCTCGAGAACATGCACGTACCGCTCCTGTGCGCCTCGTGCCATACCTCGGTCGCGTTCAAGCCGGTGCGCTCCGACTGCGTCGGCTGTCACCCCGAGCCCGCGGTGCACAAGGGCCGCTACGGCACGACCTGCGAGCGCTGCCACTCCACGAAGTCGTTCGGCGACATCAAGGCACAGCATGACGTCGGTGACTTCTCCCTGACGGGTGCGCACGACCAGATCGCGTGCGCGAAGTGTCATCCGAACGGCGAGAAGCTCCGCGGCTCGGGAAACCTGTGCATCAGCTGCCACCGCAAGGACGACATCCACAAGAACACGCTGTCGCCGCGCTGCGGGGAGTGCCACACGCAGCGAGCGTTCGCCCCTGCCCGCTTCGATCACGTCGCGACGGGCTGCGGCTTGATCGGCCTGCACAACACGCTGCCGTGCGCGGATTGCCATACGGCTGGCAACTACACGGCCGTCTCTCCGATCTGCGCGAGCTGCCATCGTAACGATGCGCTGAAGGTCCGCCAGCCCGACCACCGTACGCTGGTCGAATGCGGTAGCTGCCACAACCCGTCGGCGTGGATCCCGGCGGCACCGATCGGACAGCAGACGATATGCAGGTGAGCCGCATCCTCATCGCGATCGTCGCGGCGGGTGCCGGCGTCAGCCACGCCGACGTCGTGACCTCGAGCGCGTCGACACCCGACACGCTCGACCTGCGCCTGTCCCTGTCGAGCTTCCTCTATCGCGAGATGGGCAGCGACGCGCCCGCGCTCGTCGAGCAGGGGACACCGGTCGAGAGCGCGAGCCCGGTGCGCCGCTACTTCGGAGATCTGCGGCTCGAGCTGTCCGGCGACGGCGTGGCGATCGACGCGCGTGTGCGACAGACGACGAGCTTGCGGTTTCAGTCGGGCGCGGCCGGCGGAAGCGAGTACGAGCTCCGTGGTCTGTCGTACCGCCTCGGCGGATCGTCGACGTCGCTGACGATCGGACGCCAGCACATCGACGCTGCGGGCGCGACGAAGATCGATGGCATCGCCGCGCATCGCAAGCTCGTCCCCGCGCTCGGCGTCACGCTGTTCGGCGGCCTGTTCCCCGCGCTCGGCTCGCGCTCGCTGGACACCGACTACCCGCGGGTTCGCGGCGCGGACGGCAGCGAGGGCGAGGCGATCGTGCCGATCACCGGTGGCCTTGCCGCCGGCTACCAGACGGAGCGCTATCACGGCGGTCTCGGCGTCGTCGGCATCGTCGTGCGGCAGGACGTGCCGAATGCGACGACCGAGGAAGCATCGCGCGTGTTCGTGACCTCCACCGGGTACTGGCGGCCACGCTCGTTCATCGACCTCTATCACTTCGCGCTCCTCGACGTGGCGGGGCAGAACCCGGGCGCGCTCACCAGCGGCAGCGCAGGCCTCGACCTTCGCCCCCTCGAGAATGTCCAGCTCACCGCGTCGGTCAACCACGTCGGGATCGATGTCCTGCAGATCGCGACCCGGAACCTGCTGGTCGATCCAGATCCGTCCGCGATCGGCATCGTCCAGAACGACCTCGCGGTGATCCGCGTCTCGCAGGATGTCGCGCGCGGCGGGATGACGGTCTCCCTCGCGCAGCAGCGCTTCGAGCTGTCGCTATCCGGTGGCCTGCACCGCCGACCCGCGGTGTCGGTTCCTCTCGCCGACGGAATGTCGTCCGTCGTGTTCCCCGAGGCGCGCGCCGCCGACGCGACGTTCACGATCCTCGATCGGCGCTCGATCGGTGGGCTGCGCCTGTCACTGACCGGCAGCGTGACCACCCCTCTCGGCGACAGTGTCCCGAACCGAGCGCGCGGCACGATCGCTCGCATCGCGGCAGGTAGATTGTTCGCGTCGGACCGTGGCCAGCTCGAGCTCGACGTGATGGGCGGCCGGTTCACCAACGCCGGCGCGAGCGCGACGTGCATGACTTCGTTCGACGTGTTCGCCTGCTACAGCAGCGGCAAGACGCTCGTCGCGCAGGCCGGTGTGCTCGCGAGCTGGCGCGCCGGGCGCGAGTGGCTCGTGATCGCCGACGTCCATCTCGGGTACCGCGACGCGCGCACCGTGTCGATCAACGGCCCGATCGCGTGGCCGGACGTCTACACGCTCACGTCGTTCGTGCGCGTGCAGTGGCGCTACCGCTAGGTCAGAACGAGCCGGAGAACGTCAGGCCCGCGGTCGTCGCAGTCGTCATCGGTGCGACGGAGATCGCCTCGTAGGGCGCCGTGAAGTACGCAACCGCCGCTCCGATCACGAGAGCCCCGGTACCGATCGCGAAGATGGTTCCGACGCTGGACAGCTGCTGCGCGTCCGCGATCTCCGCCTTGCCGGTGTCGTCGCACAGGATCCCGCCAGCGACCTGCATGCAATGCACGCCGTCGGTGGTCGCGTTGTAGTCGCTGCGTCCCTTGAGCGCGAACACCGTCCCTACGATCGCGGTGGCGCCGGACCCGACGAGCAAGCCGAGCGCGAGCTTGACGCGCCCGGGACGACGCTCCGTCTGTATCGTCTGTATCGTCTGCACCGTCGGCGGCAGCTCGGGATTGCGAACCGCCTGGTCCTCGAACGCGGGAACGGTGACATGGACCGTCTGTCCGGGTGCGCCCGTGACGGTCGTCGTGAACGGGGTCCTGCCCGACAGCGTCGCGACAACCTCGATCGTCCCGGGCTTCTCGAGATCGATGATCTCGGCCGCCGGCGTGACCGCGTTGCCTGCGACGGAGATCGAGAGCCCGACCGCCGGCTTGGTCACCTTGATGACGACCGTCGTCAGCTTGGTTGCAACCGCCGCGGCGCGCTGGCGGGCGAACGCGGTCCGCTTCGCATCGGCGCTTCGCGCAGACTCGTTCGCAGCGGCCGTGAAGATCAGCCATGCGTCGCGCAGCTGGCCGAGCTGCTCGCGACAGTCGGCGAGGTTGAGCTGCGTGCCGATCGAGTGATCGATCTCGAGGCTCTTCTCGAACAGGGGACAGGCCTCCGCGTGCTTGCCGGCCTTCGCGAGTGCGCGTCCTTGCTCGAACAGACGGTCGGCCTCCTTGCTCGCGGGTTGAGCGCTGGCCACGGCCGATGCGCACAGGACGGCGAGAACGAGGAAACGAGCCACGGCACGAGCGTCGCGCACTTACTTGCGGCACTCCATCGGATCGGCACACTTCTCCGTCTTGGAGCTGGGTCGCGAACCACCCTTGGGCAGCGTGACGCCGAACGACCGACACGCCTCGACGACCGGGCCACGCTCCCCGCGAGCAATGGCGTGAGCCCATCGCTTCGCCGTCTCTTCCGCGCGCTCGTGACACGCCGCGAGCGTACACATCGCCGCGTGCGTAGCTGGCAGGCTCTTGGTGCCCACGCACGCTGCCAGCGCATCGGCATACCGCCCCTCGCGCGACGCGGTCTTGAGGACGTCCGCCGGTGTGATCGCGGCGACGGCGACGGCGGTATCCACGGTGACCGGCGCGTCCGCGGGTACGGTTCCCGCATCGGCGGCGCTCGCGACCACGGCTACATCACGTGTCGTGGCGATCGGGCGGACATCTGCGCTGACTGCAGGCTCGTCGCGCTCGAACACGCTGAACGCGATCACGGCGAGCGAGACCACGATGACGCCGACCGCAACGAACGGCCAGCGCGGACGCACACGTGGGGTGTCGATCGCGGACTCGGGCTCGAGCCCGGGCGCGACCTGGCCCTGGAAGGACGCAGACGCGCGCGGAGGCGTGCGCAGATCGAGAAGCTGATCGAGGCGAACCTCACCGGCGTCGACCGTCGGCGACCGCGAGAGCAGCGGTGCACCGGTCACGGTCACCGACTCGAGCGGCTCGGCCTTGGCGCGGATCGAGAGCCACGGCTCGGGCCGGAGCCCGAACATCTCGAGCATGAACCGCCGGACCGACGACATCGACATCACCATGGCCGTCGCGGCAGCGGTGTTCTCGAGCGCTTCGAGGACCTCGGCAGCCGACTGAAACCGATCGGCCGGCGCCTTCGCGAGGAGCTTGAGCACGAGCGCGTCGATCTGCCACGGGACGTCGGGCCGCCGCGACGACGGCGGTGGCGGCGGCTCGGTGTCGATCGCCATCATCGTCTCGTAGTCGCTGTCGCGCTTGTACAGGCGATCTCCGACGAGGAGCTCCCACAGCACGAACCCGACCGAGAACAGAACGCCGCGCGGATCGACGATATGGCCCCGGCACTGCACCGGCGCCATGTATCCGATCTTCCCCTTGATCGTTCCAGCGACCGTCTCGACCGAGCGATGCGCTGCCTTGGCGACGCCGAAGTCCACGATCTTGACGTTGCCCTCGTAGCTGATCATGAGGTTCGACGGCGACACGTCGCGGTGAACGATCCCGAGCGGCTGGCCATCGTGGCCCGTTCGTTCATGTGCGTGCTGCAGCCCCGCGGCTGCCCCGGCGACGATCGCGAGCGCGACGCCGAGGGGGATCTTCTGGTCGTGCTCGTACGCCCGCCGCAGCAGGTCGCGCACGGTCTCGCCGTGCACGTACTCCATCGTGAAGAAGTACGAGTTGTTGAGCTTTCCGGTGTCGTAGACCTGGGCGACGTTCGGGTGCTGGAGCTGCGCGGCCAGGCGCGCCTCGTCCAGGAACATGTGCACGAAGGTGATGTCGTGTGCGCGCTCGCTGAGGATCTGCTTGAGCACCACATAGCGCTCCACACCGGCCGCGCTCTCCGTCCGCGCGAGGAAGATGTCCGCCATCCCGCCCGTCGCGAGCTTGGCGAGCAGTGCATAGCTGTTGACGTTCGAACTGACGTCCGACCCAGCGTCGAGCACGGTGGGATTGTACGATGTTCTCCCTGCCGATGTCCGACACCAAGCTCACCGAGGTCAGCTCTTCCAAGGAGACCCGGCGCGAGCCCGCCTCGGAGCGCGTCACGCTCGTCGTGCAAGATGGCGACGCGGTGAATCCTTCGACCCGCGTCGTCGAGCTGGTGGACGGCGTCCCCGTCACGCTCGGTCGCTCGCGAACCTGCGAGGTCGTGATCGAGTCGGAGCGCATCTCGCGCAACCACGTGACGTTCACGCGCCGCGGCTCCGGGGTCGAGGTCGTCGATGCGGGCAGCCGCAATGGGACCTGGGTGAACGGCGTGCAGCTCTCCGGGGTGCGGCGCCTCGTCTCGGGCGACGAGGTCGTGGCCGGATCAGCGACCGTGCTGATCAGCATCACCAGCCGGATCGCGATGCCGATCCGGATCGAGTCGACCCGCTACCTCGAGGAGCGGCTCGCCGCCGAGGTCGATCGCGGCGTGCACTACAAGCGGCAGTTCGGGCTCGCACTGCTCCAGGTCGAGGCGAGCCCGGACCTCGCCGACGCCGCGTGTGATGCGATCGCGAACGCACTCCGCCCGATGGATGTGATCAGCGAGTACTCACCGGGCGTGCTGGCGATCCTGATGCCGGAGCTCGACGCCCCGGAGACCGAGCAGTCGGCGCGTGCGCTGGTGGCAGAGGCGATCCAGGGCGAATCGTCGGGTGCGTTGCGAATCTCCGTCGGGGTCGCGAGCTTCCCCGAGCACAGCACGAATGGCGGCGGTCTGATCTCGAGGGCGCGCGCAGCGCTCGCCGAGGCGCACCGCACGGGTGACGCGGTCGGCCAGCCGCCGCAGGACCTGATGCCGGAGCTCGCGGACGTGATCGTCGCGGATCCGCAGATGGTCCGGGTCTACGAGCTCGTAAGGAAGGTCGCGGGTCATCCGATCACCGTGCTGATTCGCGGTGAGACGGGCGTGGGCAAGGAGGTCGTCGCCGCCGCGATCCACGCGGCCAGCAATCGCCGCGGCGGTCCGCTCGTCTGCATCAACTGCGCGTCGCTTCCCGAGACCTTGCTCGAGAGCGCGCTGTTCGGTCACGAGAAGGGCGCGTTCACGGGCGCCGAGAAGCGAAAGATCGGCTACTTCGAGGCCGCGAACGGCGGAACCCTGTTCCTCGACGAGATCGGTGAGATGACGCCGGGACTCCAGGCCAAGCTGTTGCGCGTCCTCGAGCAACGCAAGCTGACGCGAGTCGGTGGCACCGACGAGATCGACGTCGATGTTCGTGTGCTGTGCGCGACGCATCGCGATCTCGATGCGGAGTCCAAGCGCAACGCGTTCCGGGCCGACCTGTTCTTCCGGATCTCGGGGTTCACGATCCTCGTGCCCTCGCTGCGCCAGCGGCCCGACGAGATCGAGCCGCTCGCACGCTCGTTCATCCAGCTCGGGGCCGCCGCGATGCGCCGGCCTGCGCCGACCCTGTCACACGAAGCGCTCGCGGGTCTCCGCCGTTACCAATGGCCGGGAAATGTCCGCGAGCTGCGCAACGCGATCGAGCGCGCGATGGTGCTACATACCGGCGGCGTGATCGATCTCGAGGATCTGCCCGATTCGATCCGCGAGACGCCGATGCCGGCGCCGACGGAGGTGCGCCTCGGTGGTCATCGCGACATCCGCGACCACATCGCGGAGCTCGAGCGCAATGCGATCGCCACGGCGCTCGATAGCGCGCGCGGCAGTCAGACCGAGGCCGCGAAGCAGCTCGGGATCTCACGGCGCACGCTGATCTATCGCATGGAGAAGCACGGGCTCAAGCCGCTGCCGGCGAAGCGCCTCACGGAAACGTGATCACGAGGCGGCCGTCGCTGCCGTTCTGCGCCGCGCCGCACGTCCCCGACGAGCCGCCTGCTCCACCCGGCGGCGTCGGCGCGGCATCGCAGGTGCCGCCGAGGCACATGCACGCGCCGCCACCGCCGCCACCGCCACCCTTCGCGAGTGCGTTCGGTGCATTGCCCCCTGGCGCGCCGGCGTAGCCCACGCACGCATCGCCGCCCGTACCGCCAGGCTCGCTCTCGCTGTCGCCGCCGCCACCCCCACCGCCGCCGCCGATCACGTAGTCCATCCCGGGGGTCATCGTCCGCATGACGGTCGCGGCGCCGCCACCATTCCCCGGCGTGGGCTCGCCGCTCTCTCCACCGCCGCCTCCGCCATACCCTCCATTGCCTCCGCGTCCCGCGCTGTCGGAACCACCCGCACCACCCATCGCGCCGGATGCGAGCCCAGCACCCGCACCACCGCTGCTATCGCCGCCCATGTAGCCACCGGTCGCGCGCGGTACGTTGCCACAACCACCGCCCTTGCCGATCAGGATCGCGAAAGCGGTTCCTGCCGGAATTTCCGTGAGCGTCTTCGTCGCGACGCCGCCGCTCCCACCGCGGTGCGCACCTCCGCCGCCGTAGGCCTGGACCGTGAACGCAGGGCAGCTGTCGGGAACCGTGAACATGCCGTCCGCGGTGAACGTGATCGGATCCACGCACGGCACGCCACTCGAGTCCACGCCGCCATCGCCGTCGAGGCCGCCCGGAAGCGGATCATCGAGCCCGAGGAGCTGCTGACATCCGGCCAGCAGCACGAGCAACGGCATCAAGGCGCCCTTCTTCATGCCGACACCCACAGGATATCAATCTTCGACGAGCGCGTGTCAGCGCAGCCGTGAGTGATTGCGGACCGTCGGATCGTCGTCGAACGGGTTCTTCGCATCGGTGCGTCTCGGTGGTGGTGGCTTCGGAGGGGGTGGTGGCAGCTTGGGCGGGCGTGGCGGTGCCGTCGAGCGCGCGAACGCTGCGTCGAGATCCTTGTCGACCTGCGGATCGACGCGCAGACCGACGCGCGGACGGAGGGCGCGCCCGTCGACCCCGGTGCGCTCCGCGGCGGCCTCGCCGAACGGACTGTAGGCCGTGATCGTCGTCGAGGAGTCCGCTCCCCACGCTTCCTTGCGGGCCGCGTCGAGGCTGACATGCGTTCCGCTCACCGGCGTGCGCGCCTTGCCGCGCCCCGGTTTCGGATCGAGGTCCGAGATCCGGAAGGCCTGGCTGACGCTGGTGACGACCTCGGCCCACTCGTCGCGCACGCGATCGACCACGTTGCCGAGCCGCCGCTTCTTGTGCGCCTGCTGGCCGCGCACGATCGCGATCGCTTCGGCGGGGACGCGCGTG
Source organism: Myxococcales bacterium (assembly GCA_031421915.1). Lineage (GTDB taxonomy): Bacteria > Myxococcota_A > Polyangia > Haliangiales > Haliangiaceae > JABFXX01. The sequence goes on along the minus strand of JANOPP010000492.1, from coordinate 6,662 downwards.
CAGGGCTCGGCATCCGGCACGATGCGCCGCACGACATCCTCGCTCGAGCCCAGCGCGTAGAGGTGCGGGCGCTCGATGAAGCGCACGTTGTTCGCCTCGAGCCACACCACCGGCGTATCGGCTCCGATCAGCACGAAGGCGCGCTGATTCGCGATCGACGTTGTCGTTCCGTCCGCGAGCTTGATCCGGACCGCGGTCTCGGTGAACTCGGCGACATTCGACTCGAGCAAGACGGCGAGCCGCCGCTGAGCGAGCAGCTCGGCGAGTCGCTTGTGGTTGCCCTGCTTGCAGCGCTTGAAGCCGTCACCGCGATACGACAGCGTGACGTTGGCGCCGACGCTCGCGAGCGCCATCGCTCCCTCGATCGCGGTGTCACCGCCCCCGACGACGAGCACGTCCTCACCCGCGAACTCGGCCGGATCGTCGAGCAGCGACACCACCTTCTCGAGGTTCGCGCCGGGTACCGCGAGGAGCCGTGGCTTGCCGCGAAGACCGGTGGCGAGCACGACCCTGCGTGCGCGGTAGCTGGCGACGGTGGTCTTGACCGTGAAGATGCCGTCGTCTCCGCGCGTGACCGTCTCGACGGCCTCGCCGCGCTTGACGGGCAGGCCGACGCCTTCGACGACGCTCTGCCACGCGGCGACGAGCTCCTCCTTCGAGCCATCGAAGACCGGGAGGAATGACACGTTCTCGGTGTCGACCGGCTCGGCCATGAAGTGCTTGCCCTTGGGATAGCGCGCCACCGTCGACGACAGCACGTGCTCCTTCTCGAGCACGACGCACGACAGCGAGCGCTTGATGCACGTGAGGCCGGCCGACAGCCCCGCCGGCCCCGAGCCGACGATCGCGACGTCGAGCACGTCGGCCCCGCCGATACTCACCGTTGCTGCGGCGAGCTCCTTCGCGATGTGCTCGATCACGGCGCGACCGAGGTTCGCGGCGTTCTTCACCAGGGGCTTGCCGGCGACCTCTCCGATCAGGTACTGGCCCGGGATCCCGGTCTGGAAGTTCTCGTCGAGCTCCGGGACGGTCAACATCCGCGGCGTTGTGCCCTTGCGATACATGACGAGCGCCATCGTCGGGCACGAGGTAGCGCACTGCTCGCACTGCACGCAGTCCGAGAACCGCGAGACCCGGACCTTGTGATTGATCAGATCGAGCACCGAGGTCGGACAGACGGCGATACACGCCTCGCACCCGATGCAGCGGTCGTCATTGATCGAGTGCAGGAGCGGTAGGACCGTCTCGACATCGAGCCCGACCGCCTGCTCCACGCGCTTGACCCGTGCCCGCCGGTCATCGAGCACGGCGCCGAGGCCGAGCAAGGTGATCGCGATGAACGCGATCGCGATGGGAACGGTGGGGTCCACTGCGATCAGACGGCTGCAACGGACGTACCCGGGGCCTTGCGCATCGCGACGGCTACGCAGCCGGATCGACGGTCGGTACCGTGTCCCAAGCTGGTACACGTGCCCCACGCCGGGTCACGTCCGCGCGCGGATCTTCACGGAATCGCGTCGCTCGCACCTGGTCCGGCGCTTGCTGCAACGGGCACGGTGTTACGCGCGTGGGTCCTCGGGCTCTGCACGCTGGCGGCCTCCGCGGTCGCCTGCGATCTGGGCAATCACGACGTGCTCGACGGCAAGGATCCCGGCACCGGACCGTCGACCGGCTGCTCCGGCACCTGCCACGGTCAGGGAGACAGCATCGCGCCGCCGCGGGACACGACCGGCCGCACGGATCTCGCGTCGATCGGCGTCGGCGCGCACCAGGCCCACCTCGGCGCCTCCGACTGGCACAAGCGCTACACCTGCAGCACGTGCCACACGGTCCCGTCCGAGGTCGGCGAGCCGGGCCACATCCTCGTCGCTGGCGCCGGCGGCACCATGACGCGGGATCCGTTTCCGGCCGAGCTCACTCCGTCCGGCCTCGGCACCGGGCTCGGCTGGGATCATGCGACGGCGACCTGCACGAACAGCTACTGCCACGGCGATACCCTGACGCAGGTCGACCCCGGCACGAACATGGTGGTGATCGGAGCGGGCGGCTCGCTCACCCGGCCGGTGTGGAATGTCCTCGACGGAACGCAGAAGGCCTGCGGCTCGTGTCACGGCACACCGCCGCCATCACCGCATCCACAGGAGACCGACTGCGGCGTCTGCCACCAGTCGATGAATCCTGGAGACTTCGCGGCCGACAAGATCTCGTACCCCGAGCTCCACATCAACGGCCTCATCGAGGTGAAGTCGACGCAGCCATGTGACAGCTGCCATGGCGGCGGCGGGCAATCGGCGCCACCGCGCGACGCTCACGGCAATACCGTGACGACCGCACCCGGCGTCGGTGCGCACGCGCAGCACATGGCTTCGAGCTCGTCGTGGCACGCGCCACTCGCGTGCAACGAGTGCCATCAGGTGCCCGGCAGCACTGCCGACCAGACGCACCTCAACCAGATCAACGAGGTCTTCCTCGATCCGACCACGTCGGTACCGGGAGCACCGGATGGCACCGGCGGGAAGCTGCAGATCGCGGGCGCGGCCTACAACACGACGAACCAGACCTGCACGAACACGTTCTGCCACGGTGGCGGGGCCAGCCCGCTGAAGGGCGGCAGCGCGACGAGCCCCGTGTGGACGCGCGTCGACGGCACCCAGTCGCGCTGCGGGTCCTGCCACGGCGCACCACCGCCCGCGCCGCACCCGAACAACCCGAACTGCGGCACGTGTCATCCGACGATGACCGCCGGCAACAACACGACGATCACGTATCCGGCGAAGCACATCGACGGCAACGTCGACGTGATCAATGACCAGGCGTGCGACACGTGCCATGGCTCGGGCGGAGATCCCGCGCCTCCCGTCGATACGAACGGCGGGATGGCCACGAACCTGCGCAGCGTCGGGGCCCACCGCAGTCATCTCGGTGCCTCGACGTGGCGGGCCGAGGTCACCTGCGATCAGTGTCACCGCGTTCCTCTGTCGACGACAGCGATCGGTCACACCGACTCTGCACTGCCCGCGGAGCTCACGTTCGGCAACCTCGCGGGGGCGACGGCAGCGTGGAACGGCGCGACGTGCACGAACGCGTACTGCCACGGCGCGACGCTCGCCGCGGGCGGCACGGCGACGAGCCCGGTGTGGACGCGCGTCGATGGCTCGCAGAGTCAGTGCTCCTCGTGTCACGGCGCGCCGCCGCCACCGCCCCATCCGACCGACCCCGATTGCGGCACCTGCCACTCCACGATGACGGCTGGCGGTGGACTCGTGATCACGGATCCGACGCGTCACATCGACGGCAACCTCGACGTGACCACGAACCAGGCGTGCAACTCGTGTCACGGCGGCGCGACCGGCAACGCGCCGCCAAAGGACACGCTCGATAACACCGCGACCACAGCGCGCGGCGTCGGCGCGCACCAGAGTCACTTGAACCCCGCGACCGCCGACTTCAAGCCGATCCTGTGCGCGGACTGTCATCGCGTCGCGTCGACCGTGACGTCCGTCGGCCACATCGATACACCTCTACCGGCGGAGCTGAGGTTCAGCGCACGCGCCGGCACCTCACCGACGTGGAACGGCGCGACCTGCTCGAACAACTACTGCCACGGCGCGACGCTGACGAGCGGGAGCGGCGGAGCCGGCGGAACGACGACGACACCGCTGTGGTCCAAGGTCGACGGTACGCAGGCCCAGTGCACGTCGTGTCACGGGAATCCTCCACCTGCCCCGCACCCGCAGAACACGAGCTGCGCGAGCTGCCACCCGAACGTGGATGCGACGAGGCATGTCGATGGCAACGTCGATGTGACGACGAACCAGGCGTGCAACGCGTGCCATGGCAGCGCGACGAACAACGCACCACCGCAGGACACCACGAGCGGCACGGCCACGACGCTGCGCGGCGTCGGAGCGCATCAGGCGCACGTCGCGACCGGGTCGAACTGGCATGCAGACACGACGTGCGCGCAGTGCCACACGGTGCCGACCGCCGTCACCGCGACCGGGCACATCGACACGGCGCTACCCGCCGAGCTGCGCTTCACGGGACTCGCCGCCGGATCGACGTGGAACGGCGCCAACTGCACGAGCTACTGCCATGGCTCCACGCTCGCCGCCGGTGGCGACAAGACGACGCCGCAATGGACGCTGGTCAACGGTTCGCAGAGCGACTGCAACTCCTGTCACGGCGCTCCTCCGCCACCGCCGCATCCGACCGGAACCACGTGCAGCGGCTGTCACCCGAACGCGGGCCCCGGCACCACGCCGAGCATCCTGCCTGCGATGCGCGCGCTGCACATCGACGGAACCGTCCAGGTCACCGCGGGCTCGACGCACCCCGCGGGCTACGCGATGTTCGCGATGCACGGCCATGACGTCGATCGGACAGGTACCGCGTCGTGCGCGACGTCAGGCTGCCACGGCACCACGCTCACCGGCGGAACGTCGGGCGGCCCGTCGTGCTCGACGGTCAACGGCTGTCACGACAACGTCGCCAGCGGGAAGACGTGGCAGACGCAGTGCACGTTCTGCCATGGCGACGTCGCAAACCCGAACGGCAACGGTGCACCACCGCAGGGAACGCTCGGCGCCACCGCGGCCTCCGATCGTTCCGTCGGTGCACACGCGAAGCACCTGGTCGCGAGCTCGACGCACGCCGCGTGGGACTGCACCATGTGCCACACCAAGCCGGCGAACGCGACGACGCCCGGTCATATCGATGGCACCGGTGGCGTCGTCCGCGCCGAGGTGAAGTTCACGCCGCTCAATCCGTCGAGCGTCTACAGCGCGACCGCGACGACGTGCACGACCAACTACTGCCACGGCAGCGGTGTCGCCACCAAGACGACACCCGCGTGGACCTCGACCACACCGTTGACGTGCCTTGGCTGCCACGGCGGAGACCCGGCGAGGACAGGGATGTCGGCGAATCATCGCCGCGGTGATCATATGGTCGCGTGCAGCAAGTGCCATGCGACCGTTGCGGGCCCGGCAGGAACCATCATCAGCGTCGGTCTCCACGTCGATGGCGTGAAGACCGTGCAGTTCTCGCCGGGCACCTGGAACCCGGCGAACAAATCCTGCACGGGCACCGGCAACGGCTGCCATGGCAGCGGTTCCCAGAGTGGCTGGTAGCCGCCGAGCGGTCACGGTTTCGGCGGCGTCGCGCGCGGCGTGCATCCCGCGATCGCTGCGAGATCTTTTGCGCCCGCGAGGCACGTTCGCTGCGCGGGAGTCAGGCTGCGCTTCTCGCACTGCTCGATCATCGCGGAGCGGTTCTGGACCTCGAGCTCGCCGTGGCCGGTCATCTGCTGCTTGGTCACGGCCATCATGTTGTCGACGACGGCACCGCAGCTGGGGCCCTCGGACTTCTTCGAGCACGCCATCAGGGTGAGCGCGGCGAGGAGCAGGAGCTTGGCCATGCTCCAGTGTACCGAGTCCCAGTCCGTTCGAACGTGTACGAGCGAGGTACTCCTACATCGGTGCCTGCCCATGGTTGTACGCAGGGTTACGAGCGGATCGGGCGTTGCAACATCCCTTCGCATGGGCGCATCTCTCCTGCTGCTGGTGACCTGCATCGTCGCTGGGCTCGCCGCCGTGTGGGTCATGCGGGCAGCCTTCACGGCACGGTCGAGCGCGCCGAGCGTCCCGCGGGCGGAGCCTGTCATCCCCGCGTTCGGCGTGCTGCCGTCGCCCATGGTCGCTGCAGCCTCCCTGCCGATCCAGCGGCCGCGCAGCGCGACGATGACTCGCATCGCGATCGCGGCGCCGTCGACCGAGTTTCCGGTCGAGCACACCGTCTGTGCCGAGTCCGTGTTCGAGTGCGTCCGCACCGATGTGATCGCGGTACCGCCGCCTCCCCCGCCACCGCGCGTGACCCTGTCCGCGATCATCGTCGTCGACCCGAGCATCGAGCGCGAGCGAACGCTCCGCGCTGCCACCGCGGCCGTCGAAGCGCTATGCGACGAGGGGTGGGAGTCGACACGGGAGATCAAGCGACCGGCGCCGGTGGTCGTGGCGCCCTTGCCCATCGATGCTCCCGTTGCCGAGCAGACGTCGGTCCAGCGCCGAGCCACGGCGCGCGGCTCGGCGCGCGTGCCGGTGCATGCTGGTGGACCTCTGCGCGTGATCGAGAAGGTGCGCGCGCCGGTGCCGCGCAAGCGCAACGCAAAGATCATGGGCACCATCCTCCCCGCGCGCTCGCTGATGTCGCGATGCTTCGATGCGGTCTCGACGGTCGAAGCAGCGGCCCACGCGCTGTTCGATGAGAGCACCGCGGTCGACGAGCACACGAACAACGACGCGCCGCCCTGGCTCGCGCCGACGTCGGCCCGGTTCGCACGCTAGGCCCCGGTCGGGTCGCGCGCGGCGTGGTACACGAGGGCCATGCACGACGCGATCGTCAGCGTTCCGGAGCCGATCAACGAACCGGTGCTCTCGTATGCAGTGGGCACCGCCGAGCGGACCGCGCTCAAGGCCGCGCTCGCAGCGCTCGAGAGCGAGGTCGTCGAGATCCCGTGCGTGGTCGGTGGCGAGCGCATCCGGACCGGCACGATCCGCGACGTCGTGATGCCGCACCGGCACAAGCACGTGATCGCGCGGTTCCATGCCGCGACCGATGACGTCGCAGAGCGCGCGATCAAGGCGTCGCTGGCGGCGCGACGC
>JANOPP010000491.1:0-14279 GCA_031421915.1 Myxococcales bacterium | reverse complement strand
TCAGCAACAGCACATCGACGCTCGCCTTCGCCGTTGGCACGAGGAACGTCCCACCGACCTCGACCTTGCCCTGGACCGACCCCATGAGGACGTCGGTGCGACCGATGATCGCGAGCAGCTCGCGCGCGGGGAGGCGTGGGATCGAGAGTGTGCCGGCGATCGTCGAGGTGAGCTCGGCCTTTGGAGCGGCGACCCAACGATCGAGCGTGACTGGCGACGTCGCATCGGGCAGCTCGAGCAGCGTGAGCTCGCCGCTCGTCGCGCGGACAGTCGCGCTCGTCCCCTTGTCGTCGACCCGCGCAGTCACTGCGACGTTGATCGCTCGCTTGATGGCTCCGCCGCGGAGGTCGCGGACATTTGCGGTGGCTTCGACCGAGGACCCGCCGGTACCGACGACGACCTCTGCGGACGCGCGGCCGGAGTACGGCGCATCTCGCCCGAGCTGCGCGAACAAGCGCGAATCGAACGCGATATCGGTGGTGCGCACGGTCGCGCGATTGACCACCGACGCGCCCAGGGTCTTCCACGAATCGGGGTCGAACACGCGGTCGGGAATCTGCAACCGGATCTCGGCATCGATGGCGCCGAGTGTCCCGACCGTGGCCTTCGCGATCGTGTCGACGTAGCCGACGTCGGTCAGCGACAGCGTGATGTCGGCGTTCGCCTCACCGACCAGCGTCGGGATCTGGCGAATCGCGAGCGAGCCACTCGGGACGCCGGCGGTGATCGCCAGCACGCCGTCCGCCATCCCGGCGGTCTTGTTGTCGGTGAGCTCCGCGAGGTCGACGCGTTCGACACCGATCGTGAGCGACTGGAGGTCGCCGCGCTTGACCCGCATCCACGCGGCACCGTCGGTGAGATCCTTCGGTCCGTCGACCACGACGGCCACGCGCGCACCGCCGACCGTCGGATTGGAGACGCGGCCCTCGACGGCAACCCGCCGCCCTTCGATGTGGACCTTCGCCTCTGCATCGACCGGCAACGTCTCCGACGTCAGCGCGAACTGCTTGATGATCACGTTGCCGCCGCCCGCCCACGTGCCGCGGCGCCGTGTGATCGACAGATCCGCGTTCGCGGTCCCGCGATACTTCGGATCGATGAGCGACGCCGAGATCTCGCGAACATCGAGGTTCGCGACGAGGTTCTTCGAGAGCTTGCCAATGTTTGCGTCGACGGTGATCCGGCCGTTGCCTCCGCCGACCGGCGCCGTGTTGACACCGTGGACGACGATCTCGGTGTCACCGATCCGGATGCTGCCGCCCGCGCCGACGAGCTCGCCCTTCTCGGTGCGAACGCGATGCGGCCCCAGGGCGATATCGATGACCTTCCCTGGCGTGATCAGCGCCTGGGCATCGACGATCACGGGCGCTGCGGCAAGCCTCGCCTGTGCGGTGACGGAGATCTTGCCGTCGCTGCGATTGCGGGCGTGGACGGTGAACGAGCCGATCATCGCGCCTGCATTGATCACGTTCGTGACCTCCGCGTGCGCGATACCGAGCACCTCCGGCCCCTTCGGACCCGGCTTGACCTTCACGGAGACGCTCGCCGCGAGCTGGCCGACGCGCTTGTCCTCGTAGACGATGCGAGACGCGTCCACGGTGGCGCCGACGAGCAGCGCGTCGGTCGGTCCTTCGACGGTGAGCTCGGCCTCGAAGGTACCTTTGATCGGGGCGAGGCCACCGCTCGCGGCTCCGGGATCCATGGTGCTCGCGCCGATCAGCGTCCGCCCGACGACGACTGTCGTACCGACGCGCGTGAAGCTGCCGATCGCGCCGACGTTCGTGGCGCCGCCTCCGGTGCCGAGCACGAGCGCGGTACCACCGGCCGGCGTCGCGTCGAACGCGGCGACCACCTGCCCTGCAATCGCTTCGCTCGCGGTGCCGGTCGTGCTGACCGCGGGCGCCGTCCGCCCTTGATTCACGGTGACCTCGCCGTCGGCGAGGACCACGGCACCGCTCGCGATCACCGTGCCGCGAACGCGCAGCCCGTCTGTGGTGAGGGCGGCGATCACCGTGCCGTGTCCTCGTGCCTGGCCGTTGCTGAGCGCGCCGATGTCGGCACCGCGCACGCCGATCACGCCGCGCGCCGCCATCGTCTCCAGGTTCGCGAACAGCGCCCCATCGATCGCTGCGCCGCCGAGATGGCCCGCGAGCACGATCTGAAGTCCCTCGCCCACGCGTGGCGTCGTCGTCACCGCGAGCACGACATCGCCGGGAAGCGTCGCCTCGGGGACGAGCTGCGCGATCGAGGCAGCCGGGCCGTCGACAGCGACCGAACCTGACATCGCGTCGACATCGACGTTGGAGGCAACGACCTCGACGTCACCTACCGCGACACGTGCGAACGGGATCCGGATCGCCGCACCGACACTCGCAGCAACGACCACCGCGATCGGCGCGTTGCGCTCGCGCCAGGTGCCCGCGACCGTCGCGACCGCGTCGACGAAGCCACCCGGCTTCACGTTGACCTCGGCCGTCGCCGAACCATGGTCGATCGTGAGCGGCCCCTGCGGCGTCTCGATCACGGCGGAGATCCGACGGACCTCGAGCCACGGGATCTCGACGGTCATCGAGCCGGGCGGTGGTGGTGGCGGCGGCTCCAGCGTCTGCGTGCGCTTGGTGACCACCACGTCCTGGACGAGCAGGCGATCTAGGTGCGCCGTCTTCGTGAACAGCGGGAGCAGCGACAGCTCGAGCTCGACCGAGCCGACCGTGACCATCGGCTTCTTGTCGAGATCCAAGAGGACGATGTCGCGTACGACGAGAGTCCCGAACACGCTGCCTTCGAGCGCGCCGACCTTCGCGCCGCCGGGGAACGACTCGACGAGCGCGGCCTCGATCTGCTTGCGGATCTGGTTTCGGCCCCAGTCGGTATGGACGATGATCAGCGCCGCGATCACCGCGACGACGACGAGCGCGAGCGTGCCGAGCACGATCCGCTTCAGCCATCGCAGCGCGCGCTTCATCAGTACGTCTCTCCGACGCCGAAATGGATGAGCAAATTCTCGCCGATCGTCGAATCTCGCGACCGCTCTTCCGTGCCCGTTCGATTCAGCCGGTAGCCCGCATCGAGCCGGACCTTGAGCCCGAAGGGCTGCCAGTAGAGTCCTGCCCCCGTCGCCCAGTGCAGGTTGAAAGGGTCGAGATCACTACGGTCTCTGACCACGTCCGCTCCGTCAAGAAACAGCTGCATCCCGATGGGAAACCCCAACGTCCCCAGCGGGATCCTCAGCTCGAGCCCGGTCTCGACCATCGCGGTGCCGCCGATCACGATCGACCCCGGATCCCCATCCGGGTCGATGCCCGGCGCCGTCGGAGACAGGCGGCGATCCGGGAACCCGCGCTGGTTGTTCGCGCCGCCCGAGTAGTAGCGCTCGGTCACCGGGATATCGCCGAACAAGAGGCCGAGACGCCCGCGCGCCGCGAGCACGACCTTCTCGCCGAGTGGCGCATAGAGCCGGAGCTCCGGCGTGGCTTGCGTGTACGTGCTCGAACCGCCCGCGAGCTTGGTTCCCTGCGTGCCGCGAAACGATGCGAGCAGGCCGAAATGCGGCTCGAGGCGGTTGTCGGTCAGGTCGGCCTCGAGCGACACCTCGACTCCTCCCCTGCGCTGATTGTCGTCGAGGTTGAGCGCGGCAACGTCCGCGGGGTCGGTCAGGTAGACCTCGTCGAACACGAGGTACTCGAAGACCCAGCCCACGCGTCCGAGGAGCCATGTCACGAGGACCGGAGAGCTGATGCCGGCGCGAAACCGTGGTCCATAGGTACGATACGCCTCGAGCGTCAGGTAGTCGGCGCTGCCCTCGAGCTCGCCGCGGACGTAGGGCCGGAACAGCTCGATCCGATGCGCCGACGTCACGGCGCGGAGCTTGGGGCGCGGATCGGTGATCGCGTGCGTGAAGCCGAGCGCAGGTCGGAAGTCGGAGGTGATCGTCCACAGTGGTTGCGACCGCGGGATCACGCTGACCCCGAGGCGACCGCGGACCTCGACGGTCACCGGGTCGTAGCCGAAGCCAAAGCCGTACCGCAGCTCGCGTAGCTTGCCGAGCGCGACCGAGATCTTGATCGGCACGACCGCACCGGCATTGCGGTCGGGATCGATGCGCACCGTCGAGAATCGCTGCAGGCCGTAGAGCGCGGTCACCGATCGCACGATCTCCGACGCCGAGAACGGATCGCCGGTACGGAACTCGAGGCGTCCGAGGATCGCTTCCGCGAGCTCGCCGTCGACGCCGCTGATCGTGATCGGGCCGAACGTGGCGCGGATGCCGGGCTCGATCTCGTAGCGTGCCGTCGCGACGCCGTTCGCCTTGTCGGCGAGGACAGCCGCCTGGAGCTCGACGTGGGGGTAGCCCGCATCCGCGATCAACGTGAGCAGCGGCTGCTTCGAGAGCTCGTAGGTCTCGTAGTTGAAGGGCGCGCCGTCCCGCAGGGTGACGACGCCGCGCGCTGCCGCCGGCGAGATCTCGGGCGGGAGGCCCCGGATCTCGACCTGCGTCGTCGAGCGGCGCCCCTCCGTGACCTTGAAGATCGCGGTCTGCTCGATCCAGCCCTTGGTGGTCTTGCTCTCGACCCGCGGGACAACGTCGACCTCGAAGAAGCCGAGGCGGAGGTACGCCGCGCGGATGCGCTCGGTGTCGATACTGAGCTGGTATGGATCGAGGGAGCGGTCCCCGACGAGGGCGCGGTTGAGCGCGAGGCCCGGTACGACGTCGTCCTCGTCGAGAGCCTTGCTGCCCTCGATCTTGATCGCCTTCAGCCACTCCTCCCCTGGCTTGTGAACGCGGCCCGTCTGCGTGCGACAGCCGATCGCGAGCACGAGCCAGCCGAGGACGAGGAACCGCATCCGCAGTGCCGGATGCTCCCCTGTCAGTAGCGCTTGCGCCAGAGCAGATCGATACCGTTGAAGCCACGATCACCCACCACGGCCTCGATCATCACCCGGCGCGACAGCCAGTACTCGGCCTCCCCCTCGCCCGCATTCTCGTCCGGTCGAGCCTCCAGGTGGCGTCGGTACGACACGAACAGCGACCGCGACAACCAGGTCCCGACGGTGACGGCGGCGCTGCTCGACGCCGTGGCGTTCTCGTAGCGGAGGACATCGATGTCGACCGGCAGTGCCTTGCGCATGTAGCCACCGATCTTGTTCGCGATGATCGAGGTTCCAGCGCCCGTGACGGCGTCGCGAGCATTGCCGCCCTGCGGATCGCCGGTCGGCTCGCCGCCGAGCAGGAACCCGAGCAGCTGGCCCTGCGAGTACATGCCGGGGTTGCTGCTCATGATCAGCTCGGGCTTGGACAGCCGGCCGCGGACCTGCGTCACCGTGGTGACCTCCGGGAAGTCGTGGGAGATCCGCATGTCGAGCAGCGGGTCCGTCGAGCCGTCGAAGCGGACCGCCGCGCGCTCGACCTGGTAGCGCCGACCGAACAGATCGAGGTCGCCCCGATCCGCTTCGATGGTGCCGACGATGCCCACGCTCTCCGTATCGACGGAGATCGCGACCCGGCCCTTGATGATGCCCCGCAGCTCGGTTGACTCGACATAGGTCGAGTACAGCGTGACGTTGACAACGAGCCCCGGGCGCTTCGGCAGCTCCTTCTTCATCGTACGCGTGGTCACGCGTTCACCGGTCAGGAACACCATGTCCGTCGGCGCACCGACCGGCTTGAGCTTCTCGCCGCGCGCCTTGGGCACCTTGACCACCGCGTTACGCACGAACACGTCGGCGATCCACTTGTCCGCGCCCTTGGTGAGCTTGACCTGAACGTTCGCGTCGATATCTGGCTCGACCGTCCCGATCGGCGAGATCTTGCGCAGGACGACCTCAGCGTCGCCGCCGGTCGGCTGCGCACCGTCGAGACCGATCGTGCTCGTCAGCTTCAGGGAACCGCCGCCCAGGCGGCCCTCGACGGCGACCTTCATCTGGTTCTCGCCGACGATCACGTCGACCTTGGCGCGCCGGAGTGTACCGACGCTCGGGCTGATCGGAATGCGTGCATTGCTGAGGTGGAGCTCGCCGAGCACCTTCGCGTTGATCGGATCGAGTCCCACGACGGTGACGTCGGCGTCGAGCCGCCCCGACGCAGCGCCGGCCGGGCCGGGCGCGAACACGAGCAGCGGGACCAGGTCAAAGGACTTCGCCTTCAGCGAGACCGTGCCCTGGTCGAGTGCGGTCGGGCTCCCGCTCGCGACGACATCGATGCTGCCGTCCTGCTGCGTGCCGTGGATCGCGACCTTGCCAGTGGTGCCGTCCCAGGTCGCATCGAGCGTGAGCTTCTCGATCGTCTTGATCGGCTTGTTGCGCGGCCCCGGGGGAACGCGGATGCCTGTCGCGGCGAGTGCCGCGCGGATCGTCGGCTTGCCGACAGTGCCGCCAATCTTGATGGTGCCGTTGATCCGGCCGCCGATGACCTCGCCGCGACCAAAGACGTCGAGCACCGCCGGTGCGGGGGCGTTCGGGATCGTCGCCGTCATGTCGAGCGGCAGCGCGAGCACGGACCTCGGATCCTGGCGCAGCTCGTCGAGCGTGATCGGTACCGTGCCTCTCATCTCGAGCAGCATCGCCGACGGAGCACGGACCGCGAGCGAGGTGGTCGCGCCCTTGTCGTCGATCGCGACCGCGAACGACGCGGCGACCGGCTCGGCGATCGGCGTCCCACGCAGGTTGGTCAGGTCGAGCGCCATCTGCGCGCTCGTCATGCCCTCGTACAGCTCCGCGGAGAAGCGTGCGTCGCCGCGGAGCTGCGTCACGATGCCGAGGCGATCGAGGAGACCCGGCTCGATCTTCACCTTGTCGACGCGAACGGTCGCGCCGCGAACGACGGCGGCGCCGAGTGCCTTCCAACCGGCAGGATCGAACAGGTGCTCCGGGGAGCCGAGCCGCGCCGTCGCCTCGAAGCCACCCACGCCACCGAGCGTTCCGGTCAGCACGGAGCTCAGCTCGTCGGGCGCGGTCTGCGAGATCTCGAGATCGGCATTGACGACACCCATGGCGCGCAGCGGCGGCGCCATCACATCGCGGAGCTGGATCCGGCCGCCCGCGGTGGTCGCGCCGAGCTTGAGCTCGCCGTCGACGCGACCCGAGAGCTCGCCCTTGCGACCCGCCAGCTCGGCGACCTGCGCGAGATCGATCTTCTCGAGCGAGATCCGTGCCTCGCGGATCACGTCACGATGGAGATGCTTCCACATCGCGATGTTCGCGAGGTCCTTCGGGGCATCGATGTCGAACGCGAGCGAGGCCTTCCCCATCGTTGCGTGCGACGCGCTGGCCGCGACGACGAGCTTGTCGGCCTGCGCCTGCACGTTGACGTCGGCGTCAAGCGTCAACGGAGTCGCTCCGGTCGCGAGGCCCCGCGCCTTCGCGTCGATCGTCCCCGAGAACTTGTTGTCGCGGCGCGCGACGTCGATGTGCGCCTCGATGGTGCCGCGGTACTTCTCGTCGATGTTCTCGAGCGCGAACCCGGTGACGTCGACCACCGCGATGATGTCACCCGCGTCGGATCCCGCGCGGTCGAGGAGACCAGAGACCGCGACCTCCCCGTTCTCGCCCGCGCTCGTGAAGTCGCGCACCAGGAACTGTTTGGACCCGAGCTCGATGTGACCGGACGTGCCACGCCAGTCGCCGCCGCTGCCGGCTCGAACGTGATGCCGAACGATATCGATCGCGACGACGTCGCCCGTGCCCGGTGGCGTGACGAGCGCGTCGACATCGGCGATCCACGGACCGTGCGTCGGCCGCGTGCGCACCGCGACCGCGAGCCTGCCGTCGGGACGATTCGCGGCATCGATCTCGAGGCGAGCGAGCTGCACGTCCTGGCGGACGAGGTTCTCGATGCGCAGCTCCATCTTGCCCTTCGGCTGGTTCGGCAGATGCGACGCCTTGATCGCGAGATCGAGCGAGGCGATCGAGAGTCCCAGTTCGGGGGCGCGCAGCCGCTTGCCCTTGACGCGACCTTCGACGGCCACGTCGAGTGCCGGCGTGAGCATGCCGCTTGCGGACAGGTTGATGTTCAACGAGCCACGGATCGGCGCCTTGCCGCCCGACGCCACCGCGGGATTGCTGGTCGATGCGATCAGCGTGCTGCGCTCGAGCGTGATCGCGTCGCCGATCTTCTTGACGTCTGCGACGAGCATCGCCTTCACGGCATCGCCGTGGACGCCGACCACGGTCGCCGCGCGCTGGCCGTCGGTGTTGAACGCGACCGCGACCCGGGCGTAGGGCGCATCGCGGAGCTTGCCCCACGCAGTGACAACGCCGCTCGCGACGGGTAGCTCGCCGGCGCGCCCCATCGCACCGTCGAAGATCACGATGCCGCTACCGCTGCCGACGAGGGTACCGTGCGACAGCATCCCGAGATCGAGCTCGCCCGTCGAGATCACGCCCATCGCCCGCTGCTTTGCTAGATCCGCACTCAGCATCGCGCGAACCGGCGTCGTACCGACCTGACCGATCACCGAGAGCTGCGTCCACGGCGTCTCCGAGTACGCGGTGATCGCCACCGCGACGTCCGCCGGGAGCTTGACCTCCGGGACGAGCTGCGCGATCGCCGCGGCCGGGGCATGAATCACGACCGTGCCCTCGATCGACAGCGCCGAAGCGGGCGTCGCCGGAACGATCCGGAGCGCCGATCCTGAGACGGTCACACCGCCGAGCATCGCCATCACCGACGGAATGCCAACGACACCCTCGTTCGTGTTCACCACCGCATCGATTCCGATGCCCGCCGCGCGCTCCCGCCACGAGCCCCGGATCGAGAGGTTCGCGGCGAGCGCCTTGCCGTAGGGCATGTGCGCGGCACCGTAGATCGTCAGCGCGTCCACATTGACCACGCCTTGCTTGGTGCCGGTGTCGAGCTCGATGTGCCCGCGGTGAAGCTGGAGATCCGCGAGATCGACGCTCCAGCCCGAGCTCGGCATCGGCTTCAGCATCCGCGTGATCTGCAGCGTGCCGTCCGGATCCCGCTTGAGGATCACCTCGACATCTTCTGCCTTCAGTCCCGTCAGCTTCGCTTGCTTGGACACGAGTCCGAGCAGCCCGACCTTCAGCTCGAGCGTGCCGACCGTGATCGCAGGCTTCTTGTCGGGCCCCTTAATGACGATGTCGCGCAACGTCAGCGTGCTGAACGGGCTGCCCTCGATCCTTCCGACCGTGGCGCCGCCGATGAACATGTCATCGAGCTTCGCCTCGACCTGCGTGCGGATCAGGCCGCGACCGAAGTCGGTGTGAATCGTCACCAGCACCGCAACGACCGCGACGACGAAGACCGCACCGAAGCCGAGGACGATGCGCTTGATCCATGTCCACGCGCGCGACATCAGAATGCCTCCCCGAGGCTGAGGTGGAACGCGAACTTCGAGCTCGGATCCGGCTCCATCGGTCCCGTGCGGTTGAGTCGGTATCCGACGTCCGCGCGGACCGCACCGACGATCGTCTTCAGGCGGAGGCCGAGGCCCGCCGCCCAGTGCAGGTTCATCGGATCGAGCTGGTCGTAGGTCTCGGTGACGTCCGCGCCGTCGAGGAACGTGACCGCTCCGAGCGGCATCTCCTTGAGCGTCGTGATCGGGATGCGTGCCTCGAGGCCAACCTCGACGATCGCGCCGCCGCCATACGGAATCGAACGCGTGCTGCCGTCGACCTCGCCGAACGCGCTCGGCGCGAGCTTGCGCTCCGAGAAGCCGCGCTGGCTCGACGCGCCGCCGCCGAACAGGCGCTCGGTCGGGGCCAGCTCGCCAACGATCGCGCCGGTCCGCATGCGACCCGCGATCACGATGCCGCGAACCGGCACCGGCACATAGCCGCGAACCTCGGGCGTGACCTGGAGGTAGTCGTAGTCGCTACCGGCGTACTTCGTCGCCTCGGCGACCCGGACCTCGGCATAGACACCGAACGTGGGTTCGATCGGATGATCGCGAAGATCGAGGACGAGCGCCTGGTCAAAGGCGCCGACACGCTCGGAGCGATCGATCCCGATCTGCATCTGCAGGGCCTCGTCGAACAGCGGATGCGGGTTGCGGAAGTCGTAGTGCTGGATGCCCCAACCGACGCGGAACGAAAGCTTCTCGCCGATGATCGGGGTCGAGAAGCCGAGCCGCGCGCGCGGTCCGTACAGCGTGTACGCCTCCTGCGCGATGTAGTTGTACCCGGCCTCGAGCTCGCCTCTCGAGTACGTCCACAGGATGTCCTGGCGCTCGAGCTTTGCGAGGGCGCGGACGCGCGGCTCGTAGTCACTGCCATCGCGGAGCAGCGCGTACGCCGGCCGCAGATCGACCGAGAACGTATCGAGGGAGTACGGCCAGCCGGCGATCGAGTAGCCCACGCGACCGCGAACCTCGTAGCTCGCAGGATCGATGCCGAAGCCGCCGCCGAGCTTGACCTCACGGCGCGTACCCTCGGAGACGTCGACCGTCATCGCGACCACAGGGTTCGTGGCATCGGACTTCTCCGGCTGCACGCGCACGGTCGAGAACCGATTGAGGCCGTACAGAGCACGCTGCGTCGCGGTGATCGCGGCGGCCGAGTACGGCTGACCTGGCTCGAACTGGAGGCGGTTCTCGACGGCGTCGCGGAGGTCGCCCTTGACGCCGCTGACCTCGACCGAGCCGAACGTCGACTTCGGACCGGGTGTGTAGTCGAGGTGGATGATCGCGGTGTGATTGGCGCGGTCGGCGATGACCGTCGCGTCCAGCTTCACGTGCGCGTAGCCGGCATCCTCGACCACGCTCTTGAGCGGCTCCTTCGCCAGCTCGTAGACCTGGTAGTCGAAGGGCGCGCCATCGGCGAGCGGGAGAGTCTCGCGGATCTTCGTCAGCGGCAGCGTCGGATCGTTCTCCGGCAGGCCGACGATCTCGACCTTCGTCGTCGCGCGGATGCCCTCGTCGATCGAGTAGATGACCGTCGTCTCGTTGCCCTTGCGCTCCACGCGCGAGCGCACGTCGGCGGTGAGGAACCCGCGGCGCAGGTACTCGCCGCGGATCCGGTCCTCGTCGACCGAGACCAGGTACGGATCCGGCGCGCGGCCCGCCTGCTGCGTGCGGCGCAGCCCGAGACCTGTCACGAGCGTCTTGTCCCCGAGCTCCTTGTTACCTTCGACCTCGATCGACTTCAGCCACTCCTCACCAGGACGGCGCGGACCTGGCGGTTTGCTGCAGCCAGCCTCGACGAGCAAGGCGAGGCCAAGGCTCACCGTGAGGAACGTTCGTCGTGCCGCGAGCATCGAGGGTCTCCACCGCAAGATCGGTACCGACTTCAACTGCGCGAAATACTGAGTCACCTGCCGAAAACGACGAAGCGGGCTCGTGCGAGCCCGCCACGCCATGCGCAACCGTCACAGATCTGTTCAGCGCGACGGATGCACGTGATCCCGCTCGCGCTCCGCCTTCTTCCTCAGGGTGCCAACCAGCACCGGAATGGCGACGAGCGCGAGCACGACCGCGGCTACCTTGGTCGCCGTGCCCCCAGCGAGGAACATGAAGGCGACCAGCATCGCCAGCATCACCGAGAACGCCACCGTGAGGCCGACGACGTTGTGAGGAACGCCATCGGGCTCGCGATCGAGATCTTCGGTCGGTGCGAGCTTCGAGTCGTCGCGCACCGGGTTGTGCGGCTCGTGGCCGACATCCGGGACGTGGATGATGGGATGCGTGGTGGCCATGATTGCTCCTTAGAAGGACTTCGCTGCGCGACGACCGAGGACGGCGCGGTAGATGGCCAAGAGGATCACGGCGCCGAGAACCGACGCGATGATTCCGGGACCATCACCAACCTCGTACCAGCCAAAGGCCTGGCCGAGCATTCCGGCGATGAACGAGCCCGCGATGCCGAGGAGGACGGTGACGATCGCACCGCCCGGATCCTTGCCGGGCATGACGAACTTCGCGATGGCGCCGACGACGAGACCGATGAGAAGCGTCCAGAGGATATGCATGACCGTGTTCCTTCGAGATGGGGTTAAGCGAACTACTTGTTACTTGCGGTTGAGACGTGAACGAACGCGGTCGACAACGCGCTCCACGATGGGGCGCACGCGATCGATCACGGTCCGGCCCTTGGCGACGAGCTCGTCGACCGAGACCTTCGATGCGTTCGGGCCCTTCTTGGCCCGACGCTCGGCGCGCTGTGCATCGCTGGGCTCCGACTCCACGTAGTGCGCGGCTTCGCGCGCAGCTTCGTCGACCTTGCCGTCGGCAATGAACTCGCGAACCTCGCGGTTGTAGTGGCGGGCCGAGACCTTGTCGCCTTCGCCCTGATTGGGGTCCTTATCGGTCTTCATGCGACAGGGATGAGCACCCCGCGTGCCACCGCCGGAAGCCCCGGATCCTGGCCATCGCCGTGGCAGCCGAGCGCAGGCCCCCGTGCGCGATCGCCCGCTGTGCGCGTGCCGTGTACTACTTCGGTGCGAACTTCTGCTGCTGCTTGTCGAGGGCGCGCTCGCCGAGATGGTTCACGACGACCTCCGTGGTCCACAGAGTTGCCTTCTCCGGGGTCGAGAGCGCCATCTCCACGGTCACGCCCGCGGGTGGCGGCACGAGATCCGCTAGCCGCGCGAAGATCGCCGCCCGCCGATCCATCGGCGCGACCACCACGAGGTTCGCGATCGTGATCGCATCGACCTGCTGTGCGCTCGCGAGCATCCGATCGATCGCAGTAAGATCACCGCGCTCGTATGCGGCCACGGCCGTGCGCATGACCTCGCCCGCCCCGTCGGAGATCGGCAGGCTCGGCCTTCGCCCGGCGAGCAGGCGCGTGGATGTCCCCGCCGGCGCGACGATCAGCACGGCGGGACCGCTCTCGAGCTCGACCATCCCCTGCTGCACGACGATGGACCCCTGCCCCTTCTCGTCGATCTCGATCGTGTACTCGCATCCGAGATCGATCACGTTCGTACCTGGCGTCGTGACCGCGAAGATCCGCGGCGGCGCGTTGACGAACGCATGCATGCGCCCCCGCTCGAGATGGAGCTGATGGCGCTCACCTGCCTCGGTGCGATCGAGCCGCACGCGCGTTCCTTCGAACAGCTGCGCCGTCCCGATGTTCGCGATGGTCAGCTCCGCCTTGTTCGTACCCGTGTCGAGCACACCCCCCACCGGCAGCACGCCGCGCTCCGTCGCCGCACCGGCGCACGCGACCGTGCCGCCTTGCGCGGTGAACGCGAACCCTGCCGTCCCACCACATGCGACGACCGGCGTCTCTTCTCGGGGCGCGCGCAGCACGAGCACCAGCACCGCCGCCGCCGCCAGTGCAACGGCGATCCCGATGACCCACGGCGTCTTGCGCCGCGCACGACGAAGCCTCAGCTCGTCGAGTGGCGCCTTGTGTTCGAGCGGACGCAGCAGCGCCTCGAGCCGAGCCACCTCGGGATCGGCCGGCGCAGAGGGATCCCACAGATGCTCATCCTGGTCGCTCATCGGATTCCTCCTCTCCGGTCGAGACGCCGAGGCGCTCGCGCAAGAGCTTCATGCCACGGTGCAGATTGACGCGCACCGATCCAGGCGACAACCCTGTCTGCTCCGCGATCTCCGGCCCCGACAGCCCCTCGACGAGGCGCAGGATCATCGTCTCCTGGTACGCCTCCGGCAACGCCCGCAACGCAACCAGCACCTGCGCGACCTCGGCACCGCGCGACGCCTCCACGGGAAGATCGATGAATTCGTCCGTCGGCTTCTGTCCGCGCAGGTGATCGATCGAGCGGTTGCGCGCGATCGCGAGCAGCCACCCCGGAAACGCGGCCGGCTCTCCGAGCTGCGGCAACCGCTCGAGCGCGGCCGCGAACACGTCCTGCACGAGATCCGCCGCGTCGCGGTACGAGACCCGCGCGAGCACGACGCCGTGGACCGCCCGATGGAAGCGGCGATACAGCTCCGCGAACGCAGCGCGATCACCGCGCCGCGCCGCGGTCACGACCGCCGGCAGCTCCTCCACGGGGGCACTGTACGCTTGGAGCAACCCAGGAAGGACGGGGCTCCCGGCGAAGTGTTAGCAGCGAATCGTTGGGGGCAACGGGCAGGAACTGCGACGTGAATGGGCGCATAGCGCGAACAGCTCGGGCTCGGGCTCGGGCTCCAGCGCGTCGACGACGACGGCGACGGTGCTTCTTGATTTCGGCGGTCACCGCGCTCGTTGGATGGGCGGAACGATGAACTTTGATTGTGGGCAGAGAAATCCGCCGCGGATCCGAAGGCCGTGGGTCCTATGGGGCGAGGGATCGTGGGCCGAGGGACGAGGGCGGAGGGCCGAGGGACGAGGGACGAGGGCGGAGGGACGAGGGCCGAGGGACGAGGGCG